>JBBPYL010000141.1:0-9477 GCA_038199935.1 Propionibacteriales bacterium | reverse complement strand
GCGCGAAGTCGACGTGATCGGTGTCAGGGTCGAGATGCCGTCCAACCAGCCCATCGTCCTGCTCCGGGAGGTTGCGGGGGATCGCTACCTGCCCATCTGGATCGGGGCGGTCGAGGCCACCGCCATCGCGTTCGCCCAGCAGGGGGTCGTGCCGCCCCGGCCGCTGACCCACGACCTGATGAAGGACGTCCTCACGGCCACCGGGAACAGCCTCGACGAGGTGCGCATCACGGAGATGAAGGACGGGGTGTTCTACGCCGTTCTCGTCTTCACCGGGGGACTCGAGGTCAGTGCGCGACCGTCGGACTCCATCGCGCTGGCGCTGCGGACCGGCACCAGGATCGTCTGCGCCGAGACCGTGCTGGACGAGGCTGGTCTCGACGTGCCCGACGAGCAGGAGGACGAGGTGGAGAAGTTCCGCGAGTTCCTCGACCAGGTGACGCCGGAGGACTTCGAGGCCCCGTGAGTCCTCGTGGGCCCAAGACAGTCTCAACCTCAGGTTGAGGGTGAGGATTAAGACACGCCGCTGGTCGCTGGGTCCTGGTCGTTGACCCGCTGCGGGACGCGCCCTACGGTACGAAGTGTCTTCGCTGTAACTCCACCGTTGTGCTCCCGTCCCGGGAGCGTCCCGGCTTCCTCGGAGCGACACGCAGAGCGAAGTGACGACGGAGGTCGACGTGACTGGCAACGGTGAGAATGCGCCCCGGGCGAACGACGAGGCAGCGATCGAGGCCACGCAGAGCGCCGAGGAGCAGGGTCTGCTCTTCGACGACGACGTCTCCCCGCTGCCCAGCGACGCGGGCTACCGCGGTCCGACGGCCTGCAACGCGGCTGGGATCACCTACCGTCAGCTCGACTACTGGGCGCGCACCGGCCTGGTCGAGCCGACCGTGCGCGGGGCCACCGGCTCCGGCACCCAGCGCCTCTACTCCTTCCGCGACATCCTCCTGCTCAAGGTGATCAAGCGGCTGCTGGACGCGGGGATCTCCCTGCAGCAGATCCGCACCGCGGTCCAGCACCTGCTCAAGCGCGGCACCGACGACCTGACCCGGGTCACCTTGATGAGTGACGGCGCCACGGTCTACGAGTGCACCAGCAACGACGAGGTCATCGACCTGCTCCAGGGCGGGCAGGGAGTCTTCGGCATCGCGATCGGCGGGGTGTGGCGCGAGATCGAAGGGTCCTTGGCCGAGCTGCCGAGCGAGCGCACGACCCCGGAGGCCTCCACCGTCGAGAGCGACGAGCTCGCCGCCCGTCGCCGGGCCCGCCACACCGGCTGACCTGGTCCCCAGGGACGGGGCGCCGTGGTGACGCTGGTGTACCGTGGCCACTGCTGCTGACACCGCGCGGGAGAGTCTTCGCCGCCTGAGCTGGCCCTTGGGCCAGACTGGTGAGCGGAGCGCCGAAGGGGCAACTTCTCCCCGGAACCTCTCAGGCGCCCGGACCGTGCGGATCAAGGCAACTCTGAAGGCGGATCCGACTGACGGTGCCGCTGACTGAGGGGGAGGCGACCTGTTGCGGCCCGTCCCCCCAGCCCAGGAGCCTCCGTGTCCGACCAGCCCACCCTCGCCGACCTCGGCTCCCTCTCCGGCTTCGCCGCCCGCCACATCGGCATCGGCCCCGAGGACCGGGCCCGGATGCTGTCCCGGCTCGGCTTCGACTCGCTCGAGGAGCTGATGATCGCGGCGGTGCCGGGCGGGATCCGGCTCGACGCCGAGCTCGACCTGCCCCCGGCAGCCTCCGAGGACTCCGCGGCCCGTGAGCTCCGGGCCATCGCTGCTGAGAACTCACCCCGGGAGTCGATGATCGGCCTCGGCTACAGCGGCACGATCACTCCGGCGGTGATCCGGCGCAACCTGCTCGAGGACCCCTCCTGGTACACCGCCTACACGCCCTACCAGCCGGAGATCTCCCAGGGACGGCTCGAGGCCCTGCTGAACTTCCAGACCCTCGTGGCTGACCTGACCGGGCTGCCCACGGCGAACGCCTCGCTCCTGGACGAGGCGACGGCCGCCGCCGAGGCGATGACGCTGGTGCGGCGTGCGAACAAGCGGGCCGCCGGGCCCTTCGTGGTCGACGCCCAGGCGCTGCCCCAGACCATCGCCGTGGTCCAGACGCGCGCCCGAGCCATGGGCATCGAGGTCGTCGTGGCCGACCTGAGCGGTGATCTCGGTGCGCTGCCCGCAGCGCTGTGCGGCCTCCTTTTCCAGTACCCGGGGGCTGACGGCGCCGTGCTCGACCCGCGTCCGCTCGTCGAGGCCGCCCACGAGCGGGGCGGCATGGCCGTGGTGTCCGCGGACCTGCTCGCCCTCACGCTGCTGGAGTCCCCGGGCGAGCTCGGCGCCGACGTGGTGGTCGGCTCCTCGCAGCGCTTCGGAGTTCCCTTGTTCTACGGCGGGCCGCACGCCGGCTTCATGGCCGTCCGGTCCGGCCTGGAGCGTCACCTCCCGGGGCGCCTGGTCGGCGTCTCGGTCGACAGCCACGGACGTCCGGCGTACCGACTCGCCCTGCAGACCCGTGAGCAGCACATCCGCCGGGACAAGGCGACCTCGAACATCTGCACCGCACAGGTGCTGCTCGCGGTCACCGCCGGGATGTACGCGGTCTACCACGGACCCGAGGGCCTGAGAGCCATCGCCGCACGGGTGCACCGGTACGCGGTCGTGATCGCCGCCGCGCTGCGCGAGGGCGGCACCGAAGTCCTGCACGACGTCTTCTTCGACACCGTCACGGTCCGGGTCCCCGGCCGGGCTGGCCAGGTCGTCACTCGGGCGCGAGACGCCGGAGTGCACCTGCGCCTGGTCGACGACGACACCGTCGGCGTCTCCTGCTCGGAGTCCACCCGGCGCGAGCACCTCCTCGCCGTGCTCTCGGCCTTCGGCCTCGACGCGGGTTCCTCACTGGGGTCGTCACTGGGGTCCGCCGACGAGACCCCCGTGGGGGGCGTCGTGGTCGACCTGGACGCGGTGGAGGCCCGGACCGGCGACGAGCTGCCTGAGCCGCTGCTGCGTCGAACGTCGTACCTGACCCACGAGGTCTTCTCCGCCCACCACTCCGAGACCGCGCTGCTGCGCTACCTCCGTCGGCTCTCGGCTCGTGACTTCGCGCTAGACCGCGGGATGATCCCGCTCGGCTCCTGCACGATGAAGCTCAACGCCACCACCGAGATGGAGCCCCTGGGGCTGTCCGGCTTCGCCGACCTCCATCCCTTCGCCCCGGCCGAGGACGCCGCCGGCTACCTGCGGATGATCGACCAGCTGGAGTCCTGGCTCGCCGAGGTCACGGGCTACGACCGGGTCTCGGTGCAGCCCAACGCCGGCTCCCAGGGCGAGCTGTCCGGGCTGCTGGCCATCCGGGGCTACCACCTCGCCCGGGGCGAGCAGCGTCGCGACGTGTGCCTCATCCCGTCCTCCGCCCACGGCACCAACGCCGCGTCGGCGGTGATGGCCGGGATGCGCGTGGTCGTGGTCAAGGCCGCCGACGACGGCACGGTGGACCTGGAGGACCTGCGCAGCCGGTGCGAGGCCCATGCCGAGGACCTGGCGGCGATCATGGTCACCTACCCCTCGACGCACGGCGCCTACGAGGACGGCATCACCGAGCTCTGCGAGACGGTGCACCAGCACGGCGGCCAGGTGTACGTCGACGGCGCGAACCTCAACGCGCTGCTCGGCCACGCCAAGCCCGGGCACTTCGGCGGCGACGTCTCCCACCTCAACCTGCACAAGACCTTCTGCATCCCGCACGGCGGCGGTGGCCCCGGGGTAGGCCCGGTCGCCGTGCGCGAGCACCTGGCGCCGTACCTGCCCAGCCATCCGATGCACCCCGACCCACAGCGGCGCCAGGGCATCGGGCCGGTCAGCGCCGCGCCGTACGGCTCGGCGGGGATCCTGCCGATCTCCTGGGCCTACGTGCGGATGATGGGCGCCCCCGGGCTGACCGAGGCCACCAGCGTGGCCGTGCTGGCCGCGAACTACGTGGCCACCCGGCTGAGCGAGCACTTCCCGTTGCTCTACACCGGCCACAACGACCTGGTCGCCCACGAGTGCATCCTCGATTTGCGCGGGCTGACCAAGAGCACCGGAGTCACCGTCGAGGACGTGGCCAAGCGGCTCGCCGACTACGGCTTCCATGCGCCGACGATGAGCTTCCCCGTGGCCGGCACCCTGATGGTGGAGCCCACCGAGTCCGAGGACCTGGCCGAGCTCGACCGCTTCTGCGAGGCGATGATCGCCATCCGGGCCGAGATCGACCGGGTCGCAGCGGGCGAGTGGACCCCCGAGACCTCACCGCTGCGGGGGGCGCCGCACACCGCGGCCACGCTGACCGCCGAGTGGGACCGCGCGTACTCGCGCGAGCTGGCCGTCTTCCCCGCCGGGATGGACCCGGACAAGTACTGGCCGCCGGTGGGGCGCGTCGACCAGGCCTACGGCGACCGCAACCTGGTCTGCTCCTGCCCGTCGCCGGAGGCCTTCGCGGAGCCGGAGACCACCGCGTCGTCCCGTGCGGTCTGCGACGCGGCATCGGCCCAGCCTGCGGACGAGCCCACCTCCGGGGACCGGGTCGGCGACCCGACCGCGGCTCCCACCGCGGCGGACGCCTCGGCATGAGCCCCTCGATGCCGGACCCTGCCCATGAGGGCACCTTCCGACGGTTCCAGGTTCTTCTGGCCGGCGACCAGGTGGCCGGCCGGCTGCCGTCGGTGGTCGCGGGCGTGGTCCGCGAGGGCGGGCTGATCTGGACCGGGACACATGGTCAGGTGACTGGAGCCGGGGTGCCGCCCGGACCGGACGTGCAGTACCGCATCGGGTCGATCACCAAGACCTTCGTCGCCGTCGTGCTGCTCCAGCTCCGTGACGAGGGCGTGCTCGACCTCAACGATCCGCTCGAGCGCCACCTGCCGGGCGTGGCCTACGGCGACCGCACGCTGCGGAGGCTGCTCTCGCACTCCTCGGGGATGCACTCCGAGCCGTCGGGGGAGTGGTGGGAGCGCACTCCGGGGGTGGACATCGACACGGTGATGGACCGGCTGGGCGACGTGCCCGCCGCCTTCGACTCGGGGTCCACCTTCCACTACACCAACCTGGCCTTCGCCTTGCTCGGCGAGGTGGTGGCCCGGGTCACCGGCGGCAGCTGGTTCGACGCCGTCCAGGCCCGTCTGCTCGGTCCCCTCGGCATGTCCCGCACGACGTACCACGCCGCCGCTCCGCACGCCCAGGGTTACAGCGTGCACCCGTTCGCGGACACGCTCACCGAGGAGCCCAGCTTCGACGCCGCAGGGATGGCCCCGGCCGGACAGGTGTGGAGCAGCATCGCGGACCTGGCGCGGTACGCCGCCTTCCTCGCCGGTGGGCATCGTGCGGTGCCTCTCGCGGCCGGCACCCGCCGCGAGCTCGCCACGCTGCAGTCGGGCACCCACGCGGCCGGTCTCACCGGCGGCTACGGACTGGGCTTCCGGCTCGCCTCCCGGGCCGGGTCGCCGGGCGTCCTGGTCGGGCACACCGGCTCGATGCCTGGGTTCCAGGCGGGGCTCTTCGTGGACCCCGCCCGTCGCACGGGGGCGGTCCTCCTGGCCAACGGCACGACCGGGCTGCGCTGCGAGGCGCTGTGCGTGGACCTGTTGCGGGTGCTCGAGGAGTGCGAGCCGACGGTGCCCGAGGCCTGGCGGCCCGTGGAGACCGTGCCCAGACTGGTGGAGGAGATCCTCGGGGTGTGGCACTGGGGAAACACCGGCTACCAGGCGACGTGGAGCGGCTCCGAGCTGGTGCTGCGGCTGCTCGGCAACGGCGTGCCCGCGGCGGCGTTCGCGCTCGCGCAGGACGGAGCGCTATGTGGGACCAGGGGATACCACCACGGCGAGCGGCTGGAGGTCGTCCGGGGCGGGGACGGCTGCGTCAGCCATCTGCGGTGCGCGACCTTCGTCTACACCCGCACCCCCTACGACCCTGAGGTGGAGATCCCGGGCGGTCACCCCACCGCCTGACCCGTCGAGTCGGCGCGTGTGCACGTGCCGATTCGGCGGGCTGTGGGGCTACTGGGCGCGAGAGACGGTCGACATGTTGAAGTCCGGGACGCGCAGCGCCGGGGTCGCCGTCCGGGTGAACTCGTCACCCCACTCGCGAGAGAAGCTCTGCTCGGTCGCCGACGCCTCGGAGAAGCGGTCTAGCAGGGAGATCGGGCTCTCGTTGAACCGGAAGTTGTTCACCGCGCCGGTCACCTCGCCGCGCTCGATCCGGTAGACGCCGTCCCGAGTCAGGCCGGTCAGCAGGAGGGTCTGCGCGTCCACTTCGCGGATGTACCACAGGCAGGTCACCAGCAGGCCGTCGTCGACGCCGGCGACGAGGTCCTCGGTGGTCCCGGTGCCCCCGTCGACCGACATGACCAGGTTGTCCACGTACGGCGTCACCGGCTGCTGGGTCACCCCGGCCGAGTGTCTGGTCTGGAGCAGGGCGCTGAGCTCGCCGTCGCGGATCCACTCGGTGCGACCCAGGGCCAACCCGTTGTCGAAGACGCTCTCGATCTCGTTGCTCCGGCTGGCGGTGACGAACCCCCCGGCCTCCAGGCCGGGGTAGGCCGGGTCGGAGAACAGCTGCACGCCCCGGCGGGAGAGGCGGTCTCCGATCCGGGTGCCGCCGCCCCGGGCCGAGAAGACGCTCTGGCCGTCGTGCGCGTCGCGGGCCCCGGCGGTCCAGTAGGCGTAGATCATCAGGTCGGCCACGGCCGCCGGCGGGAGCACGGTGTCGTAGCGACCGGCCGGCAGGTCCACGTGCCGGCTCGCCCAGCCGAGCCGACGGATCAGCTCGGCCTCCATCTCGGTGGCGTCGACGTCGGCGAAGTCCCGGGTGGCGCCACCCACCCAGGCGCTGGTGGACAGGTCGGTGGGCTTGCCCGTGCAGCCGTAGTGCCCGGTGGGCTGGGTGTGCCGGAACCGGAGCCCGGTGCTCGAGCCGAGGTACGTCGTGGTGACCTCGTGGTCGACGAAGCCGTAGAGAATCCGGTCCTCGGCGGTGGCGCGCCCGAAGGCCTCGCCCAGGGCAGGGGCGAAGTCTGCGTAGACCTCGATCGAGGTCGTCTCCGGCGGGTCGTCCCAGTCCGCGGAGACGGCACCCCCGACCAGGTCAGCCACGTCCTCGGCCGGACCTCCGGCCGCCGCCACGGTGTCGGCGGCCTCGACCACGCGGGTCACCTGGTCCCGGGAGGCAGCGCTGGAGGTCACCGAGCCGGTGGCTGTGCCCTGCGCCCCCTCGTGGAAGGCCACGACGGTGACGCTGACGTCCTGCATCGTCCCGTTCGTGGTCAGCGTGTTGTTGGCCCAGCGCAGGTTGGCGCTGGTCGAACTGGCGACCATGACCACGCAGGCGGTGGACCGCGAGGTGGCGAGCGCGTGCTCGACCAGCTCCTGGGGGGTCGGTGCGGTCATGATGCTCCTTGCTCAGCGGTGTTCAGCACGTTGACGTCGCGGAAGAGTGCGCTGGGGCAACCGTGGGAGACCGAGGCGACCTGGCCCGGTTGGGCCTTGCCGCAGTTGAAGGCGCCGCCGAGCTCCCAGGTGGACGCCCCGCCCACCTTCTCCATGGAGCCCCAGAACTCGGTCGTGGTGGCCTGGTAGGCGACGTCGCGCACCTGACCGGCCAGCTGCCCGTCCTGGATCCGGAAGAACTGTTGCCCGGTGAACTGGAAGTTGTAGCGCTGCATGTCGATGCTCCAGGAGCGGTCGCCGACGACGTACAAGCCGTTCTCGACGTCACCGACGAGGTCCTCGGTGGTGACGTCGTCTGGTGAGGGCTGGAGCGAGACGTTCGCCATCCGTTGGATCGGGATGTGCCCGGGGGAGTCGGCGTAGGCACAGCCGTTGGAGCGTCCGCCGTTGAGCTCGGCGCCGTACTCGTGGGCCATGGACCGGTCCAGCTGATAGCCGACGAGGACGCCGTCGCGGATGATGTCCCAGCTCTGGGCCTGCACTCCCTCGTCGTCGTAGCCGATCGTGGCCAGGCCGTGGGGAGTCGTGCGGTCGCCGGTGACGTGCATGACCGGGGAGCCGTACTGGAGGGTGCCGAGCTGGTCGAGGGTGGCGAAGGACGTGCCCGCGTAGCTCGCCTCGTAGCCGAGGGCGCGATCGAGCTCGGTGGCGTGACCGATCGACTCGTGGATCGTCAGCCACAGGTTCGAGGGATGGATGACCAGGTCCATCCGACCGGACTGGACGCTCGGCGCGACCAGCTTGTCGCGCAGCAGCCCGGGCAGTCGCGACAGCTCACCGTCCCAGTCCCGCGTCCCGTCCACGAGGTACTCCCAACCGCGACCCACCGGGGGTGCGGTGGAGCGCATCGAGTCGAAGGCGCCGGACTCGCGGTGGGTCCCGAAGGCCTCGACCTCGGGATGCATCCGCACTCTCTGCTGGGTGGTCGTCGTGCCGGCGAGGTCGGCGTAGAACTTGTTCTCCAGGACCTGGGTGACCTCGGCGGCGGCGTGGTCGACCCCGTCGGCCTCGAGCAGCCGCCGGGTCCAGCCGGCGAGGAGGGCGATCTTGTCCTGCAGGGGCACGCTCAGCGGGTCAATCTCGTAGTCGCTGACCCAGGTGACGTCGTCGTGGACCGGCTCCGGAGCGAGCGCGACCGGCGTGGTGGTCAGCGCCGCGGCGACCGGCGCGACCCGGACGGCGCTCGCCGCGACCTGGAGCGGGGCGTCGACGCCGAGAGCGACTCCGGAGGCGAAGCCCCAGGCGCCGTCGAGCACCACCCGCACCGCGAAGCCGAGGTCCTCGGTGTCCGAGGCGCCCTGCAGACGTCCGTCGCGGACGCCGATGCTCTGGTAGCGGACCCTCTCGAAGCGGAAGTCGGCGTGCGTGGCGTGGAAGTCCTGGGCCCGGGCCAGGGCCGCCTGGGCCATCTGCCGGTAGGGCAGCTCGACGAAGGTCGGGTCGAGGGGGTGTGACGAGGTCATGCTTCGAACCTATGACGGATCCCGTCGTCCGGCGTGGGCGGGTCCGGTCGGCGATGTGCGCCGGGCCGGACGACGGGGTTCCGCCCATGCCCGAACGACGGTTGAATCCAGGACCATCACCGGCCTCCGGCTACGGTGACGGTGACGCTGATCACGCCACGGCGACCAGGTCGCGGCCTTACGGAAGGTCCCCCATGCTTCGTGCTCGATCCCGACGACTCGTCGCAGGCACCGCGGCCGCGCTCACCGCGGCGGCCCTGGCGATGACCGGCCTGGGCGGCGCGGGTGCCGCGACCGGCGCCCCCCGACACGAGTCGTCCGTCTTCCCCGACGTCATCTCGCTGCCGGACGGCTTCCAGCCCGAGGGCATCAGCAGTGGCCGGGGCACGTCGTTCTTCGTCGGCTCGCTGGTCGACGGCGCCATCTACCGCGCAGACGCCCGCACCGGCGCCGGTGCGGTCCTGGTCCCGGGGACCACGGGCCAGGTCGCCGCGGGCACCGAGGTCGACCGTCGTGGTCGGCTCTTCGTGGCCG
>JBBPYL010000140.1:0-7549 GCA_038199935.1 Propionibacteriales bacterium | reverse complement strand
CGGACCTCGACGAGGTCGAGTGGCTGTTCTGGGTCGGCTGCGCCGGTGCGTACGAGGACCGGGCCAAGAAGACCACCCGAGCCGTCGCGGAGCTGCTCGACCTCGCCGGGGTGTCCTTCGCGGTCCTCGGCAACGGCGAGACCTGCACCGGCGACCCGGCCCGGCGCTCGGGCAACGAGTTCGTCTTCCAACAGCTGGCCCTGCAGAACGCGGAGGTGCTCACCGAGGCCAAGGTGAAGAAGGTGGTCAGCACCTGCGCACACTGCTTCAACACCCTCAAGAACGAGTACTCCCAGCTCGGGGTGGAGCTCGAGGTCGTCCACCACACCCAGCTGCTGAACCGGCTGGTGCGGGAGGGACGGCTCACCCCGGTGGCCAGCACTCCGCAGACCCCCAAGCGCTCGATCACCTACCACGACCCCTGCTACCTGGGCCGGCACAACCAGGTCTACTCGCCGCCGCGTGAGCTGCTGGCGATCATCCCCGACGCGACGATGACCGAGATGCCCCGCCACAGCGAGCGCTCGTTCTGCTGCGGCGCCGGAGGGGCCCGGATGTGGATGGAGGAGAAGACCGGTGAGCGGATCAACATGAACCGCACCACCGAGGCGGTTGGCACCGGCGCCGACCAGATCGCCGTCGGCTGCCCGTTCTGCCGGGTGATGCTCTCCGACGGACTCACCTCGATGCAGGCCGCGGGCACGGCCCGTGAGGAGGTCGAGGTCCTCGACGTGGCCCAGCTGCTCCTCGCCTCGGTCCGACGCTCTCCCGAGCCGGTCGCGGTCCGGGCCGAGCCGGCGGCCGGCGACGTCACCGAGACGTCCCAGACGGTCTCGGCCCCCACCGACGTGGGAGCCGCCGCCGATGCCACGGTCAACGAGGACGCGCGCGCGCCCGAGGACCCGGCGGCCGAGACCGAGCCGCGCGACGCGATCTCCAGCGATCCGACGGAGTCGGACGCCGGAGACGGCCCCACGACGTCGTAGCCGCGCCGCTCCCCGTCACTCGGCGTCATGTTTGCGTCAGACGGCGTCACTTCTTCTTGACATGACGTCACAGTGATGTCATAGTCGTGCCCATGGACATCACGCCGTACGTGGAGAGCCTGCGAAGCGACCTCGGTGCCGCCGCCGAGGCCGGAGGACCCGAGGCCAAGGCCGCCGCCGAGCGCCTGGCCCTGGCCCTGGATCCGGCGGTGCGCCTGATGCTGATGGACGCGCTCTCGCAGGCGGCGGCCGAGATCACCAGCGAGCTCCCCTCCGGCTCGGTCGACGTACGCCTGCGGGGTCGTGAGCCCCAGCTCGTCGTCGACGTCCCCGACCTGCCCCGCTCCGTCGAGGGTGTGTCGGGACTCCCCCTGATCCCGGCTCCACCGGCGCCACCGGGTCCTGACGAGGCCGAGACCGAAGACGACAGCGTCGCCCGCATCACGGTGCGGCTGCCGGAGTCGGTGAAGTTCAGGGCCGAGGAGCTCGCTGCTCGCGGCGGGCACTCGCTCAACGGCTGGATTGTCAACGTGGTCCGGCTCGCGACCGCGGAGCGCGCGGTGAACGTCGACCTCGACCTCTCCAGCCTGCCCTTCCTGGGCCGTCCGGGCCCGGACGGTCGGGGCAGCCGCACCCGCCGGATGACCGGCTGGGTCTGAGGGCCCGCCACCACTCCCCCTTACTGCCCGCCCCCGGCACAGCCCGTCCACCGCCGGCCCGACGGCCGGCTGTCCCTGCACGCCCACACCCGAGGAGCTCGCCATGCAGTTCACCTTCACCACCCCAGGTCCTGCCGCGCTGCAGGTCGAGATCGGCTCCGGCGCGGTCGAGATCCACACCGACGAGGTCTCCGAGACCGTCGTCGAGGTGCGAGGAGCCGCCGCAGACGAGACGGTGGTCGAGCAGCGCGGCGACCACGTGGTCGTCGTCGCCCCCTCGACGCGAAGCTCCTCGGCCTCCGGCCGGTCCGTGCACGTGTCCGTGACCCTGCCCCGACTGAGCACGCTGACCACTCGTCTAGGCACGGCCGACCTGACCGCGACCGGGACGCTGGGCACGTCCCGGGTCCGGTCGGGCTCGGGCAATGTCCGGCTCGACATGGTCCACGGGGACCTGACCATCGACACCGGCTCCGGCGACGTCACGCTGCGCGAGGTGGTCGGCGACCTGCGAGCCAAGTCCGGCTCCGGCGACTTCTCCGTCGAGCGGGTCGGTGGGACCGGCAGCGTCACCACCGGCTCCGGCGACGTCGAGGTCGGCGTGGCCGCCCACGGCGTCACCCTCAGCACCGGCTCGGGTGACCTCCGGGTCCGCGAGGCGAGTCGCGACGTCGGCCTCGCCACCGCGTCCGGCGACCTCACCGTCGATCTGATGGGGCCCGGTGAGGTGGCGGCGAAGAATGTCTCCGGCGACATCCGCATCGGCGTCCCAGGCGGACTGCCCGTCTGGACCGACGTCAGCACCCTGACCGGCGCCGTCCGCTCCACGCTCAGCGGGGCCGGAGAGCCGAGCGAGGGGCAGCCGCACCTCGCACTGAGGGCGAAGACCGTGAGCGGCGACATCTACCTGGAGCAGCGATGACCCGGCGGCCGCGTCCCGGCGAGCGCTCACCCTGGATCCGCAACCCGGTACGCCGTCGTCACGACCGCACCGAACCCTGACCCCCACCCCGATCCTCAGCCCAATCCACATCCCCATCCCGACCCGAGAGGACCACCCACCATGTCCGACCTTCACGGCTACTACGACCGCGTCGCCGACCAGCAGATCCGCGAGCGGGTCGCCCAGCGCCAGCAGCTCTCGGTCCGCCCCCGCCGGCTCCGGGGGCGGCACGGTCTGGCCCGGCGGCTGCACCAGATCGCCGAGCGCCTCGACGGCTGAGTACGCCACCCCGTCTCCCCTGGCTGCCCCACCCGGACCGCCCCGCGGACGGCGTGTGGACAATGGCCCCGTGCCTGGCCCCTACCACCGCTTCGTCGCCCTCGGCGACTCCTTCACCGAGGGCGTCGGAGACCACGACCCGGACCGTCCCAACGGGGTCCGGGGCTGGGCGGACCGGGTGGCCGAGGAACTGGCCACCGAGGTCGAGGACTTCGGCTACGCCAACCTGGCGATCCGGGGCCGCAAGACCAGTCAGATCCTGGCCGAGCAGATCGAGCCCGCGGTCGCGCTGGCGCCCGACCTGGTCACGATCTATGCGGGCGGCAACGACATCCTGCGCCCGAAGATCGACATCGACGCGATGGTCGCCCGCTACGGGGACGGCATCGGCCGGCTGACCGCGACCGGTGCCGACGTCCTGGTCTTCACCGGCTTCGACCTCGGCTTCGCGCCAGTCCTACGGCACCTGCGCGGCCGCGTGGCGACGTACAACCTGCTCGTCCACGAGGTGGCCGAGCAGCACGGGGCGCTGGTCCTGGACTACTGGCGGCTCCGCGAGTACCGCGACCCCCGGATGTGGGATGTGGACCGGCTGCACATGTCTGCCGCGGGGCACCAGCGGATGGCCATCGCGGTCCTCGACACCCTCAGCGTCGCGCACTCGCTGCCCCCGGTGGTCCTCGACAGCCTGCCCGAGATGGACCGCCGTCAGCGGCGCCATGCTGACCTGGCCTGGGCTCGCACCCACATGGCCCCCTGGGTGCGCCGGCGCCTGCGCGGCGCCTCCTCCGGTGACGGGGTGACCGCCCGACGTCCCGACCTGGAGCCGCTCGCGGCACCGCAGAGCGACACGGTGGGCTGAGCGCGGCTCAGATCTCGGTGCGGTGGAAGCTCAGGTGGGACCGCGACGGGGTGGGGCCGCGCTGGCCCTGATAGCGCGAGCCGTACTTCTGGGAGCCGTAGGGGTGCTCGGAGGGCGAGGACAGCCGGAAGAAGCAGAGCTGGCCGATCTTCATCCCCGGCCAGAGCTTGATCGGCAGCGTCGCGACGTTGGACAGCTCCAGGGTGACGTGACCGGAGAAGCCTGGGTCGATGAAGCCGGCCGTCGAGTGCGTGAGCAGCCCCAACCGACCCAGGGATGACTTGCCCTCCAGCCGGGCGGCCACGTCGTCGGGCAGCGTGATCACCTCATACGTCGAGCCCAGCACGAACTCGCCCGGGTGCAGGATGAACGGCTCCTCCCCGTCCGGCTCGACCAGCCGGGTCAGGTCGGGCTGGTCGACCGCCGGGTCGATGTGCGGATAGCGATGGTTCTCAAAGGTCCGGAAGAAGCGGTCCAAGCGGACGTCGACGCTAGAGGGCTGGACCATCTCGTCGTCGAAGGGGTCGAGACCGACCCGTCCGTCAGCGATCTCGGCCTGGATGTCACGGTCGGAGAGAAGCACAGGGAGAACCTAACCGACGGACGCCTCCGGAGGCGTCCGCGCAGACGCGCCGGTCGACCGGCCCACCCCGGTAGAGGCGGTCGCCAGGTCGGGTACTATCTGCATCCGGTCGCCCTGGCGGCCAGGCGGATGTAGCTCAGCTGGTAGAGCGCGACCTTCCCAAGGTCGATGTCGCGAGTTCGAATCTCGTCATCCGCTCCACCCACCCCACCCGCCAAGTCGGCGGGTTCTCGGTGGTGACAGGTGTCATGCCGGGCCGCTGACGTCTGCCTCTGCTGCCAGGCCGGCGACCGGGACAGGGTCGTCCCATGAGCCCTCGTACCTCGTCGCCCCCCACGCCGACCGCACCGCCCGACGTCCCGGCCCTCGCGCTGTCCGGGGTGACCAAGACCTTCACCACTGCGGGGTCCGCGCCCGTCCGGGCCGTCGAGGGGATCGACCTCACGGTGGGTCCTGGCGAGATCGTGGCCTTCCTCGGGCCCAACGGCGCGGGCAAGACCACCACCCTGGACATGGTGCTCGGACTGACCGATCCCAGCACGGGCCAGATCCGCGTCTACGGGGAGCATCCGCGCACCGCGGTCCACCAGGGACGCGTGTCCGCCGTCCTCCAGACCGGCGGCCTGCTGCGCGACATCACCGTGCGGGAGACGGTGGAGATGATCGCCTCCACCTACTCCCGGCCCGCCGGGGTCGAGCAGGTCCTGGCCCGGGCCGGGCTCGAGGCGATTGCGGGCCGGATGATCGCGAAGTGCTCCGGCGGCGAGCAGCAGCGCGTCCGCTTCGCGCTCGCCCTGCTTCCGGAGCCGGACCTGCTCGTCCTCGACGAGCCCACGGCCGGCATGGACGTCTCGGCCCGACGGGACTTCTGGGACACCATGCGGGCCGAGTCAGCGGCCGGGCGCACGGTCATCTTCGCCACCCATTACCTCGAGGAGGCCGACGCCTTCGCGGACCGCATCGTGCTGGTGGCGCGCGGCCGGATCGTGGCCGACGGGTCCACCGAGCAGATCCGCGAGCGCGCGTCCGGGCGGACCGTCTCGGCCGAGATCGACCCGGCCGAGGTGGATGCCGTGGTCCGGCGCCTCGAGGCACTTCCCGGCGTGCACGCGGTACGCCGTCAGGGGGGTCGGGTGCAGGTCAGCTCCGCCGACTCCGACGCGGTGGCCCGAGCCCTCCTCGGCGACCTGCACGGCCGCCACCTCGAGATCGCCACGGGCTCGTTGGAGAGCGCCTTCATGGCCATCACCGGGGACGCACCCGAACCCGACCCGGCCCCGACGACCCACAAAGGACTCCCGCGATGAACACGACCTACCTGCGGATCGAGCTGCGCCGCACCGTGCGCAACTACGTCACGATCTTCTTCGTCGCCGTGCTGCCGGCGTTCTTCTACCTCATCTTCGGCGCCTCCCAGGACTACGCGGACGAGTCCGCCGGCAACGGCAACGTCGCGCTCTACATCATGATCTCGATGGCCGCCTACGGTGCGGTCACGGCCACAACAGGCATCGGCGGGATGTCCGCCGTCGAGCGGATGCAGGGGTGGGGGCGTCAGCTCGGGATCACCCCGATGACCGACCGGTCCTACGTCACGGTCAAGGCCCTGGTCGCCCTGGCCATCGCCGCCGTGCCGGTCCTGCTGGTGTTCGGGCTCGGCTGGCTCACCGGAGCCGAGGGTACGGCGGGGGCCTGGCTCGGCGCCGGGCTGATCCTGCTCTCGGGGGCGACGATGTTCTCCCTCTACGGCCTGATCTTCGGCCTCGCCTTCCGCTCCGAGTCCGCGGTCAGCGCGGCAAGCGGCTCGCTGGTCATCCTGGCCTTCCTGGGCAACATCTTCTTCCCGCTCAGCGGCTGGCTCCTGATCCTGGCCAAGTTCACCCCGCTGTACGGCTACGTGGCGCTGGCGCACTACCCGCTCACCTCGGGGGTCACGGTCAGCGCGGCCGGCAGCGCGACGACCGAGCCGCTGTGGCAGTCCATCGCTAACGTGGCGGTATGGACGGTGATCTTCGCCCTGCTGGCGACCTGGCTGGTGCGCCGGGGTCGCGGGCGCCAGTGAGCGAGCAGCTGCCCGCCGAACGGGACGACCTGAGGTCCGGTCAGGACCCCTGGGAGCGCTACGGCTGGGTGATGGCGGGCGTCTGGCTCGTGTTCCTGGTCTTCCCGTTCTGGGCCTCGCTCACCTCGGAGGCTCCCTGGGTCGTCCGGATCCTCGTCGCCGCGAGCGTCGCCGCGTTCGCCGTGGTCTACCTCCGCGCCTTCCTTCGGCTGCGGGGCGCCGAGACGTCCGCCGAGCAGACCCGGCTGGGGGTGAGGAACCTCGCCGTCCTGGGGGCCCTGGTCGTGGTGATGGTCCCAGTGGTCGGGTGGGAGGCGATCGCCACCTTCTCCTTCCTGGTCTCGCTGGCGATGTTCACCCTGCCCCTCCGCTGGGCCGCGGCGGTCTTCGCCGCCCTGCTGGGCACCGCCGTGGTGCTGCCGCTGGCGGCGGGCCGCCTGGGCGACCTCTGGTTCTTCGTCCTCATCATCGGGAGCGTCGGAACCGCGACCGGGCTGGTCCGGCTGATCGACGACCGGCAGTCCGACCACCGCGTCCTGGCCACCCAGCTCGCGGTGGCCGACGAGCAGGAGCGGGTGGCTCGCGACCTGCACGACGTCCTCGGCCACAGCCTGACCGTGATCAGCCTCAAGGCGCAGCTGGCCGAGCGACTGATGACCGCCGACCCCGAGGCGGCAGCGTCCGAGGTACGGCAGGTCCATGACCTCGCCCGTCAGGCCCTGGCCGAGGCGCGCAGCACGGTCGGGGGGCTGCGGATCGCCCGACTGGGTGACGAGATGGCGGCGGCACGGTCCGTCCTGGGGGACGCCGGAATCACCGCGACCTTACCCGCGGACCTCACCGTGGTGGACCCTCGGCACCGGATCGTGCTGGCCTGGTCGCTGCGGGAGGCGGTGACCAACGTCGTCCGGCACTCCGGGGCCTCCCGTTGCACGGTGGAGGTCGGAGAGGCACACCTCGTGGTCAGCGACGACGGTCGCGGGGTCAGCGGCAGCCGCGAGGGACACGGGATCCGGGGGCTCCGCGAACGCGTCGAGGCCGCCGGCGGCACCTTGTCGTGGGGCGAGGGCGCCGACGGCCTCGGCACCTCGGTGGTGGTGCGCTGGTGATCCGGCTGCTGATCGCCGACGACCAGGCCCTGGTCCGCGGCGCCCTCGCGGCGCTGCTCGGCCTCG
>JBBPYL010000139.1:0-6522 GCA_038199935.1 Propionibacteriales bacterium | reverse complement strand
GCCGGGACGATCGCCTCGGAGTCCTCGATGAGGTCACCGAACTCGGAGTCGCCGTCCTCGCCGAGAGGCGTGTGCAGGGAGATGGGCTCGCGGCCGTACTTCTGGACCTCGATGACCTTCTCCGGAGTCATGTCGAGCTCCTTGGCCAGTTCTTCGGGCGTGGGCTCACGACCCAGGTCCTGGAGCATCTGCCGCTGGACGCGGGCGAGCTTGTTGATGACCTCGACCATGTGCACGGGGATCCGGATGGTCCGCGCCTGGTCGGCCATGGCCCGGGTGATCGCCTGACGGATCCACCAGGTGGCGTAGGTGGAGAACTTGTAGCCCTTGGTGTAGTCAAACTTCTCGACCGCACGGATCAGGCCGAGGTTCCCCTCCTGAATGAGGTCGAGGAACAGCATGCCGCGACCGGTGTAGCGCTTGGCCAGCGAGACGACGAGACGGAGGTTGGCCTCGAGCAGGTGGTTCTTGGCCCGCCGTCCGTCGTCGGCGATCCACTCCAGCTCCTCGAGGATCTTCGGGGTGATCTTGCCGCCCTTGCCCAGCTTCTCGTCGGAGAAGAGCCCGGCCTCGATGCGCTTGGCCAGCTCGACCTCCATCTCCGCGTTGAGGAGGGGGACCTTGCCGATCTGCTTGAGGTAGTCCTTGACCGGGTCGGCGGTGGCGCCGGCCACCATGACCTACTGCTCAGGATCGTCGGACTCGTCTGAGGAGGACACCACGAAGCCCTTGGAGGCTTCCTTCTCCTCCTCCTTGAGCGTCGGGTCCTTCTTCAGGTCCGCCTCGAAGATCTCGTCGGGCACGTCGGGCAGGATCTTCTTCCCGTCCGCGCCGATGGTCCCGACCACGGGCACCTCGACCTCGGCCACGGCCGGCTCGGTCGCCTTCTTGGCCGTCGACTTCCTCGGCGCGGCCGTCTTGGCTGACTTGGACGGAGCCGCCTTGGTCGCCGCCGACGTCGCCGGGGTGGACTTCGCCGGGGTCGACTTGGCGGCCGTCTTCTTCGTGGCAGCAGCCTTCTTGGTCGCTGTGGCCTTCACCGTCGACCGGGCGCTGGTCGCTGCGGCGACGCGCTTGCGGCCGTGTGACTCCTCAGCGGTCACCAGAACGTGCACGCCCTCCGAGCTCAGCATGCGCATCAACGACTTCAGCTGCCCGGCGGTGACGCCGGCGGCGTGGGTAGCCGCTCTCAGCGCGTCGGAGGTGACGTGACCCGACGTCCGTCCTTGCTGGACCAAGGCAACGACCTCGGGGTGAGACAGGACCTCGGTGGGGAGCGTGCGGGACGAGCTCGTCGACACGAACTACCTCTCGTCGAACGGATGTGGGGCGCGGCAAAGCCCGTTCACGTCAAGCGCCGCTTCTCCATTGTGACACGCACGAAGGGCATTCCAAGCACTGGCCGCTGCCGGACATACAGGGTGTCCCGGCGTCACGGAGGTCGACACGAGGGACGTGGGTCACGCCCCCGCGTTTCTCGACGCCCGTGCTGCGCCCTTTGTCTGCTTAGTGACCGCGCCCCGCGCCGTCGCCGTCGCCGTCGGTCTAATCAACTCGCCGGGCCGCCTTCTTCTGCTTCTTGTGCTCGCGCACCTTCAGCAGCGATTCGGCGTCCACGACGTCCGCGACCGACCGATGACCCTCCAGCGCGTAGTCGCCCGCGACCGCCTCCCACCCCTTGGGCCGTACGCCCATCTGCTTCGCGAGCAGCGCGACGAAGATCTGCGACTTCTGCCCACCGAAGCCGGGCAGGGCCTTGACGCGGGCGAAGAGCTCCTGGCCGGTGCGTGGCTCGGTCCACAGCCGGGTCACCTCCCCCTCGTAGGTCGACTCGACGAGCGCCGAAAGCGCCTGGAGCCGGGTGGCCATCGATCCCGGGAAGCGGTGGATGGCCGGAGGCCGGCGGCAGAGCTCGGCGAACGCCTCGGGCTCCGCCGCCGCGATGGCTGCGGGCTCCAACGTGCCGAACCGGCTGAGCACCTTCCACCCACCTCGGAACGCGTGCTCCATCCCGTACTGCTGGTCGAGCATCATCCCGATCACGACCGCGAAGGGGTACCGGTCGAGCACGGCGTCGGCGTCCGGCAGCCCGGTCATCTGGAAGGACATGGCCCCATCCTGTCCGCACTGGCGTGGCGGGGCCAGAGGGACCCGACTCACCTGCTGACGCGGCAGGGCCCGGTGCCGAAGAACACGGCCGAGGCCCGGGTGTCGTCCTCCACGTGCACCCTCCCTGGCACCGCCCCGTCGGGGGGTCCAGGTAGTCGTAGTTGCCCGCGCAGGGCCGCTGAGCGGCCCGGACCGTGTAGGCGCCCGCGGTGAGGGCGAGGAACCGCGCGGTGCCCTCGTGGTCCACGACGGGCCTCAGGACCGCGCGGTCGGAAGAGACCAGGCGGATCTCGGGCAGCGCTCCCTCCTCGAAGGCGGGGCCCGCCCGGCCCTGCCGAACGGTGCTCCTGACCACGAGAGCCGCGGTGGCCGGCGGGTCCGAGGCACCGGCAGCCGGCGCGGTGGGGCTGGGTCGCGGGACGGGAGCGGGAACGGCGTCCGGGGTCGTGCAGGCGGTCGCGGTCACGAGCACCGCGGCTGCGGCAGTCACTCTCACGAGGGTCCGGTACGCGCGTCTCATGGTTCTGGGACGTACCCCGAGCTGATCTGGTTCCGCCACCTCGCGGCGTCGCGAGCCCGCGGAGCGGGCGCCTGACGCGGTCCGCGGAGGCCGGCGAGTCAGTCGACGCGGTCCAGATCCTCCACCGCCGTCAGGAAGGCCTCCCACTGCCCACGCAGCTCCGCACGCTGGGCCTGACCGGCGGCGGTCAGGGCGTAGACCTTGCGCGCAGGACCGGACTCGCTCTGCTCCCAGTGCGCCGCGATCGCCCCGTCGTCCTCGAGCCGCACGAGGGCGGGGTAGAGCTGGGCGCCCTTGATCGGCTGGAGGCCGACGGACACCAGGGTCTGCGCGATGCCGTACCCGTGCCGCGGGGAGACCGCGAGCACGCCGAGGATGAGCATCGGCAGTGACGCTCGCTGCCAGGCGGCGAGGGTCACGGTCGGTCCGTGTGCGGCCTCGCGCCCCAGCCGACGACGAGCCTGGTGCCGGCGACCAGGACCAGGACCGCCGCCAACGGGAAGGTCATCGCTCCCCAGCTGTGGTTCGCCAACACGAGCAGCGCGAGACCGGACGGCGCTGCCACTCCGGCCACGGTGGAGACCCACCAGCGTCGCGACCGCGCCGTACGGTCCGCGTCGGCCACGACGCGGGCCAGGGCCACGGGATGCCCGAACTCCTCGTAGGCCGACGTCGCCCCGGAGGCCGTCGCCTGCTGGATCTCGGTGACGTGCCCGCGGGACGCGGCGGCCGGCACGAGTCGCGCGCGCAACGCTCCTCGGAAGCGATGCAGCCATTCGTCGTCCGCCCAGCTCTCGCGCAGCTCCTGCTGCGGCATCCGGCTCGAGGCCACCAGCATGGCGATGCCGGGAGCCACCATGACCACAGCCAGGAGGACCACCGGCACGTCCGTCCCCTGCGTGCGGCCGGGGCCGGCGGCAACCGCGACGGCGATGCCGGCCAGGGCGGTGGCGCCGGCGATGACCATTGCCGCCACACCCGAGGCCGGGCGTCCGGCCGAGACGAAGGTCCGAGCGAGGATCCAGCCCACGAAAAGGACCAGCACGCTCGCGGCGATCAGGCCGAGCGCGACGTCGACGTCGACCTCCCCGCCGCCGCGGACGAACAGGATCACGGTGGCAACGGCACCGATGGCCGTGACCGAGCCTCCGACCTCGCGCAGCGCCGGTCGCAGTCCCCCTCCGAGAGAGGCGCGCACCGCCTCGTCCTCGGTGGCAAGGTCGGCAGCGTCGTCGGCGGCGAGCTCTCCGGCGTCGCCGAAGAGCTGCTGTGCCGGCAGCTCGGCCGCTCTGGCGGCGGCGAGCAGCTCATCCTCACGCTCACGGAGCACTGGCTCGGGAACGGACTTCCCGGCGATCGCCGCCCGGTAGCGCCCCACCCATTCCTGGTCCCCCACGGGCCACGTCCGACCGTCCACAATGCGCTCGCTCTCTGTACCTAGGTTAATTCCGTATCTAGATACAACCACACGGGCCTTCCCCCCGCAAGGCCCGTGGAAGCGCCGGGCGGTCCCGGCGCCGGTCCGCCCCCGGTGGCGACTCGGTGGTGACTGGTGGCGACTCGGTGGTGACTGGTGGCGACTCGGTGCGACTCAGCACGACTCGGGCGAGGGCGTCGGTCAGCCGAGGAGGCCGAGGACCGCCCAGGACAGCTGGTGCCGGATCTCGTGGCGCAGCGTCTCCACGTCACCGCGCGACAGGCTGCTCCAGCCGCTTCCCTGGGCCGACCCGTCGAGGCGTTCCGTGGTCGTCTCGAGGTGGCCGTGCCGACGTCCACGTGGCCGACGCGCCGTCGCCGTCACCGTGCCGAGCTGGGTCTGCACCCGACCCGGCTGGCCCTCCATGACCTGGGACACCGCGTCGTCGACGGCACGGGTCAGCCAGGGTGGGAGGCGCAGATGATGACTGTCCGTGGTCTCGGCCAGCCAGACCTCGACGCGGTCGTCCCGCACGAGGTGGTTGATCAGGTCCTGCGAACCACCGATGTAGGTCCACCCGAGATCCAGCTCACTGCCCAGGCACCACGCCCGATCCTCCGGCCACCACAGGTTGGGCGTCTGCTGCTCGGACTCGAGAAACACCAGGGCCGCGTCGAGGCCGCCGCGGTAGAGGAGATAGTCACGATGCGGCAGCGCGACGCGAGGGCCGCTCCGCACGTCGCGGGGCACCGGGTCTCCGGGATCGACCGGCGTCTGGGTGGGGTCAGCCTCGCCGTCGGCACCCTGATAGACGCCGGGCATGGCTCCGGACAGCCACGTCTCACCGCGGTCTGGGAACGACATCGTGGAGGACGAGCCTGCCCCCCATCCGTAGCCGTCCCACAGGCAGAACCAGGATCGCCCCGGGGACGCGCAGTGCCCGGCCAGGATGTCGACGAGCGCGAGGGCCTCCGCGGCGCCGAGCGTGCCCTCCTGCGGTCCGACGATCTCCCAGACCCGGGCTCCCTGGCCCGGGGGCACCAGCGCGATCTCGGCGAAGTGCGCGTCGCGGAGTGGCTCGATCCCGTTGCGGCTCGCGACCTCCGACCAGCGGTGTGGACGCCCCGCGGAGTCGTGCGCCGGATGCAGGACCCGCGCATAGGCCTCGAACCCGCCCGGCACCACGGACGTCACCTCACCCGATTCGAACGGGCCGAGACGGTCCCGGATCCACTCCGCTTGGTGCACGTCGGCGCTCCACACGACGTCCGGCACAGTCTCCAGCCTCCTTCTGCGTCGAGCTTCCCCACTGGCCATGGTGCGTCCCCCTGCGTCCTAGGGTCGCCAGGTGTACGGCGTCGTCGTGGACACGGCCACGAGGCCGGAGCGCTCGAGGATGGGGCGGGAGTACGCCGTCGAGTCGCTGTGGATGAGCGTTGCGCCCAGCCGCAGCGCCGACCGGGCCCGCTCAGCGGTCAGCGCCCGGTAGATGCCGCGGCCACGCCACGCCGCGCGCGTGGCCCCGCCCCAGATCCCGGCGAAGGCAGTCCCCTCCACCGGCTCGAGGCGACCGGCGCTGACCATGCAGCGGTCCACCTCGGCCACCCAGAGCTCCATTGCGTCACGACGGGCGAGCCGGCTCAGGAGCGCGTCGGCCATGTCCGCCGAGACAGGCTCGCCGAAGACCTCGTCCTGGAGCGCGCTCATCGCGCGGACGTCGGTCTCGGAGGTGACCTGACGCAGCACGACGCCCTCGGGCAGGACGACGTCGCGGACCAGTGCCCGCGCCTCGCCGACCATGATCGACTCCGACGCCTCTGGGCTGAACCCGTGCTGCAGCAACGCCTCGTGCAGACCCGGGGCGCAGTCATGGCCTCGGGTCTTCCATTCGACACGGGTGATCTCAGGATCTGCCCGGTAGTGGACGAGCGCCTCCTCCACGAGCCGCCGTACCGTCGGGGCGTCCGCCCCGCCGAGATCCCGGTAGGTGACGAAACCGCGCCCACCCGCGAAGGTCACCAGGCGCAGCGGACCGTGCCGCTCGACCCGAAGAGCGCTGGGCGTTTCGGCCTCGGTGCGCAGTTGCTCGTCGTACGCGGCTCGAAGCGCCGCACGGTGGTCCACGCCGCTGATGGTGCCCCGCCGCGCGGGGAACGTGCAACGTCGGGTCGGGCGCCTACTCGGCGGCCTTGACCGCCATCACCGGGCAGGGGGCGTCGAGCAGCACCCGCTGGGCGTTGCTGCCCAGGATGAGCTTGCCCACCGGGGACCGACGACGCAACCCGATGACGATGATGTCCGCCGAGACGTCCGAGGCGACGTTGATCAGGTCCTCGGCCGGGTCCAGGCCTCGGACGAGCTGACGGACCTCGTAGTCCACCCCGGCGGAGTCCAGCGTGCTGCGCACCTCGTCGAGCTCGGTGTCGGTCTCCCGGGCGTCTTCTCGATCGAACTCGCGCCCACCGCGGTGGGAGTT
>JBBPYL010000138.1:0-11166 GCA_038199935.1 Propionibacteriales bacterium | reverse complement strand
GTGTTGGAGATGCTCGGGGTCACCCTGTCCAAGGACGCCCGCGCCCGGGCCGTGCAGCTGCCGGCCTGGAACGAGGCCCTCGGACTACCCCGGCCCTGGGACCAGCAGTGGTCGCTGCGGCTCCAGCAGGTGCTCGCCTTCGAGTCCGACCTGCTGGAGTACGACGACATCTTCGCCGGCTCCCACGTCATCGAGGCCAAGGTGGCCGAGCTGGCGTCCGCGGCGCGCGAGGAGATCGCCCGGGTGCAGGAGCTCGGAGGCGCGGTGGCCGCCGTCGAGTCGGGCTACATGAAGCAGGCCCTGGTCTCCGCCCACGCCGCACGACGCGGGCGGATCGAGTCCGGTGCGGAGACCGTGGTCGGGGTCAATGCCTTCACCACCAGCGAGACGTCGCCGCTGACCGCCGATCTGGACGGGGCGACCCAGGCCGCGGACCCCGACGCCGAGTCCTCCGCCGTCCGCGGGCTGGTCGCCTGGCGGGCCGACCGCGACGAGGACCTCGTTACGGAGGCCCTGACCCGTCTCGCCGAGGACGCCAAGACCGGCACCAACCTGATGTGGGCGAGCCTGGAGGCGGCACGGGCTGGGGTGACCACAGGGGAGTGGGCCGGCACGCTGCGTGAGGTATTCGGGGAGTTCCGTGCGCCCACGGGAGTCTCCGGGGCCGTCGGCGCGACGAGCGCCGGTCTGGCCGGGGAGGACCTGACCCGGGTCCGCGCGGAGGTGCGGCGTACCGGGGAGCAGCTCGGCGGACGTCTCCGGTTGCTGGTCGGCAAGCCCGGCCTGGACGGCCACTCCAACGGGGCCGAGCAGGTCGCCGTGCGAGCCCGCGACGCCGGCTTCGAGGTCGTCTACCAGGGCATCCGGCTGACCCCGGCGGAGATCGTGGCCGGCGCAGTGGCCGAGGACGTGCACTGCGTCGGTTTGTCGATCCTCTCCGGCTCGCACCTCGAGCTGGTGCCCGCGGTGCTCGACGGACTGGCATCGTACGGGCTCGGTGACGTCCCGGTGATCGTCGGCGGGATCATCCCGCCGGCGGACGCCCTGCGGCTGACCGAGCTCGGGGTGTCGGCGGTGTTCACGCCCAAGGACTACGGCCTGACGGAGATCATCGCCGGCATCGTGCGGGTCATCCGGTCCGCTCACGACCTGGACTGAGCCGCCTGCGGACCCTCGGACCCGGTCCGCACCGACGCCGGGTCGGGCAGACTGCGGGGTATGGAGAGAGTGATCGTGGTCGGCGCGGGTGTCGTGGGGCTCTCCTGCGCGGTGCGCCTGCTGGAGGCCGGGCACCGGGTCGACGTGGTCGCCCGGGACCTCCCCCTGGAGACCACCTCCGTGGTCGCCGCCGCCCTCTGGTACCCCTATCGGGCCGCACCGCGTGAGCGCGTCGCTCGCTGGGGCGCGGTCACCTACGAGGCGCTGGCCGCGCTCGCGGGGCGGGAGGACGTCGGGGTGATGATGCGGCACGGCACCGAGGTCCTGCGGGAGCGGGCGCCTGTCCCCTGGTGGCGCGACGCGGTGCCGTCGCTGACCCGGGCCACTGACCTTCCGGCGCCGTACGTGGACGGGTGGAGCTTCGAGACGCCGATCGTGGAGATGCCGGTCTACCTGCGTTGGCTGGTCGGACGGGTCGAGGCCCTGGGCGGCACCCTGACCCGGATGGCGCTGGCCGCGCTGCCCGACGGGGCGGGGGCCGAGGTGGTCGTCGACGCGGTCGGGCTCGGGGCCCGGCTGCTGGCTGACGATGCGTCGGTGACGCCGGTGCGTGGGCAGGTGCTCTATCTCGAGCAGGTGGGTCTCGAGCACTGGTGGCTGGAGGGCGACGGGCCTACCTACGTGGTTCCGCGGAGCCACGACATCGTGGTGGGTGGCACCGCGCAGGAGGGCCAGTGGGACCGGACCCCGGACCGCGAGGTCGCTCTCGCCATGCTGGAGCGGGCACGCGACCTGGTCCCCCAGCTGCGCGGAGCCGCGGTCCGCGGCCACAAGGTCGGGCTGAGGCCGACCCGGCCCGCGGTGCGGCTGGAGGTCGAGGAGCGGCGGGACAACCGGGTCGTGCACTGCTACGGGCACGGGGGCTCGGGGGTCACGGTCTCCTGGGGCTGCGCCGACGAGGTGACCTCCCTGGTCTCCGGCTGAGGGCGCCCAGGACGTACCGTGACGCGGGTGGCCAGCCCCGATTCCGCCAGCCCCGAATTCGCCAGCCCGGATCGCCCTGCCCGCAGCCTCGTGGCTCGTGCGCGTCCGGCCCTGCTCGCTGCCCCGGCGCTGAGCCTGGCCGCGGCGGGGTTGCTGCACCCGCACGGGTTGACCTACGACACCGCGTCGATGTGGACCACCCTGCACGTCCTGGGCATCTTCGCCTTCCCGCTGGTCGGGGTGGCGCTGGCCTGGCTGGTGGGGCTGCGCACCGACGCGCTGGCCTGGGCGGTGCGGGTGACCGCCTTCGTCTACGCCACCGCGTACTCCGCGCTGGACGTCGTCAACGGCGTCGCCGCGGGTTACATGACCTGGCGCCTGGGCCCCGACGTCCCGCGACCGCGGGCGATCTCGGTCGTGTTCAAGATCGGTGGGGACCTGGGCACGGTCGGCTCCTACGCGCTGCTCGCGGCCTGCCTCCTCCTCGTCCTCGACGTCCTGGGCCGCTTCACGGCGGCGGTCACGCTGCGGCTGCCGGTGCTCGCGCTGCTGCCCGGGGCCTACCTGGTCCACACCCACCACATCTTCGCCCCGCTGGGCGTGCTGGGGATGGTCCTGATCGGCCTGGGCGCCGGCTACGTCGCCTGGCTGGCCGCCCGGCCTTCGGCCACCGGCTAGAACAGCCGCTGGCTCGGGTCGTCCATCCCGCGTAGGAGGTCGTAGTCCACGGTCGCGCAGGCGATGCCGCGGTCGGTGGCCAGCACCCGCGCCTGGGGCTTGATCTCCTGGGCCGCGAAGATGCCGCGCACCGGACGGAGCGCAGGGTCCCGGTTGAGCAGCTCGAGGTAGCGCGTGAGCTGCTCGACGCCGTCGATCTCGCCCCGTCGCTTGATCTCCACCGCGACCGAGCGGCCATGCACGTCGCGACACATCAGGTCCACCGGGCCGATAGCCGTGGGGAACTCCCGGCGCACCAGGGTCAGCCCGGCGTCCAGGGTGCCCGGGTGCTCGGCGAGGAGCTCCTGGAGGTGCTTCTCCACGCCGTCCTTCCGCAGCCCCGGGTCCACCCCGAGGTCGTGGCTGCTCTCGGCCAGGACCTCGGCGAGAAGGATGCGCAACGTGTCCCCGTCCTTGCCGGTGACCACCCACTCGGCGACCTCGTCGCCGAGGTGGTCCCCGCTGCCCTCGGTGATCCGGCACGGCGGCGACATCCAGTTCAGCGGCTTGTACGAGCCGCCGTCGGAGTGCACCAGGACGGACCCGTCGCTCTTGACCCTCAAGACCCGGGTGGCCATCGGCAGGTGGGCGGTGAGCCGTCCGGCGTAGTCGACCTGGCACCGTGCGACGAGGATTCTCACGGCGGCGAATCTACCGCGCCCAGGCGTGGAGTTGGTCATGCGCCCCGGTCGCGGGGCCGTGCCACAATGCGGCCCATGACAGCCCCCGAGACGACACCGGTCGCCACCCCTGCGGCCGGGCGCGAGTTCCGTACGATCGGCGTGGTCGGGCTGGGCACGATGGGGGCCGGCATCGCCGAGGTCTTCGCCCGCAACGACTACGAGGTCATCGGCCTCGAGGCCGGGCCGGAGCAGCTCGAGCGCGGCCGCACGCACGTGGCCACCTCGACCGCGCGGGCCGTGCGCCGCGGCAAGCTCGACGAGGAGGCGGCCCAGGAGCTCGTGGGACGGATCACCTTCACCACGAACCTGGCCGACCTGGCCCCGTGCGACCTGGTCGTCGAGGCCATCGTGGAGCGGCTGGGCGTCAAGCAGGAGGTCTTCCGGCGGCTCGACGACGTGGTCTCCGAGCGGGCCGTCCTGGCCACGAACACCTCCTCGCTCTCGGTCACCGAGATCGGCACCGCCACGCGGCACCCCGGGCGGGTGGTCGGGCTGCACTTCTTCAACCCGGCCCCGGTGCAGAACCTCGTCGAGGTGATCAGGACGGTGGTCACCGAGCCCGACGTCCTCGCCGACGTCGCCGCGTTGGCCCAGGACCTGGGCAAGACGCCGGTGGTGGTGGGCGACAAGGCCGGCTTCATCGCCAACGCGCTGCTCTTCGGCTACCTCAACCACGCCGCCTCGATGTACGAGGACCACTACACCTCGCGCGAGGATATCGACGCCGCCATGCGCTATGGCTGTGGCTACCCGATGGGCCCCTTGGCCCTGCTCGACCTCATCGGGGTGGACACCGCCTACGAGATCCTGGACACGATGTACAAGCAGAGCCGGGACCGCCTGCACGCCCCGGCCCCGATCCTGCGTCAGATGACCACCGCGGGCCTGCTCGGTCGTAAGACCGGCCGCGGGTTCTACACCTACGAGGCGCCGGACAGCCCGGTCGTGGTGGCCGATGCGCTGACTCCGTCTCCCGAGGACCAGCCCCGTCTTCGCCACGACCTCCGCGCCGTCGGTGTGGTGGGCACGGGCACGATGGCCACCGGCATCGTCGAAGTGCTCGCCAAGGCCGGCTACGACGTGGTCTACGTCGGCCGTTCCGACGCCCGGGTGGCGCAGGTCCGGGCCAGCGTGGAGAAGTCGCTGGACAAGGCCATCGGTCGCGGGAGGCTGGAGGAGTCCGCCCGCGAGCCGGTGTTGGGCCGGCTGCGGGGGACCACCGCGCTCGACGACCTCAGCGACGTCCAGCTCGTGGTCGAGGCGGTGAGCGAGGACCTCGGCGTCAAGACCGTGCTGTTCGAGAACCTCGATGAGATCTGCGCGCCGGGGACCATCCTGGCCACCACCACGTCGTCCCTGCCCGTGATCGCCCTCGCCGCTGCGACCGGTCGTCCCGCCGACGTGGTGGGCCTGCACTTCTTCAACCCCGCACCGGTGATGCGGCTGGTCGAGGTGGTGAGCACCGTGGCCACCGACGAGGCTGTGGCCGAGACCGCCCGGGCGCTGTGCGGGAGGCTGGGCAAGGTTGCGGTGTCCTGCCGCGACCGCGCCGGGTTCGTGGTCAACGCCTTGCTGTTCCCCTACCTCAACGACGCCGTCCGGATGCTCGAGGCGCACTACGCCAGCGCCGACGACATCGACACGGCGATGAAGTTCGGCTGCGCGCTGCCGATGGGCCCCTTCGAGCTGCTCGACGTGGTGGGCAACGACGTGTCGCTGGCCATCCAGCGCGAGCTCTACCTGGAGTTCCGCGAGCCGGGCTTCGCCCCGGCCCCGCTGCTCGAGCACCTGGTCACCGCGGGCTACCTCGGCCGCAAGACCGGTCGCGGCTTCCGTGACCACAGCCTGCGCTGAGTCGATGAACGAACGCGTCGAGAACTATCGCGGGGAGGACTACGTCGTCCGCCGGCTCACCGGGTCGGCTGCCCGACGCGCCTACACCTGCCCCGGCTGCCACCAGCCGATCCGGCCGGCCACGCCGCACGTGGTGGCCTGGCCGGTGCTGCCCTCGTCTTTCGCGCGCAACGCCGAGGGCCTCGACGAGCGGCGACACTGGCATTCCGGGTGCTGGTCCGGGCGCAACCACCGGCACTGACCGAGCGGGTCAGCGCTCGTCGAGCTTGGGGATCACGACCTCGCGCAGGATCAGCAGGATGGCCGCGGCGGTGGGGATGGCCAGCAGCGCGCCGACCACGCCGAGCAGCCCGGCGCCGATCAGGGCCGCGATGACGATCACCGAGCCGGGGATGTTGACCGAGCGCGACATCACCTTGGGGTAGATGAGGTAGTTCTCGACCTGCTGGTAGACCAGGTAGAAGATCGCGCAGGCGATGCCGATGCGGACGTCGGTGGCGAAGCCCACGGCTGTGACGATCGCTGCTCCCACGGTGGCCCCGATCATCGGGATCACGTCGAGGAGGGCCACCACCGCGGCCAGGGCGACGGCGTAACCGCCCAGGCCGACGATGAAGAGGAAGATCAGCGAGCTGATGCCCGCGCAGAGACCGACGATGAAGGCGCCGGACACGTAGGCGCCGACGTTGCCCACGATCCGGTCGCCGAGCTGGGCCACCCGGACCCGCTTGCTGGACGGGGCCAGCTCGTAGCACGCTTTGGTGACCCGGGGGAGCGTGGCCAGGAAGTAGAGCATCAGGATCAAGATGATGAAGCTGTTGGCCAGGGCCGAGAGCACCTGGACGCCCACGCCGATGACGCCGCCGAACACCGACTGCCCGAACCCGCCGCTGGTGACGTAGTCCTGGACCTTCGAGATGACGTCGAACCGGTCGTCGAGCTGCTGGACGTAGGTGTTGCCGCGCAGCGACTCGAGCCACTGGGGAGAGTTGTCCACGATCTCGGTGACCTGGTCGGTGATAACGGGGACGAAGGCGACCAGGAAGAGCGCCACCGCAGCCAGGACGCCGAGGATGACCACGACCACCGCGTAGGCCCGCTTGAGCCCCCGACGTCCGAGGAACTCCACCAGCGGGTTCAGTCCCGCGGCCAGGAAGGCCGCAACCACGATGAGCACGATCAGGTTGCTCACCGAGAGGATGGCGCTACCCAGCCACCAGGCCAACAGCGCGCCCGCGGCGGCGAAGAAGCCGAGGTTGAACGGGTGACGCAACCCGACCGAGAGTCGGTCGGAGTCGGGCTCGCGGGCGGCGCTGTTCCGGGTGACGCGTCCGGGGCGGGAGGGGTTCGTCACGCCGTCGGGCCGGTGTCGTCGTCCTCGCCGCCGAAGCCGGAGACCACGTCGCGCAGGGCGCCGAGCTGCGCCACGATGGCGTCGCGACGCTTGGAGTAACGGCTGACCTCGACCTTGAGGGCGGCCAGCTCACGCTCGGACTCGGCCTGACCGTTGGCCACGTGGCTGCTGGCCTGGGCCTGGGCGGACGCGACGATCTGCTCCGCCTCGCGGCGTGCGTGCGAGACCAGCCGGTCGGACTCCTCCTGGGCTGCGACCCGGGCGGCATTGAGCTGGGCCATGGCCTCACGGGCGCGCACCTCGGCCGACTCCGCCCGCTGCTCGGCCTCGGTGACCAGTCGCTCGGTCTCCGCGCTGGCCGCGTCGTGGTGCTCGGCCGCTTCGCGGGTGAGCCGCTCCTTCTCCAAGGCCAGCGAGCGGCGGGCCTCCTGCACCTCGCGGTCGGCCACAGCCCGGGCCTGCTCGGCCTCACGCTTGGCGCTGGTGCGCAGGTTGTTCGACTCCTGCTGGGCGGCCAGCTGGAGCTGCTCGGACTGCCGACGGGCCGAGGCGACGAGGTCGTCGCTCTCAGCCGCGGACAGGCTGCGGTTCTGGTCGATCTCGGCCACGGTCCGGGCCCGGGTCTCGTCGAGCTCGCGCAGCTGGACCATCCGCATGTCCTCGGAGTCACGGGCGGCCTCGGAGCGCATCGCCTCGGCGTCGCGGGTGGCGCGCTCGAGGATCTCCTGCCGCTGACTGCGCGCCTCGACGAGCACCTCGTCGGCCTGCTCCTCCGCGAGCCGGAGCATCTCGCTGGCCCGTCCGCCCAGACCGGCGTAGGTGGGGTTCTCCCGCTCGTGCAGCTGCGACTCCAGGGCGGTGACGTTCTTCTCCAGGGCCGCGAGCCGGCCTCGGGCGTCCTCGGCCTCCGCGGCCAGCGCGGTCTTCTCCGCGGTGAGCGTCTGGATCTGGCGGTCGACGGCGGCGGTGTCGTAGCCGCCACGGCGGACCACCGGCAGCTGCACGCCGACCGAGGACCGGGGCGGGTCCTGGGCCGGGATCGCGCTGCTCCGGGGGGTCGGCGCCGCAGTGGCCGCTGGGATCACCTGGGTCGCGTCGTCGGCCGTGGTCCCAGCCGGGGTCGCAGCCGGAGTCTCCACCGTGGCGGACGCCTCGGTGTCTCCGTGGTTGAAGATGGACAGACCGCTTCGTTCGCTCATCGCTCGCCTTTCTCCCGTTTCGATCGTCACGTCGACCCTCAGTGTCTACGACCACAGGCGTCGGCGGTCGGTGCCACCCCGAGGCCGGTGCGGATATCACCGCGGCGGGCAGGTCGGAGTCCGCGGACGCGGTTCAGAGTCCGCGGAAGCGGTTCAGGGCGGTCAGGTGCCGTTCCCGGAGCTCCGGGTTGCGCACCCCCAGACCCTCCTCGGGGGCCAGGCAGAGCACGCCGACCTTCCCCTGGTGCAGGTTGTGGTGCACGTCCAGGGCCGCCTGGCCGACCTGGTCCAGGGGGTAGGTGCGCGAGAGGGTGGGGTGGATCTTCGCCTGGGTGATCAGCCGGTTGGCCTCCCAGGACTCGCGGTAGTTGGCGAAGTGCGACCCGATGATGCGCTTGAGGCTCATCCACAGGTAGCGGTTGTCGTACTGGTGAAGGAAGCCGCTGGTGGAGGCGCAGGTGACGATCGTCCCGCCCTTGCGGGCCGCGTAGACCGAGGCGCCGAAGGTGTCCCGACCCGGGTGCTCGAAGACGATGTCCACGTCCTCACCCCCGGTCAGCTCCCGGATCCGGGCACCGAAGCGGCGCCACTCACGCGGGTCCTGGGTGTGCTCGTCGACCCAGAACGCGAAGCCCTCGGCGGTCCGGTCGATGACCAGCTCGGCGCCCATCGCCCGGCAGATCGCGGCCTTCTCGGGGCTGGAGACCACGCAGACCGGAGTCCCGCCCCCGTTGAGGACGTACTGGGTGGCGAACCCGCCGAGGCCACCGCTGGCCCCCCACACGAGCACGTTGTCCCCCTGCTTCATCCCGGCCCCGTTGCGGGACACGAGCTGCCGGTACGCGGTCGAGTTCACCAGTCCCGGGCTGGCGGCCTCCTCCCAGGTCAGGTGCGCGGCCTTGGGCATGAGCTGGTTGGACTTCACCAGCGCCACGTGGGCCAGCCCGCCGAAGTTCGTCTCGAACCCCCAGATGCGCTGCTCCGGGTCGAGCATCGTGTCGTTGTGGCCCTCGGGGCTCTCCAGCTCGACCGAGAGGCAGTGGGCGACCACCTCGTCGCCGGGCTTCCAGGAGTAGACCCCCGGGCCGGTCCGCAGCACGACGCCGGCCAGGTCCGAGCCGACGACGTGGTAGGGCAGGTCGTGCCGGGCCGAGAGCGGGGACATCCGGCCGTAGCGCTCCAGGAAGCCGAAGGTCGCGACGGGCTCGAAGATCGAGGTCCACACGGTGTTGTAGTTGATGGCGCTGGCCATCACCGCCACCAGGGCCTCGCCCGGGCCCAGCTCGGGCATGGCCACGTCCTCGACGTGCAGCGAGCGTCGAGGGTCCTTCTCCTTCGACGGCAGCCCGGCGAACAGCTCGGTCTCGTCGCGGTGCACGGTCGCCGCACGGTAGTGCTCAGGAAGCGCGAGGGCGGCGATGTCGGCGCCGGTGACGTCGGGCGCGAGCAAGGCGTCGAGGATCTGGTGCACGGTGCCTCCTGGGCGGGCGTTCGGCGTGCCGAGGATGCTACTGCCGGGTAACCTACGGCGTCACCGCGATGTGGCCCTTGTCTCGTCGGTGAGCCCGGCACCGTCCTCGGCCTCCGGTGCGGGCTCGACCAGCTCCACGAGCACCCCGCCGGCGTCCCGGGGGTGGACGAAGTTGATCCGGCTCCCCGCGGTACCGCGTCGGGCCTGGTCGTAGAGCATGCGCAGGCCACGCTCGCGCAGGGTCGCGGAGACCGCGTCGACGTCGCGCACCCGGTAGGCGAGCTGCTGGAGACCGGGCCCGGAGCGGTCCAGGAACCGGGCGATCGTCGAGGTCGGGCCGAGCGGAGCCAGGAGCTGGAGACACGGGCCGTCGGCGGCTCCCACCCGCACCATCGCCTCGCGGACCCCCTGGTCGGGGTTGGACTCCTCGTGGACCAGCGTCATCCCGAAGGTGTCGCGGTAGAAGGTCAGCGCCTCGTCGAGGTCGGGCACGGCCACCCCGACGTGGTCGATCCCCAGCAGCAGGTGCTCGGGCACCCCCGGGAACGCGGGTCGTTCGGCCGGTGAGTCGCCGCCCGGTGAGTCGTCTGGGGCGTCATCCGTGGGCTCGCTCATCCGCTCATGGTCGTACGCGGGCCACCGCGCGGCGAGCGAGTGTGACGTGTCCGACACCCGGCCGCCGCCCACCCCACTCCCGCCCCGGCACGAGGGTGGGTATCGTCCGCGACAGGGTCGCGCCCGACGCGGCCGGGGTCGAGGACCCTCACCGCCGTGCTCCAGGAGGCCTGATGTCCGGATCCGTGATCGTCGCCGGGGCGCGTACCCCGATCGGTCGTCTGCTCGGCGGCCTGGCCAACCAGAGCGCCACCGACCTCGGCGGGGTGGCCATCGCCGGCGCCCTGGCCAAGGCCGGGATCAGCGGAGACCAGGTCGACTACGTGATCATGGGCCAGGTCATCCAGGCCGGAGCCGGTCAGATCCCCTCACGTCAGGCCGCCGTCAAGGGTGGGATCCCGATGAGCGTGCCGTCGATCACCATCAACAAGGTCTGCCTCTCCGGCCTGAACGCCATCGCGATGGCCGACCAACTGATCCGCGCCGGCGAGCACGAGATCGTCGTGGCCGGTGGGATGGAGTCGATGACCCTCGCGCCGCACCTGATGCCCACCTCCCGGACCGGCTACAAGTTCGGGGACGTCGCGCTGGTCGACTCGATGGCCTACGACGCGCTGTACGACCAGACCACCGACCAGCCGATGGGCGCGCTGACCGAGCAGTGCAACGCCGCGGCCGCGGGGCTGACCCGCGAGGAGCAGGATGCCTTCGCCGCGCGCTCGCACCAGCGTGCCGTCGAGGCCCAGAAGAACGGGGTCTTCGACGACGAGATCGTCCCGGTCCAGATCCCGCAGCGCCGCGGTGACCCGGTGGTCGTCTCGGCCGACGAAGGCATCCGTGGCGACACCACGACCGAGTCGCTGGGCCGGCTGCGTCCCGCCTTCGACCCCGCCGGCACCATCACCGCCGGGTCGGCCTCCCAGATCTCCGACGGCGCCTGCGCCGTGGTGGTGATGAGCAAGGCCAAGGCCGAGGAGCTGGGCCTGGAGTGGCTGGCCGAGATCGGGGCCTCGGGCCAGGTGGCCGGGCCCGACTCCACGCTGCAGAGCCAGCCCGCCCGGGCCATCGCCGCCGCGCTGGCCAAGGAGGGGACCGAGGTCGGTGACCTGGACCTGGTCGAGATCAACGAGG
>JBBPYL010000137.1:0-6921 GCA_038199935.1 Propionibacteriales bacterium | reverse complement strand
GGAGGACTTTCCGGCGTTGGTGTAGCCGGCGATCGCGACCGACGGGATCTGGTGCCGCTTGCGCTCGGAGCGCTTGGTGTCCCGCGTCGTGCGCATGTGCTTGAGCTCGTTGCGGAGCTTGGCGATCTTGGTGTTGATCCGGCGTCGGTCGGTCTCGATCTTGGTCTCACCGGGACCACGTCCCCCGATGCCGCCACCCTGGGAGCCGACCCGGCCACCGGCCTGACGGGAGAGGTTGCCACCCCAGCCGCGCAGCCGCTGCTTCAGGTAGGTCAGCTGGGCCAGCTCGACCTGGGCCTGACCTTCGCGGGACTTCGCGTGCTGGGCGAAGATGTCGAGGATCAACGCGGTCCGGTCGACCACCTTGACCTTGACCCGGTCCTCGAGGTTCCTCAGCTGCGAGGGGGCCAGGTCGCCGTCACAGATCACGGTGTCCGCCCCGGTGGCAGCCACGATCTCGGCCAGGCCCTCCACCTTGCCCCGCCCGATGTAGGTGGCCGGGTCCGGCTTGCCACGGCGCTGGAAGAGGGCGTCGAGCACCTGTGACCCTGCTGTCTCGGCCAGGAGCGCCAGCTCGGCCATCGAGTTCTCGGCGTCCTCGACCGATCCCTCGGTCCAGACCCCGACCAGCACCACGCGCTCGAGGCGGAGCTGACGGTACTCGACCTCGGAGATGTCCTCGAGCTCGGTGGAGAGACCAGCAACTCTCCTCAGCGAGTGCCGGGCGGCCAGGTCGACGTCACCGGCGGTCTCCTCGGGGTTGACCTCGCTCTCCCACCCGGCCGTCTCGGCCAGCTCGTGGTCGAGGTCGACGTCAACGAGGTCCGCCGTGTCGTCGGGCGTGGTCGCGTCAAGGTCGTCCTGGCTGAGGTCGTGCGTGTGTGCGTTCGTCATGTGTCCACCAGCCTAGGCTCCCGACCCGGACAACGCACACCTGTTTCCGGCCCGGCTCAGCCGGGAGGCTCGCGGCGGGGCTCGGCGAGGAACTGGCCCGGGGCCAGTCCGGTCGCCGTCGTGACGTCGCGGGTGGAGTGGGCCTGGTCGACGTAGCCGAGGTCGGTGGCCACCGCCGACAGCGCCCCTGCGTCGATCCCCAGCAGCGTCGCCAGATCAGGCTCGCCGTCGGTGATCTGGGCGACCGTGCGACCCAGGAGCGGTGCTCTGGCGGCCGGTGGGGGCATGGCCCCCAACGCCCAGCCCGCTCCCGAGAGCCGCGTGAGGGACAGCCCGGTCCCGACCCCGACGAGCGAGGCGTAGGAGTGCGCGGCCACGAACGACAGGCCGGGTACTGCAGCACGCGCAGCTCGGAGAGCCCCCGGGTGGCAGCGACCAGACCGGCATCGGGAACCGTCGGACGAGGTCGGTCCGCTCGAGGCTCGGCGCGAGACGGTGCACCGGCGGGCTGAAGCCGCCCGCGTCGCGGAGGTGCGCGTGCTCGATCGGGCGCGCGGGCGTGGGTCGCATTCTTGCCAGCGTCGCCGACACCGGTACGCGAGGATGGCACAATGAGCACTCAGTGGGACGACCTGGACACGCTTCTGCGCCGCTTCGGCGAGGTCGTGACCGACACACCGCCGGAGAGGTGGTAGAACCCCAGTCCGTGTGCGGGCTGGACCGTGCGGGACGTCGTGGACCACGTGGTGGACACCGAGCGCGACTTCCTCGCCGGCCACGGCCTCGAGCCGGGTGACCGGCCGACCGGGACGCCGGACACGGTGTGGGCCGCCCATCACTCGCGGATGTCCGAACTGCTCGGAGCCGAGGACGGCGCCGTCCTGGACACCGAGTTCGACGGCTACTTCGGGCCGACCACGCTCGGGGCCACGCTGCGCGACTTCTACGGCTTCGACCTGATCGTCCACCGGTGGGACGTCGGCACCGCCCTGGGCCGAGAGGTGCGGCTCTCCAATGCGGAGATGGACCACGCGGACGCCTCCGTCGCGGTCTTCGGGGCGGCGATCCGCTCCGAGAGCGTGTGCGGGCCGGCCGTGCCGGTGAGTGCCGACAGCTCGCGTCAGGACAGGTTGTCGGGACACCTCGGCCGGGACCCGCAGGCGACCTGAGCCTGGCTCAGGCTCCGCTCCCCAGCCACATCCCCCGAGCCACGAGAACGGCCGGACCGCTCAGGAGGACGTGGTCGTCGGACCTCCAGGTCACCCCCAGCGTGCCGCCCGGCACGTCGACCCGGTAGGGCGTACCCCGCTCGGCACCGTCGCGCAGCGACGTGGCGACCATCACCGCGCAGGCGCCGGTCCCGCAGGAGCGGGTCTCCCCCGAGCCGCGCTCGTGCACTCGCATCGCGACGTGCTGAGTTCCGCGCGAGACGACGAACTCCACGTTGACCCCGTCGGGGTAGACCGCCACGTCGTGCCGCGGGGCCTCGCGCAACGAGCCGGCGTCGTCGAGCGAGTTCACGAAGGCGACCGCGTGCGGGTTCCCGGTGCTCACGTGCCGGGCCGTCCACGCGGTCCTGCCCACCCCGATCTGGGACTCCCCCAGCACCCGGGCGGGCCCCATGTCCACGGTGACCAGGTCACCGTGGACAAGAGCCGCGAGTACGCCGCTCCGGGTGCCGACCCGGACCGGCTGCGTCGGGTCGACGCCCTCGTGCTCCACGAGGTAACGCACGAACAGCCGGATGCCGTTGCCGCACATCTCCGAGGCAGAGCCATCGGCGTTGCGGTAGTCCATGAACCACGCCGCGTCCTCGCGTGCGGCCACGCAGTGCGGATCGTCGTACGCCGACGTCCGGACCGCCCGCAGCACCCCGTCCGCCCCGATCCCGGAGCGGCGGTCGCACAGCGCGCGGACCAGGTCGGCGTCGAGGTCGCCGTGGCTGGTGCCGTCGGGATCGGGGAGGAGGACGAAGTCGTTCTCCGTGCCGTGGCCCTTCCAGAAGGCGAAGCCGTTGCTCACCTCGTCAGTCTAGGAGGCCTGGCCCTCCCGCTCGCCCCGGGACCGTCCGCTTCCTGCGACGCCAGGCTGACCGCCCGCGTGGGGGAGCACGACCAAGGTGGCGGCCACGCCGGCTCCGGCCCTTGGGCCTACGCCTGCATCACTCGACCATCAGTCGACGGGCGTCGCGGAGACCACAAGGGCCGAGCCCCCACCGCGCCGACGCGGCTCCGAGGTGGCCACCAGGAGACCGCCGGGGCCGAACTCCACGCCGGTCGCCGCACCGATCTCAGCGGCACTGGTGAACGCGTCGCCGGCCGGGCTGAGCACGTGACCGTAGGGCTCGAGCAGCCGCGCGTAGGCGTCGATGAACTCCGGCTCGGCCGTGACCGTCGCGCTGTTGCGCTGGCTGGCCCGCGGCTCGGAGATCGCCGCCGGAAGGCTGAGGCCGCGGTCGATCCGGTTGGTGAGGATCTGGGTGACCGTGGTGATGATCGTGGAGCCGCCGGGCGAGCCGAGCGCGAGGAAGGGCTTGCCGTCCTGGAGGACGATCGTCGGCGACATCGACGAGCGGGGACGCTTCCCGCCCTCGATACGGTTCGGGTCCGCGGGGTCGTAGACCGCGGTGAAGTCGGTGAGCTCGTTGTTGAGCAGGAAGCCGCGGTCCTGGACCAGCAGGCCCGATCCTCCGGTCTGCTCGATGGTCAGGGTGTAGTCCACGACATTGCCCTCGGCGTCGCTGACCGTCAGGTTCGTGGTCTCGACATTCTCGGTGTCCGGGCGCACGGCCGCGGCCGAGGTGGAACCACCAGGCGCGCAGACCCCGTCGTAGTCCCCGGTGTCGCCGGCGACGACCGGCTTGGCGGCCGCCTGGTCGGGGTCGATGAGGCAGGCCCGCTCGGCGGCGAACTCGTCGGAGAGCAGGTCCGCGAGCGGCACGTCGACGTACGCCGGGTCCCCGAGGTATGCGCCGCGGTCGGCGAAGGCCAGCGCCGTGGCCTCAAGGTAGGTGTGCAGTTGGTCACCGGTGCCGAGGTTCGGCAGGTCGAACTGCTCCATGATGTTCAACGACTCGCCCACCGTGGACCCGCCGGAGGACGACGGCGCCATGCCGTAGACGTCGTACCCGCGGTAGTCGGAGTGGGTGGGGGCCTGGACGAGCGCCCGGTACTTGCGCAGGTCGCGCACCTTCATGAAGCCCCGCGGCACCGGGAGGTCCGTCTCGGGGCTGACCGGGGGCCGCCGTACGGCGTCGACGATCTCCGCCGCGAGCCGGCCACGGTAGAAGGCCTTCGCACCCTTGCGCCCGAGCAGGCGGTAGGTGTCGGCGAGGTCGGGGTTGGCGAAGACCGAGCCGACCGCGGGGGGCTCCCCTCCGGGCAGGAACAGCTCGGGAGTGGTCGTGTAGGCCTCGAACCGCGCCTGGTTGTCGGCGGTCTGGGACGCGAAGGTCTGGTCGACCAGGAAGCCGCGGTCAGCCAGCGCGATGGAGGGACGCAAGGCCCGTCGCAGCTGGAAGGTGCCCCAGCGCCGGAGCGCCTTGCTCCAGGTCGCTGCCGTACCCGGCACGCCGACGGAGACGCCGCTGGTCACCCGGTCGGGGGTGAAGGGGTACGCGGCCCCCGTCTCCGGGTCGATGAACGCGTCGCTGGGCATCCGCTGCGGAGCCGTCTCCCGCCCGTCGATGGTGTGCACCTTCCCGGTCGAGGCGTCGTAGTAGACGAAGTAGCCGCCGCCGCCGATGCCCGCACTGTAGGGCTCGGTGACACCGAGGGCGGCCGCCGTGGCCACCGCCGCGTCGACCGCGTTCCCGCCGGCCTTGAGGACCTCGATCCCGACGCGGGACGCCTCAGGGTCCACCGAGGTGACCGCGCCGCCGTAGCCCAGACTGGTCGGGGTCTTCACCGGGTAGAAGTCGTCGGCCGCGCTCGGGACCGTCACGGCGGCCGATCCGGAGGCGGTGAGCCCGGCCGTGGCGACGCCGAGGGCAGCCAGGCAGGTCAAAGCGGTGACGCGACGAGACGCGACGTTCATGGGGGGGTCCTCCCGATCGGATGGGAGACAGAGTTGCCTGCCAGCCTCCCTCCGTCAAGAGGCGGCCCGCTCGCGGCCAGAGTGTCGCTCAGAATCCCGTGAGGCAGTACGGCGGATCGCTGAGATCGGCCATCGTGGCCAGACGGCGTACGGCGTCGTCGGAGCCCTCCACCCGTCCCGCGCGCTGCAGGGCGGCCACCGTGACCCCACCGAGGTAGAGCGAGCCCAGCGTCTCGGCGGTCAGCGTGACGTCGGCGGCCTCCTCGGTGCGAGCCACTCGTGCCGTGCCACCGCGGGTCTCGACCGCGAAGCGCCCGGAGGCGTGGCCCTGCGGGTCGGCGATCTCCACCACGACCTGCCCGTCCGAGGCCCAGGGGCGCGCAGCCAGGGAGCGCTCGACGTCCAGGACGCGAATCCAGAGGAACTCCTCGACCTCGGTGACCTTGACCCGGTTGAGGTCGGTGAGGGCCCACGGGAGCGGGTCGTGCGGGTGGGCGAGCGCATGGGTGACCTTGACGATGCGATCCATGCCCGCGAGGAAGGACCACAGGCCGAGCTGGGCGGCCGGGTGGAGCGCGACCATCTCGGAGACGGTGAGGCCATGGTCGCTGGCCGGCTTGTAGAGACAGAAGCCGTCGACCGACCCGGCGGCGTCGAGGTGAAGGGCGCACCGCAGCTTGCGGTCGGGGCCGCCGTCGAAGTCGAAGCGACCGGAGTGGATGAGCGCGTAGGTCGCCGGCCACTCGACAGAGCCGCGCTGGCCGGCGTGGAATCGGTCGAAGACAGCCCGCACGTGGGGCCAGGCGTCGACGGGCTCGACCAGCTCGACCCGCCCGGTGTCGGTGTAGGACCTGAGCGCGAAGCCGGGGCGGGTGTCCACCTCGATGCCCTGGCGGAACGTTGCCGGCCCGAAGCCCCAGCGCCCGTAGATGGTCGCCTCCGAGGCGGTCAGTGCGGCGAGCGGCACCTTGCTGGCCACGGCGTCGGTGAGGTCGTCCTCGATGAGGCGGCGGAGGAGACCGCGCCTGCGGTGGGCAGGACTGGTGGTGACGTCGATGACCATCCGCAGGGGCAACAGCTCACGGCCGGCATTGATGGTCTTGTCGAAGCTCCCGTAGGTCGCGACCGGCATCGGCCCGGCTCCGAACTCACCCGCCGGGAGCCAGGCCCCTCGGGCCGTCGTCCGGTCGGTCCGGGAGACCTCCAGCCACTGCTCCACGAAGTCGTCGTCGGGGCGGTCGTCACTGAAGCCACGTCGGACCGCGCCGAGCCATCCGATCCGGCGAGCGACGGCATCCTCGGAATCGTCGGCGAGGTCGAGGATGGCAAAGTCGTAGTTCACCCGAGGACAGTAATGACTGGTCTGGGGGCTGGCCACGGATTATCCCCCGGCGGCACCTCACGATGAGTCGGGCCGGTCGGTCGCCACGCTTCGGGTCACCGCCTCGAGAGCGAGGCGTCGCCGAGTGTAGGGGTCCCCGGCGACCCACACGATGCGAGGGTCGCGCCGCAGCCAGGACTCCTGACGGCGCACGAGACGCCGCGTACCGAGGATCGTGCTCTCGATGGCCTCCGCCTCGCTGTGACGCCCGTCGATCAGGTCCAGCACCTGCTGGTAGCCCAGGGCGCGTGAGGCGGTCAGGCCCTCCCGCAGCCCGGCGTCAGCGAGCCGGCGCACCTCCTCGACCAGTCCGGAGGCGAACATCGCGTGCACCCGCTCGGCGATCCTCGCGTCGAGCACGTCACGGGCTACCCGGACGCCGATCTGAACGGTGGGGCTCGCGACGTACTCCGGCGAGGGGAGCGCGGCCTCGAAGGGCCGGCCGGTGATCTCGCCGACCTCGAGTGCTCGGACCACCCGGCGGGCGTTCGAGGCCTCGCTCGCCGCCGCGGCCGCGGGGGCCCGCGCGCGGGGCGGGGCGGGCCGCGCAACGGCCCCCACCGCCGCGAGCGCGCGGGGCCAGCGCGCGCGCCCCCTCGGGTCCGGCCCGG
>JBBPYL010000136.1:0-14126 GCA_038199935.1 Propionibacteriales bacterium | reverse complement strand
TCGTGGTGGCCGGCGGGGTCGTCCGGCTCACCGGGTCGGGGCTGGGCTGCCCGACCTGGCCCCGGTGCACCGCGGAGTCCTTCGTCCCGCACCGTGAGCTCGGCATCCACGGGGCCATCGAGTTCGGCAACCGGATGCTCACCTTCGTCCTGGTCGCGGTCGCTCTGGCCACCCTCGTCCTCGCCTGGCGGCACGGGCGACCCGCCCTGACCCGGCTCGCCCTGGTGCTCGCGCTCGGGGTGCCGGCGCAGGCCGTGGTGGGCGGCGTCACCGTGCTGACCGACCTCAACCCCTGGATCGTCGCCTTCCACCTGCTGGTCTCCCTGGCCATGATCGCGGTCTCGGTCGCACTGCTGCACCGCCTCGGCGGCGGCGACGGTCCTGCCCGCGCGGTGGTCCCGACGGGCCTGGTCCGCCTCGGGCGGCTGACGTTCCTGGTCGGCTGGGTCGGCCTCTACGTCGGGACCGTCGTCACCGGGAGCGGACCCCACGCCGGCGCCCTCGACTCTCCCCGGAACGGCCTGGACCCCCGTGCGCTGAGCCAGCTGCACACCGACGTGGTGTTCCTGCTCGTCGGACTGACCCTCGCGACAGTGCTGGCTCTCCAGGCGGTGCATGCTCCGACGCGGCTGAGGTGGGCGGCCCTCACGCTGCTGCTGGTCGAGCTGGGCCAGGGCGCGGTCGGCTTCGTGCAGTACGCCCTCGACCTGCCGGTCGCCCTGGTCGCGGTGCACCTGCTCGGCGCGGCGCTCACCTCCGCCGCGCTGGCCTGGCTGCTGGTGAGCCTGCACGAGCGTCCTCGGGTCTGAGTCCGACCGGGGTGGTGGGCCGCGTCGCGGCCTCCCCACCCCGGTCGGACCTGCAGGACCTGGGGTCCTCCCTCGGCACCCCCGTGGCGCCGAGCTCGACCCTTCTCTCCTTACGACGCGCGGCGGGCGGGTTTGGTTGCCTCGTCCGGGTGGTTGATTCCGCAACCAGGAGGCGGGGTCCCCGCTCCCGGCGGACCGGGCTGGGCCTCGACGCCCGGACAGGGCAGGGTGAGGGCCATGTACTTCGTCGGTCTCGACCTCGCCTGGGGCGAGCGCAACCCCACCGGGCTCGCCGTGGTCGACGACGACGGCCTGCTCGTCCACGTCTCGGCCCACCGTCACGACGACTCGATCCTGACCGCCGTGGCCCCGTACGTCGCCGGCACCTGCCTGGTGGCCATCGACGCCCCGCTGGTCGTGGTCAACCCCTCGGGCAACCGACCGGCCGAGGCGGCGCTGAACCGGGACTTCGCCCGCTTCGACGCCGGCGCCCACCCGTCGAACACGGGCAAGCCGGAGTTCTCCTCGGCGCCGCGGGGGGCCCGGCTGGCGGAGGTCCTCGGCCTGGACATCGACCCCGGCTCGCGGTCGAAGCGGCGGGCCATCGAGGTCTACCCGCACCCGGCGACGATCGCCCTCTTCGAGCTGGGCCGGACGCTGAAGTACAAGCAGAAGCGGGACCGGCAACTGCCCGACCTGCGGAGCGAGCTGCTCCGGCTCACCGGGCTCATCGAGACCCTCGGCGCGGCCACCCCGGCCCTGCACGTCGCGGGCCAGCTCGACTGGCGCGCGCTGATCGCCCAGGTCGAGCAGGCATCCCGCAAGAGCGAGCTTCGGCGGGTCGAGGACCAGGTCGACGCCGTGCTGTGCGCGTACGTCGCGATGTTCGCGGTCCGTCGACCGCACGACGTCACCACCTACGGCGACGTCAGGACCGGCTACATCGTGACTCCCACCCTGCCCGAGGGACACCGGCCCACCCCCCGGGTGCGGGCCCCGTCCCCCGCGACGGTGGTGGCTGAGCGACCCCCGAGCCCCGCCCCGGCGCCGGCCCCGACCCCGGCGCGCACGGCGGTGGCCTCCTACGCCCAGCACCAGCAAGAGCTCCGCGCCGCCACCGACCGCTTCACCGCCCTGGTGACCACGCTGCTCGACGACGCGGGCATCAACTACCTCAGCGTCACCGGCCGCACCAAGACCGTGTCCTCCTTCGCGGCCAAGGCGGCGCGGATGGTCGGTGAGGAACTCGTCTACACCGATCCGCTGGAGCAGATCACCGACCAGATCGGCCTGCGGGTGATCACCTACCTGCACAGCGACGTCGCTGCCGTGGCCGACCTGCTCGGCGAGGAGCTGCGGGTCATCGACGACCGGGACATGGGTCAGGAGACGGCCAGCGAGGGACGCTTCGGCTACGCCAGCCGGCACTTGCTGGTGACCCACGACGAGCCGTCCGAGCCGGGGACCGACGGCCCTCGCAGCGACCGGGCCCAGGTCCAGGTCCGTACGGTCCTCCAGCACGCGTGGGCCGAGTTCGAGCACGCCATCCGCTACAAGGGCAGCATCCCCGAGGAGCACGCCCCTGACCTCGACCGCCGGTTCACGCTCGCCGCGGGACTGCTCGAGCTCGCCGACCGGGAGTTCACGATGATCCGGGACCGGCTACAGACCGCGGTCTCCGACGACCTGCGCGAGGTCGACGTGATGGACCCCCGGATCGGGGCGCAGGAGCTGGCCACCTTCCTGGGCGCGCAGTACGCCGACGCCGGCTGGTCACGTCCGGACCACTACACGTGGGTCTCCGGGCTGCTCCTCGAGCTGGGCGTGACCTCGCTCGAGGAGCTGGCGGGCCTGCTCGGCTCGGTGGACGGCGCCGCGATCAACGACCGGATGGGCTACCGCTACCCGGCGGGCGCCGTACGCCGCCTCGACGACGCCCTGCTGGCCTTCTTCGGCCGGCAGTACATCGACCTGCACGGCAACGCCCACCGGGTCCCGTTGCTCACCACCCGCTGGGACAAACTCGCCTGAGTCAGCCGAGGAGGCGGACGATCTGGAAGGCGAGGACGACCACGCCGAGCACCCGGCGGAAGGGACTGGCGCCCCGGACGACCTCATCCAGAGCCCACACGATCAGCGCCCCCTGACCCACCAGGTCCACCCGGTCGGCCAGCTCGTCGCTCAGGACGCCGGTCCAACCGAGGACGACCGTGACCAACCACACCCCGAGCGCGGCGTTCGGGGCCTGAGCCACGGCCAGCCGCCCCTCGGAGTCGTGGATCCACCACCGCCACCCCCGATTCGTCCGCTGTTCCGAGTCAGGTCCGCGCGAGGCATCGGCGGACGAATCGGGGTGGCGGGTCATCGGGTGAGCAACGGGTCGAGCGCCACGGAGACGAAGAGCAGCGAGAGGTACATGTTCGACGAGTGGAAGAGCCGCATCGGCTTGAGGTCGACCACGTCGTCGCTGCGCGCCGCCCGCGCCAGCAGCAGGTGCGACTCGACGAGAAACGCCGCGCCGAGGAGCACCGCGGCGCTGGGGTAGAACCAGCCGGTGCCGGCCACCGGCCACAGCAGCAGCGAGACCGCGACCATCACGTACGAGTAGGTCACGATCTGGCCGGCCACCACCTTGGCCCCCGCCTTGACCGGCAGCATCGGCACGTCCGCAGCGGCGTAGTCCTCGCGATAGCGGATGGCCAGCGCCCAGAAGTGCGGCGGGGTCCAGAAGAACACCACGGCGAAGAGGACCACCGGGGCCCAGGCCAGCGAGCCGGTGACCGCCGTCCAGCCGATCAGCGCGGGGAAGCAGCCGGCCGCCCCACCCCAGACGATGTTCTGCGTCGTACGCCGCTTGAGGATCATCGTGTAGCCGACGACGTAGAAGACGTTCGCGGCCAGCGCGAGCCCGGCCGAGAGCCAGTTCACCAGCAGCCCGAGCCACAGGGTGGAGACCACACCGAGGACGAGCCCGAAGACCAGGGCCGCCCGCGTCGAGACCAGGTGCCGGGGCAGGGCCCGTCGCCGAGTGCGGCGCATCCGCTCGTCGATGTCGGCGTCGTAGACGCAGTTCAGCGCGTTGGCGCTGCCGGCCGACAGCGTGCCGCCCACCACGGTGGCGACCACGAGGCCGAGCGGCGGGACACCACGCTGGGCCAAGAACATCACCGGCACGGTCGTGAGCAGCAGCAGCTCGATGATCCTCGGCTTGGTCAGCCCCACAAAGGCCAGCAGGACGTCCCGTGGGGACGCCGGAGCCGGGACACGCGTCCGTGAGGAGACGTCGGGCTCGAGGGCGGTCACTCGTACCTCGTGGTCTGTGGGGGTTCTCGGGGAGATGTGCCCCCAGTCTAGGTGGTCGCACGAGCCGGGCCGACCTCGCCAGCGGTTGGTCGTCGTGCCCACCCATCGAGATTCTGAGTAGTCTCCTCAGCAGCAGGGTTCGGGCCCCCCCGAGTCTGGGTACCCGACTTGCGACACACAGATTCGACGTCGAGAGGGAATTCGTGAGCAAGCTCGCATGGACCGACCTGGACAACAAGGCTGTCGACACCGCGCGGGTGCTGGCCATGGACTCCGTGGAGAAGGTGGGCAACGGCCACCCCGGCACCGCGATGGCGCTGGCGCCGGTGGCGTACACGCTGTTCCACAAGGTGATGCGCCACAACCCCGCGAATCCCGACTGGGCCGGCCGTGACCGGTTCGTGCTCAGCGCCGGGCACAGCAGCATCACCCTCTACACACAGCTCTTCCTGGCCGGCTTCGGTCTCGAGCTCGACGACCTCAAGTCGCTGCGCACCTGGGGCAGCAAGACCCCCGGCCACCCCGAGCATGGTCACACCGCCGGGGTGGAGACGACCACCGGCCCGCTGGGTCAGGGCGTCGCGAACGCGATCGGGATGGCGATGGCCGCCCGGCGTGAGCGAGGTCTCCTGCACCCCGAGGCGGCGCAGGGCGAGAGCCCCTTCGACCACACCATCTACGCCATCTGCAGCGACGGGGACCTGGAGGAGGGGGTCAGCGCCGAGGCGTCCTCCCTCGCCGGGCACCAGCAGCTGGGCAACCTGGTGATGATCTACGACGACAACGACATCTCCATCGAGGGTGACACCGACATCGCCTTCAGCGAGGACGTAGCCGCCCGCTACCGCGCCTACGGCTGGCACGTCCAGGAGATCGACTGGACCAACGGCGGCACGGAGTACGTCGAGGATGTGCAGGCGCTCTGGGAGGCGATCGAGAAGGCCAACCGGGTCACGGACCGCCCGAGCTTCATCCGGCTCCAGACCGTGATCGCCTGGCCGGCGCCGACGGCCCAGGGCACCGGAGAGGCGCACGGCTCCGCACTCGGCGCCGAGGAGCTCGCGGCGACCAAGCGGATCCTCGGCTTCGACCCCGAGCAGACGTTCGAGGTCTCCCCCGAGGTCCTGGCCCACACCCGCGCCGCCCTCGAGCGCGGCAAGGAGGCCGAGCTGGCCTGGAACGAGGACTTCGACGCCTGGGCCACCCGGTACCGCCAGCGCAACGAGCTGTTGGAGCGGTTGCGGACCCGGAGCCTGCCCGCCGGATGGGAGGGCGCCCTGCCGACCTTCCCCGCCGACGCCAAGGGTGTCGCCACCCGCAAGGCCTCCGGCGAGGTGCTCTCCTCGATCGCCCCGGTGCTCCCCGAGCTGTGGGGCGGCTCGGCCGACCTGGCGGGGTCGAACAACACCACCCCCAAGGGCGAGCCGTCCTTCATCCCCGCCGAGCGGTCCACGGGGCAGTTCTCCGGCGACCAGTACGGGCGCGTGCTGCACTTCGGGATCCGCGAGCACGCGATGGGCTCGGTGATGAACGGCATCGCGCTGCACGGCGGAACCCGCGTGTACGGCGGCACCTTCCTGGTCTTCTCCGACTACATGCGACCCGCGGTCCGGCTCGCCTCGCTCATGCACCTTCCGGTGACCTACGTGTGGACCCACGACTCCATCGGGCTCGGCGAGGACGGCCCCACCCACCAGCCGGTCGAGCACCTCGCGGCGCTGCGGGCGATTCCCGGCCTCGACGTCGTACGCCCCGCGGACGCCAACGAGACCGTGGCGGCGTGGAAGGCCATCCTCGAGCGGACCGACCACCCCGCCGGCCTGGTGCTGACCCGGCAGAACGTCCCGACCTACCCCCGCGGCACCGCGGGCTACGCCACCACCGAGCAGGTGGCCCGGGGCGGGTACGTCCTGCTCGACGCCGAGGGCGGCCTGCCCGACGTGGTCCTGGTCGGCACCGGCTCGGAGGTGCAGCTTGCGGTCGATGCCCGCGCGCAGCTCGCCGAGAAGGGCATCTCGGCCCGCGTGGTATCGATGCCGTGCCGCGAGTGGTTCGACGAGCAGGACCAGGCCTACCAGGACTCGGTGATCCCCCCGGTCGTCCGGGCGCGGGTCAGCGTGGAGGCCGGTGTGGCTCAGGGTTGGCGTGAGGTGGTCGGCTCCGCCGGGCGCATCATCTCCTTGGAGCACTTCGGCGCCTCGGCCGACTACGCCACCCTGTACGCCGAGTTCGGCATCACCACCGAGGCGGTGGCCCTGGCTGCCGAGGACAGCATCCGCGCCGCCCAGGTCTGAGCCCAGCGGGGCACCGACCACCAGCACACGCCCAGCACGACCCCACAACACGACACCGACCACCACGGAGGAAACCATGTCTGAACGTCTCAAGGCTCTCGCCGACGCGGGAGTGTCGATCTGGCTGGACGACCTGTCACGGGAGCGACTCGAGACCGGCAACCTGGCCGAGCTCGTCCACGACAGCTCGGTCGTCGGGGTGACGACGAACCCGACGATCTTCGCCGCCGCCCTCGCCGACGGTGAGCGGTACGACGCGCAGCTCACCGAGCTGAGCGAGGCCGGAAAGGACGTCGACGGCGTCATCTTCGCCCTCACGACCACCGACGTCCGCGACGCCTGCGACGTCCTGATGGACACCTGGAAGGCGACCGACGGGGTCGACGGCCGCGTCTCGATCGAGGTCGCCCCCGGGCTGGCCAGCGACACCGAGGCGACCATCGCCTCGGCCAAGGAGCTGTGGGCCGAGGTCGACCGTCCCAACCTGCTGATCAAGATCCCCGCCACCACCGACGGCGCTCCGGCCATCACCGACGTGATCGGGTCCGGCATCAGCGTGAACGTGACCCTGATCTTCGGCCTGGACCGGTACGACGGGGTGATGGAGGCCTATCTCGCCGGCCTGGAGAGGGCGCACGCCGCGGGCATCGACCTGTCGACGATCCACTCGGTCGCCTCGTTCTTCGTCTCGCGCGTGGACAGCGAGGTCGACAAGCGCCTCGACGACTCGGGCGCCGACAGCGCACTGAAGGGCAAGGCGGCCGTGGCCAACGCGCGGCTGGCCTACCGGGCCTTCGAGCAGACCTTCTCCGGCGAGCGCTTCGCCGAGCTCCAGCGGGCCGGCGCACACCCGCAGCGTCCGCTGTGGGCCTCGACCGGGGTGAAGAACCCGGACTATTCCGACACGCTCTACGTCACCGACCTGGTCGTGGCCGGCACCGTCAACACGATGCCCGAGAAGACCATGCAGTCCTTCGCCGACCACGGCGACCTGCGCGGTGACCAGGTGACGAGCAACTACGCCGACGCCGAGCAGGTGATGTCGGACCTCCGTGAGGCCGGGATCGACTACGACGACGTGATCTCCGTGCTCGAGAAGGAGGGCGTGGAGAAGTTCGTCGCCTCGTGGGACGAGCTGGTCGAGACCGTGCGGGACCAGATGCGGGGTCAGGCGAGCGAGGGGTGAACCCTCTGCGGGATCCTCAGGACCGCCGGCTCCCCCGGATCGCCGGGCCCTGCGGCCTGGTGATCTTCGGGGTGACCGGCGACCTCTCGCGCAAGAAGCTGATGCCGGCGGTCTACGACCTGGCCAGTCGTGGGTTGCTCCCGCCGGGCTTCTCGCTGGTCGGGTTCGCCCGGCGCGACTGGGCCGACGAGGACTTCGCCCAGGTGGTGCACGACGCGGTCAGGGAGCATTCCCGGACGCCGTTCCGCGAGGAGGTGTGGAAGCAGCTCAGCAGGGGCATCCGTTTCGTCCCCGGCAACTTCGACGACGACGTGGCCTTCCGGACCCTGCGCCAGACGATCGAGGACCTGGACCGGGCTCGGGGGACGAACGGCAACCACGCCTTCTACCTCTCGATCCCACCGCGCTACTTCTCCGACGTGATCGGGCAGCTCAAGGAGCACGGCCTCGCCGAGCAGGTCGGTGACGCGTGGCGTCGGGTCGTGGTCGAGAAGCCGTTCGGCTCCAACCTGGCCACGGCCCGGGAGCTCAACGCGGTTGTCTCGGAGGTCTTCCCCTCGGGCTCGGTCTTCCGCATCGACCACTACCTGGGCAAGGAGACGGTGCAGAACATCCTGGCCATGCGCTTCGCCAACGCGATGTTCGAGCCGATCTGGAACTCCAACTACGTCGACCACGTGCAGATCACCATGGCCGAGGACATCGGCATCGGCGGGCGGGCCGGCTACTACGACGGCATCGGCGCCGCCCGCGACGTGATCCAGAACCACCTGCTCCAGCTGATGGCCCTGATCGCCATGGAGGAGCCCACCTCCTTCGACGCCAAGAGTCTGCGGATCGAGAAGCAGAAGGTGCTCGAGTCGGTGGCGCTCCCGCGTCGCCTGGACCTGGGCACCGCCCGGGCGCAGTACACCGAGGGCTGGGCCGGTGGGGTCAAGGTCCCCGGCTACACCCAGGAGCAGGACATCCCAGCCGGCTCGACCACCGAGACGTACGCCGCGATCAAGGTCGGCATCGACACCCGCCGCTGGGCCGGAGTGCCGTTCTACCTGCGGCACGGCAAGCGGTTGGGCCGTCGGGTCACGGAGGTCGCGGTGGTCTTCAAGAAGGCGCCGCACCAGCCGTTCAGCGCCACGGCGACCGAGGAGCTGGGGAAGAACGCCCTGGTCATCCGGGTGCAGCCCGATGAAGGGATCACCATGCGCTTCGGCTCGAAGGTGCCGGGCACGGCGATGGAGATCCGCGACGTCAACATGGACTTCGCCTACGGCGGGTCGTTCGTGGAGTCCAGCCCCGAGGCGTACGAGCGTCTGATTCTCGACGTCCTGCTCGGGGAGCCTCCGTTGTTCCCCCGGCACGAGGAGGTCGAGCTCGCCTGGAAGATCCTCGACCCCGTCATCGACTACTGGGCCGACCGGGGCCAGCCGGACACCTACCCCGCAGGAACCTGGGGTCCCCCCTCCGCCGACGCCATGCTGCGTCGCGACGACCGGGTCTGGAGACGGCCATGATCGAGCTCACCGAGACCACCAGCGGGGCGATCGCCAGCGAGTTCCTGCGGTCACGCCGCCGCGCCGGGAGCCCGGCGATGGGGATGGTGATGACTCTCGTGATCGTGGTCGACGACGAGACCGCCGAGGATGCGATGGCGGCGGCCCGGTCCGCGGCTCAGGAGCACCCGGCACGGCTCCTCGGCGTCGTCGTGGGGGACGGGCGGGGGAAGGCCCGGGTGGACGCCCAGGTCGGGATCGGCTCGGGCGCGTCCGGCGAGCGGGCGCTGATCCGGCTGACCGGACAGGTCACCAAGCACGCCGAGTCCGTGGTCCTCCCGCTTCTGCTGCCCGACTCCCCCGTCGTGGTCTGGTGGCCCCGCGACGCCCCCCCGGACCCAGCCTCAGACCCGTTGGGCAGCCTGGCCCAGCGCAGGATCACCGACGCTGCGTCGGTCCCCTCCCGACGGGCCAAGGCGATGTTGACCCAGTGCCGCTCTTACGCCCCCGGCAACACCGACCTCGCGTGGACCCGGATCACCACGTGGCGCGCCATCCTGGCCTCGACGCTTGACCAGGAGCCGGGCAAGGTCTCCGCCGCCTCGGTGAGCTCCGAGCGGATCAGCCCCAGCGCGGACTTGCTCGCGGCGTGGCTCTCCGACCGCCTCCGGGTGCGCGTCACCCGGCACGTGAGCGAGGGGCCCGGAATCACCGGGGTCGCGATGACCACCCGCTCCGGCGAGATCAGTCTGCAGCGCAGCGACGGCAAGCTCGCCACTCTCACCTCCCCCGGCCAGCCGGACCGACCGGTGGCCCTCCGTCGCCGGACGACGGCCGAGCTGCTCGCCGAGGAGCTGCGACGTCTCGATCCCGACGACGTCTACGCCGCCACCGTGAAGCGGATGGTCACGCTGTCCGCGGCCGGGGCCGCCGCCCGCACCCGAGCGAGAAAGGCCACCCGATGAGCGGCACGATCGAGATCCTGGCTGACTCCGGCGCCCTGGCCGCCCGAGTTGGCGCCCTGCTGGTCGAGCGTCTCGTCGCCGTCCAGGCCGAGGGCGGGATCCCCTCGATCGCGCTCACCGGTGGGAGCATCGCCGACGAGTTGCACCGCGAGCTGCGACGGGTGGCCACGGACGCACCCGTGGACTGGTCCCGGGTGGAGATCTGGTGGGGTGACGAGCGCTTCGTGGCCGCGGACTCCGAGGACCGCAACGCGCTCCAGGCGGGTAAGGCGTGGCTCGACCACGTGCCGGTCGACCCTGACCGCGTCCACCCGATGCCGGCTCGCGGTGAGGGAAGCCTGGAGGAGGCGGCGGCGGCGTACGGCGAGGACGTCCGCAGCCACGGCACGGGGCGCTTCGACGTGGTCATGCTCGGTCTCGGACCCGACGGGCACGTCGCCTCGCTCTTCCCCGGCTACCCGGCCCTCGACGTAGACGACGCCGTGGCCGTCGCGGTCACCGACTCCCCCAAGCCGCCGCCGGACCGAGTCAGCCTGACCTTCGGCGCGCTGAACCGGGCGACGTCGGTGTGGTTCCTGGTCTCCGGGGAGGGCAAGGCCGACGCGGTCGCCCGCGCCCAGGCCGGTGAGGACCTGCACGACATCCCGGCGAACGGCGTGCGAGGCGAGCAGGACACCGTGTGGTTCCTCGACCGGGACGCCGCCTCACGCCTGCCGGACTGATCGGGCCACTCAGAAGATGATGTCTCCGGCCTTGCGCTTGCTGCGCAGGGTGGCGATGGCCTCGGTGAGGATCTCCTCGGCCTCCTGGTCCGAACGCCGCTCCTTCACGTAGGCCAGGTGCGTCTTGTACGGCTCGATCTTGGGCGCGGGAGGTGGGTTCTCCGAGTCCTGGCTGGCGGGGAGCCCGCAGCGGGGGCAGTCCCACGAGGCGGGCACGGACGCCTCGACGGCGAACGTCACCTCGGACTGGTGACCGTGGGAGCAGAAGTACACGACCCGTTGTCGAGGGGCAGCCTCCCCGCGCTCGGCCTCGCCCATCGGTCCGGCCCCGACCCGGCTGCCGCGAATGGCACTTCCACCACCGGCCATGATCAGGCTCCTCGTCGCACTCTAGTTGCCGGCCTTGAGCAGGAGGCCCAGGGCGATGATGCAGGCGGCCCAGATCAGGGCGGTGCCCACGGTGATCCGGTCCAGGTTCTTCTCCGCGACCGACGAACCGCCCAGACCGCTGGACACCCCGCCTCCGAACATGTCCGAGAGCCCGCCCCCACGGCCCTTGTGCAGCAGCACGAGGACGATGAGCAGCAGGCTGGTCATGATGAGCAGGACGGTGAAAGCAGTGGTCACGTTGCAAAATCCTAACTCACGGTCGCGCTTTAGATGACCGGCATGTCGTAGAACCGGCAGATGCCGCCGAACTCGTCGGCCTGGAGGCTCGCTCCGCCGACCAGAGCGCCGTCCACATCGGCGCGCTCCATGATCGCGGCGATGTTGGCCGCCTTGACCGATCCGCCGTAGAGGATGCGGCACGACTCCGCAGCCTCGGCCGAGAACGTCTCGGCCAGGCGGCCCCGGATCGCGGCGCAGACCTCCTGCGCGTCGGCCGGCGTGGCGACCTCCCCCGTGCCGATGGCCCACACGGGCTCGTAGGCCACGACGAGGGCGCCGACCTGCTCGGCGGTGAGGCCGGCGAGGGATCCGTCGATCTGGGCCAGGGTGTGCTCGACCTGACGACCCTCGCGACGCACCGCGAGCCCTTCACCGACACAGACGATGGGGACCATCTCGGCGTCGACGGCCTTGCGGGCCTTGGCGTTGACCACCTCGTCGGTCTCGGCGTGCATCTCGCGACGCTCGGAGTGCCCCACGACGACGTAGGAGCAGCCCAGCTTGGCCAGCATCCCGGCCGAGATCTCGCCGGTGTAGGCGCCGCTGTCCGCGGTCGACACGTCCTGGGCCCCGTACCGAATCTCGAGGCGGTCTCCGTCGACCAGCGTCTGCACGCTGCGCAGGTCGGTGAACGGCGGGCAGACGACCACCTCGACCTTGCGGTAGTCGTGCTTCTTGTCCGAGAGGGTCCAGGCCAGCTTCTGCACCAGGACGACGGCCTCCTGGTGGTGGAGGTTCATCTTCCAGTTGCCGGCCATCAGGGGGACACGTGCACTCATGAGGGCTCCAGGATCAGGGGTCTGTGGGGGGTCAGGCGAGGACGTCGATGCCGGGCAGGTCCATGCCCTCCAGGTACTCCAGGCTGGCTCCCCCGCCGGTGGAGATGTGCCCGAAGTCCGACTCGTCGAAGCCGAGGGTGCGCACCGCTGCCGCCGAGTCGCCGCCGCCGACGACGGCCAGGCCGTCGACCTCGGTCAGGGCCCGGGCGACGGCCCGGGTGCCCGCGGCGAAGGCGTCGAACTCGAAGACCCCCATCGGGCCGTTCCAGAACACGGTCCGCGCGCCGGCCAGCTCCGCGGCGAAGGCCGCCGCGGACTCGGGGCCGATGTCGAGGCCCATCTGGTCGGCGGGGATCGCGTCGGCCGAGACGGTGGTGGCCGGAGCGTCGGCGGCGAAAGCCGGGGCGACCACGATGTCGGTCGGGAGGACGATCCGTACGCCGGTGGCCTCCGCGCGCTCCAGGTACTCCCGACAGGTGTCGAGCTGGTCGGCCTCGAGCAGGCTGGTGCCGACCTCGTGGCCCTGGGCCTTGAGGAAGGTGAACACCATGCCCCCGCCGATGAGCAGCGTGTCGGCCTGGCCCAGCAGGTGATCGATGACGCCCAGCTTGTCGGACACCTTCGAGCCGCCGAGGACCACGACGTACGGCCGAGCCGGGTCGTCGGTCAGCCGGCGCAGCACATCGACCTCGGTCGAGACCAGGCCACCCATCGCTGAGGGCAGTCGCTTCGCGATCTCGTAGACCGACGCCGGCGTGCGGTGGACCACCCCGAAGCCGTCGCTGACGAAGACGTCGGCCAGGGCCGCGAGCTGGTCGGCGAAGGCGCCGCGCTCGTCGGCGTCCTTGCTGGTCTCACCGGGGTTGAACCGGACGTTCTCCAGCACCGCGACCTCGCGCTCGGCGAGCGCGGCGACCGTGGCCGTGGCACTCTCCCCGACGGTGTCGGTGGCGAAGGCGACGTCCTGGCCCAGGAGCTCTCCTAGCCGGCGGGCGACCGGGGCGAGGGAGTACCGCTCCTCGGGGACTCCCGTGGGCCGGCCCAGGTGGGCGACGACCACGACCCGTGCGCCGGCATCGACCAGCGTCCGGATCGTGGGGATGCTGGCCCTGATCCGCCCGTCGTCGGTGATCCGGGTTCCGTCCAGCGGGACGTTGAGGTCTGAGCGGACCAGCACCCGGCGTCCAACGAGGTCGCCGAGGTCCTTCAGCGTGTCCACGCCGGTCAGAGCGTGGTGCCGACGTGGAGGATCAGGTCGGCGAGGCGGTTGGAGTAGCCCCACTCGTTGTCGTACCAGCCGACGACCTTGACCTGGTTGCCGAGCACCTTGGTCAGCCCGGAGTCGAAGATGCACGAGCTCGGGTCGGTGACGATGTCAGCGGAGACGATCGGGTCCTCGGTGTACGTCAGGAAGCCCTTCATCGGGCCCTCGGCCGCCGCCTTGACGATGGCGTTGACCTCCTCGGCCGTAGTCTCACGTCCCGCCTCGAAGGTCAGGTCCGTGGCCGAACCGGTGGGGATCGGCACCCGCAGCGCGTAGCCGTCGAGCCTGCCCTTGAGCTCGGGCATGACCAGGGCGATGGCCTTCGCGGCCCCGGTGGAGGTAGGGACGATGTTGATCGCCGCCGCGCGGGACCGACGCAGGTCCTTGTGCGGGGCGTCCTGGAGGTTCTGGTCCTGGGTGTAGGCGTGGATCGTGGTCATCAGGCCCTTGACGATTCCGAGCTCGTCGTGCAGCGCCTTGGCCATCGGGGCCAGGCAGTTCGTGGTGCAGGAGGCGTTGGAGATGATGGAATGCGCGTCGGCGTCGTAGTCCTCGTGGTTCACGCCCATCACGATGGTGATGTCCTCGTTGGAGGCAGGGGCGGAGATGATCACCTTGCGGGCGCCGGCATCGAGGTGCGCCTTG
>JBBPYL010000135.1:0-19707 GCA_038199935.1 Propionibacteriales bacterium | reverse complement strand
GACCCTGACACCGACCACGTCGACTTCGCGCACGGTCTCACCCTCCCCGTCTGCCCTGACGCCGCCGAGCCCGCTCGCCGGGTCTCGCCGCGCGTCAGCGGCGGGTGCCGAGACCGGCCTTGACCAGCGTCGCGTGCAGGGTCACCGACAGCGCGGCGATGTCGCGCACGGCGTCCTCGGCCCGCGCCTGGGCGCCGGAGTCACGCTGCCGCCGGATCGGTTCCACCACCTGCTCGAGCAGCCCGACCTCGCGGTCCGCCGCGGTCTTGAACGCCCGGAGGTGCCGCGGCTCGAGCCCGTAGGTCGCCAGCTCGCCCGCCACCTTGGCCACGACGAGGGCGTCGCCGTCGAAGTGCGTCGACCCCGGGCGCATCCGCACCATCTGGAAGGCCACGAGCTGGTCGAGGAGGACGTCGTCGATCCCGGCGGTCTCCACGAGCTCGCGGCGGGAGAGCCGCAGCTCGGGGCCTCCGGCCGCGAAGGCCTCCGGGGAGGGCATCCCGTCCACGGAGAGCACCACGCGCGGCACCTGGGGGCCCGTGCTGGGGAGTGCAGGCGGCTCCAGCCCGCGGTCCATCGCGTCGAGGTGCTCACGGATCACCTTGAGCGGCAGGTAGTGCTCTCGCTGGGCGACGAGGACGTAGCGCAGCCGCTCGACATCCCCAGGAGAGAACTTGCGGTAGCCCGAGGATGTCCGCTCCGGCTCGACGAGCCCCTCGGTCTCCAGGTAGCGGATCTTGGAGATGTTCAGCCCCGGGAACTCCCCGCGCAGACGCTCGAGGACCTCACCGATGCTCAGCCGCCCTCGACCCGAGGTAGCGGGCGTGCTCACCGCGGAGCGTCCGCTCCCTCGTGGCTGGCGAAGTAGACCAGGCGGTACTTGCCGATCTGGACCTCGTCGCCCCCCTGCAGCTCGACCTCGTCGATCCGGTCCCGGTTCACGTAGGTCCCGTTCAGGCTGCCCACGTCCGCGACCGAGAAGCCCCCCGCGCCCCGGCGGAACTCGGCGTGCCGCCGCGAGACGGTCACATCGTCGAGGAAGATCTCGCTGTCCGGGTGCCGACCCGCGGAGGTCACCTCGGTGTCGAGCAGGAAGCGGCTCCCGGCCGAGGGTCCTCGCTGGACCACGAGTAGCGCGCTACCGGACGGCAGTGCGTCCACCGCGGCCGCGTCCGCCTCGCTGAGGTCACGCTCCTCGCGGTGCTCGGCGTCCTTGCCCGGTCCGCCGAAGGTGATCGTCGCCGTCGTCTCGCTCGACGTCTCACCCTGGCCCTCGGCCGGGGCCGTTGTGGCGGGGGCGCTCTCGAGACGGCGGCCGCACTGGGCGCAGAACCGGGCGTCGTCGGGGTTCTGGTGTCCGCACTCGGTGCAGAATGGCATGAATCCTCCGTGGGTTGCTGCGGCGTTCGGCCCGGCGGAAACCCTCAACCGTGAGTCGAGGTTGACGGTGCCGAACCTATCAGTGGTGGAGCGGCGTTCAAGGGCGGGTCCGCGTGACGGAGCGCGCCGTCAGAGGGTCTGGCGGTAGCTCTCGGCGTCCATCAACGAGTCCACCGCGGTGGCATCGTCCGGCACGACCTCGAAGAGCCAGCCGTCACCGTAGGGATCGCTGTTCACCAGCTCCGGCGAGGAGTCCAGCGCGTCGTTGCGGGCGGCGACCGTGCCGGTCACCGGGGCGTAGACGTCGCTGACCGACTTGGTCGACTCCAGCTCCCCGACCGTCGACCCGGCCTCGACGGCCGTGCCCGGCTCGGGCAGCGAGACGAAGACGATGTCGCCCAGCGCCTCCTGGGCGAACTCGGTGATGCCGATCCGGACGGAGGACTCAGCCTCCCCGGGCGACCGCACCCACTCGTGCTCGCTGGTGTACTTCAGTTCCTCGGGATACACGGCCGGGGCTCTCCTTCGATGTCGCGGGACTGACGGGGCTGGCGGGCACGGCGGGTCTCTCGGGGCAGTCCGGCGTCCCGCTGTGGTCCTGCCGGGGTCTGGCCGGAACCGCCCGGGGGCGGAGACCGCGAGACTACTCGGTGGGTGCGGGCTCGGCGTACTCCGGCGGGACGGGGTCGACCACAGCGGTCAGCTCGAGCGAGTCGACCTCCTCGATCCGCACCGTGCCCTCCAACCGGAGGACCTCGTCGCGGAAGCCACGCGCGATCTGGAGCCCCCCGGAGAGCGTCGGAGGAGAGCCGATCGCTTCGATGACGTACGGCGCCTCCACCCGGGTGCCGTCGATCTGGACCCCGCCCTCGTCGAGGTCACGGATGGCCGTCTGGGCGACCACGCGGACTTGGCCGTTGATCTCGATGGCCTCGGCCCCGGCGTCGCGCAGCTCCTGGATGCCGTTGACCAGATTGTTCGCCCCCACCGCGCCACCGGCATCGGTGACGGTCACCCGCACCCCCGGGCCCGCCGCGGCGAGCGTCCCGGCGAGGATGCCCCGCTCGTCGGCCAGCTGCTCGGACCGCTCCAGCGCCGTCTGACGCGACTCGGTGTCGTCGAGCAGCGAGCGGCGCGTCTCCTGGAGCTGGGCGATCTCGTTCTCCGAGCGGTCCGAGGCGAGCGAGAGGCTGTTGATCAGGGCGATGAGCTCGTCCTGGCGGGCGCCGACGTACGTGGCGTCCTGGGTGTTGGACTGAACCTGGACCACGGCCGCGAAGCCCAGCGCGGCCAGCAGGACCCCCGCAGCCAGCTGACCGCGGCTCGGCCGCTGCCGCAGTCCGGCTGCCAGCCGCTCCGCCCCACTCTCCGGCTCAGTGTGGCCCTCACTATCCGGCCCACTGTGAAGCTCACGCTCGGGACCCTCCCCGGCACTGTCCCGCTCGTCCTGCGCGCTCATCGCCGGCTCACGCGTGGAAGAGGTGGCGCCGGATCGCGGCCACGTTGGAGAAGATCCGGATCCCGAGGACGACGATGACCCCAGTGGTCAGCTGACCGCCCACTCCGAGCTGGTCGCCGAGATAGACGATCAGGGCGGCGATCAGCACGTTGCTCACGAAGGAGACCACGAAGACCTTGTCGTCGAAGATGCCGTCGAGGAATGCGCGCAGAGCACCGAAGACCGCGTCGAGCGCGGCGACCACGGCGATGGGAAGGTAGGGCTGGAGACCGATCGGCACGTCCGGCTGGAGGACCAGACCGAGCAGGACGCCGAGCACGAGCCCGAGGACGGCGATCATCGGGGGGTCACCTCCTCGTCGGGGATGTGCGCGTAGCGCAGCACCAGTCTCGCTGCGGCGGGCAAGGTCACCCTCTCGTCGGGAACGTTGATCTCGAACCTCACACCATAGAGCGACCGGAGGTCGAGCCACCATTGCCCACCGGGAGTGTCGATGAAGTCCGAGGGGAGCGTGCCCGGGTCTCCGATGACGCTGAGGGTGTACGGCGGGGAGATCCGTTGCAGGTTGACGGTCACCGAGGAGCCCGCGGTCCGGACTGCGGTCAGGGCAGTGAGCCGCTGACCGTTGATGGAGATGGCCTCCGCGCCGACCTCCCACAGCCCGTTGACCATCCGCTGAAGGTCGACGTCGAGGATCTCGGCCTTGTCGTCTGAGGCCGGACCGTTGTCGACCTCGATCGTGATCCCCGGCCCGACGGTGGGCAGGGCGCCGGCCTCGACACCGAGCGAGGCCAGCCTGGACTGGACGGCGCGGTCCGCCACGGCGGCGTCGATCTGGACGCTGCGCAGCGTGCGGACCTCGCTCTCCAGGGAGTCGACCAGGTCGCGGCGATCGGAGAGCTGCGCCTTGCGGGTGATGACCTGCTTGACCAGCTCGTCGTGGCTGTTCGCGGTGATGTCGGCCGAGCGTGCCGTCTGCAGCCCTGCGGTGGCCACCAGGACGCCGAAGGCGGCGAGCACCACGACCGCGACCCGGCCCGGAGTCCCCATCGACGCTCCGCTCCGGGTGCTCCGGACCCTAGAGACGTGCTCGTAGTCCTCGTCCATGGAGGTGGCGGTGAGGTAGTTGAGCAGCCCCATGGCTGCTGCCGGCGGAGGGGGCGGCAGCGCGCGGGGCGGCTTGTGGGCACGGGTCGCCCGACGTCTCGGGCGACGCTCGTCGTCCGACTCGGGGTCCCGGGCTGAGTCTCCGGCTGGGTCCCGGTCGGGGTCTCGGGCCGGGCTCGGGTCAGGTGACATCGACCCTCGGCGCCCTTCGGTCACGGTCGGCGAGCAGCTTGCGCACCTGCCAGGCGTACAGCAGACCCGCCCACCAGTACAGGCTGGTCCCCCAGACGGCGAAGGCCCAGCCGAACAGGTTGGCCAGCAGCGCCAGCAGTCCCTCGCCGTCTCCGAGCAGGAGCAGCGGGAAGGCGTAGAGCAGGTTCGCCGTCGCGGCCTTGCCCAGGAAGTGGACCGGCAGCGAGCTGTAGCCCCGGGTCCGCAGGATCGGCACCAGGCACCACAGGAAGAGGTCCCGCGCGGGCAGCAGGATCGCCAGCCACCACGGGATGATGTCACGTGCGGCGAGGCCGATGACGGTGGCGAGGATGTAGAGCCGGTCGGCGACGGGATCGAGGATCTCGCCGACCTTGGACATCTGGTCGAGGCGGCGGGCCAGGTACCCGTCGAGGTAGTCGCTCACGCCCGAGACGAGCAGGACGGCGAGTGCCCAGCCGTCCGCCTCGGGGACGAGGATGAGCCAGAGGAACAGTGGCACCCCCGCCAGCCGGACGATGCTGATGACGTTCGGCACGGTGAGGACCTGCCGGGTGAGCGACGTCGCGGGGGGATCGGACGGGGGGGCGTCGGAAGCCGCGGTCGGACCGGAGGCACCGGGGGCCGGGCTGGACGTTGGCGTGGTCTCGCCCTGCCTGTCCACCTGCAGCCCCTCGCCTGAGTCGATGTCCCCTCGCCGAGGGTCACCCTATCCGGTGGCCCCGCCCCCTACGAGCGAGCGGTCAGGCGGCGCGGCGGCTGCGCCCGCAGCGCGGGCAGTGCGCTCCGACGCACACGTCGAGCTGCTGGCCACAGGCACAGCTGCGGGTGGGGCTGGTGAGCGCGAGGATCCTGGGTGCCGTCCGAGGTGCGTCCCGGTGGGTCTCGCGTTGGGTGAGGTCGTGGGTGATCATTGCTCTCCGCCTTCGATGTGATCTGTCACCCATGAGACCGACGAACCGCGGATCCGTGACGCACAAACCCGCGAAATAGCCGAATCTGACTACGAAGATGGCCCGAAAGGAACTGGCGCGTCCGCCCGGGACGGGCTAGGCGTACGCCAAACGGTCCGCACGAGTTCCGTCCCGACCTCAGCGCCGCGTCGCCCGCCCTAGCATCTGGTCCACCAGGTCACTGCGGAATACCCCGCGCGGGTCCCACTCGGCGCGCAGGTCGTCGAAGTCGTCCAACCGGGGGTAGAGCCGCGCGGCGTCCAGCGCCTCGACGTCGAAGACCTTCCCCCAGTGCGCCCGTGCGGAGAACGGCGCCAGCACGGCCTGGATCTCCCGAGCCAGGCCCAGCACCCCGGAGGGGTCGCGTCGCCAGGTGAAGTGGATGGCCACCGTGTCCCGCCCCTGTGCCGGCGAAAGCCAGAGCTCGTCGGCGGCCAGCGTGCGGATCTCGGTCACCAGCAGGAGGTCGGCCACGCGTGGCGCCAGACGCGTCGCGGCGCGCAACGCGTCCACGGCGCAGTCCGCGGGTACGAACCACTCGGTCTGGATCTCCTCCCCCATGCTGGGCGTCTGGTCGGCTCGGAAGTGCGGCAACCGGTCGGACCAAGGCCCCGGCTCGCCCCGCACCGTGAGGTGGTCGGGCCCGCCCAGGGTCGGTGACGCGATCGCGGCGCCCAGAGGGACGGCTCCCGGAAGGCCGGCGGTCTCCTGGTCGATCCGGGCCTTGGAGAGGACCTCGGTCGGCTGCTCGTCGGTCCAGTGGGTGAAGACGCTGACGCTGTAGGCGGAGGCCAGCACGCGGTCGAGGTCGTCGAGGACGTCGCTCCAGCGAAGGTGGTCGTAGGACTCCTGGAGGACGTCGAAGGTCGGCTCGAGGTCCAGCTCGAGGTCGACCACGACACCGAGGACGCCCAGCGAGACCACGGCGCCGTCGAAGCCGGCCTCGCCACGGCGGACCGTGCGCAGCGAGCCGTCGGCGGTCACGACCCGCAGCGAGCTCACCGAGGATCCGAGGATGCGGTTCGCCACCCCGGAGCCGTGCGTCCCGGTGGCGACGGACCCTCCGACGGAGATGTGCGGCAGCGAGGCCATGTTCGCCAGGGCCCACCCCGCTCCCTGGACGTGGGCCGCGAGGGCGCCATACGTCGTCCCGGCGGGCACCCGGACCACCCGGCGGTCGGGGTCGATCTCCAGGCCCCCCTCGACGGTGGTGACGTCGAGCAGCGTGCCCTCGCTGTCGCAGAGCGCGTTGAAGGAGTGGCGGGTGCCCAGGGCGCGCACCCGCGACGAGGAGGCGACTATCTGCTGCACCTCCTCGACCGTGCGCGGACGACGGAAGGTCCCCGCTAGGTAGCTGTGGTTCCCCGCCCAGTTCTGGCCCGGCCGGGCCCGGTCGGTGTCGGGAGCGGCGCTGGGAGCGGGTGTCGACATGGGGGCGAACCTATCGCGGCCACCCCGATCCGGAGCCGTCCATCGACGCCGCCGAGGCCCGCGCCCGGGTTGCGCCTCGGTCGCGCCTCAGGCGGGCGGCAGGCGGAGGACGAAGGTCGTGCCCGAGGCTCCGGCCTCGAGGCGGACGTCGCCGCCGAGGGAGCGGGCCACCCGGCGCGCGATGCCCAGCCCCAGGCCGGTACCGCCCGCACCGGACCTTCCCGGCTCGAAGAGCACGGGCCGGATCTCCTCGTCGACGCCGGCGCCGTCGTCGGAGACCGCGATGACCACGGCGTCCGGCTGCTCCCGGACTGCGACGGACACCTGGGTCCGTGCGTGGCGGACCGCGTTGGCCAGCAACGGGGACAACGATCGGAGCACGAGCTCCCCGGGGGCGGCCACCCGGGCCGGGGACGCCGTCAAGGCGTCGATGAAGGCCATCTCCACGGGCACCATGGACCGGACCGAGGGGGCAAGAGTGGCCACGGAGCAGAACTCGTCGGCGGTGGGCACTCCCTCGCGGGCGAGGTCGAGCAAGGTGCTGATCACCACGGACATCTCCCGCGCCGAGGTGGAGATCTGTTCGAGATCGGCGCGGGTGTCGGGGTCGCCGACGCCGCGCATCAGGGCGAGGTCGGCGCAGCCCTGGATCCCCGTCAGGGGCGTGCGCAGCTCGTGGGCCAGCTCCGAGGTGAGCCGCTGCTCGGAGCGGATCGCGCTCGCCACCCGGTCCAGGAGGTGGTCGAGGGTCTCCCCCAGCACCGCCAGCTCGGTGTCGGGCGGGCCGAGAGCGAACCGTTGGCCGAGGTCGTGCTCGCTCCACTCCGAGGCCCGGTCGGCCATCTCTCGCACCGGGGTGAGGGCCTGGGTGGTGACCAGGTGGGCGATGGCCCCGGCGATTCCCACGACCGCGACACCGAGGACGACGGTGATGACGAAGGCGTAGAGCTCGGAGCGCTCGTAGGGAACCTTGTCCTGGCTGACCACCACCACCCCGGCCTCGCCCGAGCGGGTGGTGAAGGGGACGGCGTGCAGCCGGACCTCCTCGTCGTTGTCGTCGGTCGTGGGGACCTCGGAGCGACCCAGTACGGCAGCCGTGCCGCGTACCTCCCTCTCGATCGAGCCTCCGATCAGAAGCCCGGTGCCGTCGTAGACCTGCACTCCTGGCTCGAGCCCGTCCACCGGGAGCCGGAGCCGGGTGGCCGAGGCGTCCTGGACCGTGCTGACCACCGACGCGGCCTGCTCGTCGAGACGACTGTCCACGTCACGACCGGAGGTGATGTCGAGAGCCAGGTGGACGCCGAGGCCCACCAGGACCATCACCGCGGTCATCAGCAGCATGGTTGCGACGACGATCTGTGCCCGCACGGACCGCGGGACCAGACGCTGGCCCACCCGCGCCTGCTCCGAGAGGGTCACCGGAGCGTGAACCCGACCCCACGCACCGTGTGCAGACGCAGGGGTGAGCCCACCTCGGCGAGCTTGGCCCGGATGCGACGGACGTAGGAGTCCACGGTGTTCTCGTGGACCACGGCCCCGTCGGGCCAGGCGGCGGCGACCACTGACCGGCGACGGACGACCTCACCGGGCCGCGACGTGATCGCGGCGAGCATCCGGAACTCGGTCGGGGTCAGGGCCACCTCGCGACCCTCGCACACCAGGGCGTGCCGCGCCGGGTCGAGGACGAGGTCCTGCGGGCTACGGGCGACGACCAGCCGTCCGCGCCGGGCCAGGGCCTCGACCCGGGCCACCAGCTCCTTGACGTCGAAGGGCTTGGCCACGTAGTCGTCGGCCCCGGCGCTGAAGCCGGCCAGCCGGTCGGGGACGCCGCCCAGCGCGGTGAGGAAGAGCACCGGCGCCGACTGTCCCGCCGAGCGCAGCGCCTGGCACACGTCGCGGCCGTCGGAGTCCGGTAGACCGATGTCGAGGACGAGGACATCGAGGTCGTCGTCGGTGGAGAACAGTCGGACGGCCTCGCCTCCGTCGTGAGCGGCAACCGTCTCGTGCCCGGTCAGCCGCATGGCCTCGACGACGACGCGTCTGATCGCCGGGTCGTCCTCGCACAGGCCGATCTTCGCCATGCTCACAGTCTGCCCTCGCCAACCTGCAGACAACCTGACCGGGCCCTGCGCTAGCCTCGGTCCCCATGACGGACATCGGAACCGGCAGTGGCGTCGAGATCGGGGACGTCGTGGCCCGACTGACGGACCAGGACGTCGTCGGCGTCAATGTCGGATGGGTCGACAACAACGGGATCGTCCGGTCCCGCGTGGTTCCCCTCTCCGAGTTGAGGTCCGTGGCCCGCCGCGGCGTGGGCAACACCGCCGCCTTCGCGGTCTTCGACTCCCACGACGGGATCACCTTCGCCCACGACGGTCTCGCCACTCCCTCCGGCGACGTCCGGCTGGTGCCGGTCATCGACCGGGTGGACGCCGTCGTGGCACTGGTCGGGCAGCCCGGTCTCGCCTGGGTCACGGGTCGCCAGCTCACCGTCGAGGGCGACCCCTGGCCCTACGACCAGCGCGCGGTCCTCGAGCGTCAGGTGGCACGCGCGGCTGAGCAGGGCTTCGAGGTCCGGGCGGGGTTCGAGATCGAGATGGTGGTGACCCGCGAGGGCGAGGGCGACGTGCCGGCTCACCGCGGCCCGGCGTACTCCGCCAACGCCCTGCGCGACCTCGAGGAGTTCACCGTGCAGCTGCTCCGCGACCTCGACGCGCACGGCCTCGGGATCGGTCAGCTGCACGCGGAGTACGGCGGTGCGCAGGTCGAGATCGCCCTCTCCCCGCTGGACCCGCTCGCCGCGGCCGACGCCCAGGTGCTGGCCCGCCAGACCATCCACTCCGCGGCGCACCGGCACGGGCTGCGAGTCAGCTTCGCGCCGGTGCCCAGCCTGGCCGGCGCCGGCAACGGCTGGCACCTGCACACCTCGCTGGTCCGGGACGGACGCAACGCCCTGACCGGCGACGACGGGCACGGCCTCTCCCCCGTCGGTCGCGGCTACCTGGCCGGTCTGCTGCGCGAGCTTCCCGGCGTCGTCGCCGTCACCGCCCCCAGCACCGGCTCGCTGCTGCGACGTCGACCCGGCTTCTGGGCCGGGGCGTACGGCTTCTGGGGTGTGGAGAACCGTGAGGCCGCCCTGCGGCTGGTTCCCCGGTCCGCCCTGCTGGGGCCGGAGCAGACCAACGTCGAGCTCAAGGCCTGCGACGCCTCGGCCAACCCGTACCTCGCCCTCGCCGTCACCCTCGCTGCCGGACTGGCCGGGGTGGCCGACGGCGCCGATCCCGGCCCTCCGGTCCAGGAGGACGTCGCGACCTGGTCCGCGCAACGACGCGAGTCCGCCGGGATCTCCGCGCTGGCCACCACCCACGACGAGCAGCGTGCCCACCTCCTGGCCAGTGACCTGGTCCGCGAGGTGCTCGGTGAGGACCTCCTCGGCGCTTTCGTGGCCTGTCGTGACTCCGACGCGGCCTGGGCGTCCGAGCACAGCGACGACGAGACGGTTGCGTCGCTGCGCTGGCAGTATTGAGCGCGGTACCCGACCGCGAGGTGCGGCCCTTCCCCGGCGCGGAGGCGTCGCTGGCGGCGCACGCGACCCTGCTGCCGCAGCCCGACCAGCTCTGCGGACCGTTCTCGGCGCACGTCGCCCTGCAGGCCTTGGCCGGTCAAGGCGTCACCGTCCCCACGATGACCGCCCTCGCCCTGGCCTCGGGCACCCACGTGTGGCCTCACGACGAGCCCGCGTGGAGGCCGCCCGGGGCACCCCTGGACGACAGCGAGTGGGCCGACCTTCCGTGCGCGGAGCAGGAGAGCCGGAGCGGTACGACCGCGGCAGGCCTGGTCCGGGGCGTTCCTCTCGCCACCGGAGCGGCCCTCGCCGTCGTCCCGGTCCCGTCCCCCGCCCCGGCGATCCTCGAGTCCCTCCTTGTCGGCCTCCTGCAGGGCCCGCGCCGGGTGGGTGTGGTGGCCCACGTGCGCACCGGACCGCTGCTGCGGGGGCAGGGTGACGCGACCGCGTCCTGGGACGTCGGACACTTCGTCGTGCTCTGGGGGGCGAGCCCGGACGGCGGGCGGGTCGGCGTGGCCGACACGTACCCCGAGCTCGGGCGGACCGGGTCGCCGCCCGGGTGCCGGGTGGTGCGGGCCACGGCATTGGCCGAGGCAATGGCGCTCGACCCCGGTCGGGGACTGCTGCTGCTGGTCACCGGCGTTCAGCGCGAGGCCACCGCCGGCTGGGTCGCGGCCGCCGGAGCCGTCACCGGCCTCTGGTCGGTCTGAGTCGAGGAGCCGGCTCAGCTCTCGGCGCGCACCACCACGGCGTACGAGCCGACGCCGAGAAGGCGGGAGCCCGCCACGTCGGCCGAGTCCTTGAGCACCAGCGCGAGCACGGAGCCCGAGTCCGGGTCGAAGTCGACGTCCTTGACGCTGCCCAGCTCGTCGCCGGCCGAGGTGAGCACTCGCTTGCCGAGCACCTTGTGGTCCTTGTCGGTCAAGGCTGCCACCGACTCGTCGGGCTCACCGATCAGGTCGGCGCCGGTGACCGTGACCGCGTCGGCACCGAAGGCGGTCAGGTCGCTCCAGCGCAGGGTGTCCCCGCTGTCGGTCTTCTTGAGCCGGATGGCCACCACCGAGCGCGAGGCCGGGTCGACGACGAAGCCCTTGACCTTGCCGACGGTGGACGCGTCGCTGGAGCTGACGACCTTGTGACCGGTCGCGGCGGAGAACATCATCAGGAAGGTCCGTTCAGCTGGGCGCGGAAGGTGTCGACGGCGGCACCGAAGCCGGCCAGGTCACGACTGACGAACTCCTTGACGCTGCGAGGCACCATCAGGTGCTCACCGGAGGCGGCAATGGTATCGGGAAGCGGGATGAGCACCAGCTCGCCCTGCGTACCGAGGTTCTCCGAGGACTCGACCTCATAGCCGACGACGTCGCACTGGCTGCCTGCGCTCTCACCGACGGAGACGACGACGTCGTGGACGGTGCCGAGAGCCACGCCGTCGTCGGTGAGGACCTGGGAGCCGAGCACGTCACCGGCGCCCGAGGCCGCGCCGCGGGACTTGTCCACCACCGCACCCACCGGCTCCAAAGCGCTTTCGTCGGAGATCATCACCGCGTCGGCGCCCAGCGCTGCGACCGACTCCCAGGCGAGGCCCTCCTTGCGGGGACCGGAGAACAGCCCGCGCCCGGCCAGCGTGAAGCCACCGACCGATCCGCCGTCCGCGGCGTAGACGATGTCCTTGATCTGGGCCACGTCCTCGCCCGCCATGGTCACCACGGGGCGCTTGGCGATCTCGGAGGTACGCATCAGCCTCATTGACGATCACTCCCGGATCCACCGGAGCTGATGATGACGCCACCCCGGCGACGCCGCGACTGCACGAACAGCACGAGCGCCACCAGCAGCATTACCGCCACCAGCACCACGATGAGCCAGCTCCACCACTGCACGACTACCTCCAAGAGACTTCTCGACACGACGACCACATACTCGCGTCACGATATAAGAAATCTACCCGCCGGGTCCGAGGTCAACCGTGCACCGGGCCCGCGGCGCTCGTGGGGGCAGGTCACGGATCCGGGTAGAAGCTCGCCCGCCAGCGCCGGTACGCGTCCGCGAGGACGGGATGGTCACGGGGCTCCGTCGCCGGGCCCAGCGCGCCCTGACGCCGACCCGGACCGCCGGCGAGCAGGACCGCTCCGGCCGCGGCGGCGCTGCGCAACGGCAGGTGGTGCACGGCCAGACCCAGGACGTCGGCCACCAGCTGTCGCACCCAGGGGTCACGGGCCCCGCCCCCGACCAGCACGACCCGTCGCACGGCGGCGTCCAGGACCTCCAGCGCCCGGCGGACGAGGAAGGCCTGAGCCTCCGCTGCGGCGCGTGCTGCGACCACGACGGAGGCCGCGGCGTCGCTCCAACCGGGGTCAGGGCTCGCAGGGCTCAGGGGACCCCGCTCGGTGGTCACGAACGGACTGAAGACGACGCCCTCCGCTCCCTCCGGTCCGCCGCGCGCCAGCGCCGCGAAGCGGTCCCAGTCCAGGCCCAGCCGGTTTCGGGCCCAGGACAGGGCCAGGCCGGCGTTCTGCGCCGCCACCATGGAGTAGAGCTCTCCGGTCACTCCGCGATAGGTGTGCCGGTCCGGCCAGCCTGCCCGGGCCGGTGGGCTGCAGAGCGAGGAGATCACCTGGGCTCCGGTGCCCAGGTTGACCACCAGGTCCTCGGGCTGCCACCCGCCCAAGGCCTTCTCGAGCGCCCACAGCGAGGCGGCGGTGTCGCCCCCTCCGACCACGACGTCTGCCTCCCGCCAGTCGCCCACCACCTCGCGCGGCTCACGGACCGGCGGGAGGAGCCGGTCCGGGACCAGCCTCGCCGCCTGTGGTGACCACGCCGACGCGCCGACGTCCCACAGCAGGGTCCCGGACGCGTCCGAGGGATCCGTCACCCCGCTGGGCCCTGCGAGATGGTCGCGCACGACGTCCTTGGGGAGCAGGACCCGGTGGGCCCGGTCGACCACCCCCGCCTCGTGCTCGGCGAGCCAGGCCAGCACCGGCCCGGTCATTCCCGGTGACCACGGGTTGCCCAGCGCGGCGAGCGACTGCGCGGGGAGCGCGTCCCACAGGGTGCGCTGCCCCCCGGCCCGCGAGTCCGGCCAGCACACGGCGGGTCGCAGGACCGCTCCGTCCTCGTCGACGAGCACCGTGCCGTGCATCTGACCGGTCACACCGACGGCGCGGACGTCGTACTCCTCGGTCAGGGACGCGGTCAGCCGGTCGACCGCGGCGGTCCACTCCCCCGGGTCCGCCTCGGCGTGACCGGGCTGCGGATGCCGCAGAGGCAGGGCCGCCTCACGCTCGCCGAGCGCGGCCCCCGACGCATCCACCACGACGACCTTGACCGCGCTGGTGCCGAGGTCTATGCCGAGCCACACGGGAGTTCTCACCGGGGCAGCATGCCGCACGGCCGACGAGACGTGGCCGAAGCGGCGTGCACAAGCGCCGACTCGGCGGGTTCTCGACGTGCACAAGCGCCGGCTCGTCGGGGTGCGGGCAGCCGGGACCACCTAGGGTCGGCGCTATGGCTCGGGCTCTGGCGGTAGCGGCCACGGGGACCCAGGCCCGTGACGCCGGGCTGGCCGTGCTCTTCGAGGGCGGCAACGCGGTGGACGCCGCGGTGGCCGCCGCCTTGGTCGCGGCCTGCACCGAGCCCGGCATCGTCAGCCTCGCCGGCGGGGCCTACGTCGCGATCTGGCCCGCCGAGGGCGAGCCCGTGGTGGTCGACGGCAACGTCGCGATGCCCGGCAGCGGCGCCGCCGCCGACCGGTTCGGCGCCGGGCTGCGCGAGGTGGTCACCGACTACGGGGGTGGCGTCACCCTCTACGCCGGGCTCGGCTCGGTGGCCACGCCCGGGGCGGTGCCGGCCCTGGCCCGCGCGGTCGACGAGCACGCCGTGCTGCCGTGGGCCCGGCTGGTGGCTCCCGCCGAGCGCGCCACCCGGGAGGGCTACCCGACCAGTCACGCCGGGGCCCGCTACCTCTCGCACGTGGCCGACTCCCTGTTCGGGGTCGACGCCGAGGCGCGCGCGCTGGTCTCCCACCCGGACGGTCGGCCGCTGCTCGGCGGAGAGCTCGCCACCAACCCCGAGCTGGCCGACACGCTCGCGGCCCTGGCCGACCAGGGCGGTGACCTGTTCCGCACTGGCGAGGTGGGTCGACGGCTCGTGGCGCAGATGAGCGCCGGTGACGGCCTGATCACCCACGAGGACCTCGCGTTCTACGCACCGCTCGTTCGGGAGCCGGTCCTTCGCGTGCTCGGCGATTGGACGGTGGCGCTCAACCCGCCCCCGTGCGTGGGGGGGCCGGTCCTCGCGGTGATGCTCGGCGCACTGTCCGGGCGGGACCGCTGGGACCACCGTGACCTCATCGAGGTCCAGCGCGCCGTGCTGGGGCACCGTCTCACCGTGCACGACCTGTCGACGAACCTCGAGGCCGATGGCCACGCCCTTCTCACCGCGGTGCAGCGGCACGGGCTGGCCGGGCTCCCCTCGGCCCCGAACACCGCGCACGTCTCGGCGGTCGACTCTGAGGGCACGGCGTGCGCGATCACCCTCTCGAGCGGCTACGGAGCGGGGATGTGCATCCCCGGGACGGGCGTGCTGCTCAACAACTGTCTCGGCGAGGTCGAGCTCAATCGGCGTGGGCTGCACGCGCTCACCCCCGGCACCCGGGTGGCCTCGAACATGGCCCCGACCGTAGCCCGGGCCTCGGGTGGCCGGTCCCTGGCCATCGGCTCGCCGGGGGCGGACCGGATCACCACCGCGCTCTTCCAGGTCCTGGCCGCCGGCTGCCTGCGCGAGGAGGACTTGCAGGCGGCGATCGACCGGCCTCGTCTGCACGTACGGCTGCGCCCCGGGGCCGCCCCGATGGTCGAGCATGAACCCGACCCGGCCATCTCCGAGGCCGTCGACGCGCTCGGGCTGGAGGCGCACACCTACCCGGGACCACACATGTACTTCGGCGGCGTAGGTGCAGCCCTCCGGCGCTCCGGCGACGACGTGACCGCGGCCGGGGACGCCCGCCGGGTGGCGAGCGTCGGGAGCGCCCGGCTGGCCTGAGGGGCTGCTCGGGGAGTCGAGCACCAGTGACTCCTTGAGCCCGAACACTGCGTCGCTATTGAGGTGGCGTCCACCGCGCACAAAGATGTGGGTGACCAGCCGGTGGAAGCCGGGCGCGGTCGCCGCGCAGATGGCCACGACCCCCTGTCCGCTCGTCGTCGCACTCGACGTCGTAGAAGCCGTCCGCGTCGACGTCCGCACGTCGAAGCGGGCGCCTGGCACGACACGGCCCGCACCGTCGGTGACCGTGCCCTCGACCCCGCAGGGCTGGCCGGTGGCGGAGGCGGCCATCTCGCCTCCGTAGCCGATCTCATCGGTGAGATGGCCGCACCGGGTCAGGACGTCAATTCCGGCGGCCAATTCTTCCTCGGTCAGCCGCACCTCCCGGACCAGGGCGTGGGCATGTCGCATCAGCCCTTCGGGCCGTTCGCGAACGCGGGGCGACGCCGCACCCTCCAGACGGTGCAGCACCTGCTCGGTGACCAGGGCCTCGCGGTCGTCCTGGGTCATCTGCTTCTCCTCGGCACCGGGCGCGTGGTCGGCGCTCGCGCACCTCACGGGGGTCTCTCGCCCCCGGCCGTGGGCGGCTGCTCGGAGGCGTACCCGTCGCCCCCGAAGCGCGCGACGCGTACGGCGCCGCGATTCGGGCAGGCTGCGAGGAACGACTCGCGCAACGCGAGACGAAAGTCGACCAGATCCCGGTGCCCCCGCCGTGAGGCGGCGGCCGACGAAGGAGTGTGCATGGCGAAGCGTAAGAAGAAGTCCGCAGCCAAGGCCGAGAAGGCCACGACCACGAAGCTGCGCTCCGACCTGAAGAAGGTGCGCGCCGACCTCGAGCGCAGCGAGGGCAAGCGGTCGCGCTGGAGGAAGCGGGCGCAGGAGCAGACGGCCAGGGCCGAGAAATGGCGGGCCAGGGCCAAGAAGCGGCGGGTCGACGCCCCGGCCGCGTCCCCCGGGTCCGACCCGGCGCCTTCGGCCGCAGAGCCGACTCCCGTCGCCTCCGTTGCCTCTACTGATTCCGCGGCGGGGCCATCGGAGGAGTGGACCGTCGTCCAACTCAGGGCCGAGGCCAAGGCCCGGGGCCTGACCGGCTACTCGCAGATGTCCAAGGCGGACCTGCTCGCCGACCTCGGCTGAGCCCCGCCCTGCGGAGCCGGATCAGCCGGTGACCCACCGCACCAGCAGGACGCAGACGACGACGGCCAGGACCACCCCGAGGACCAGGGGCAGGACGACCAGGCCCGCCGCCGCGAGCAGGTAGCCCGGCCCGGGTGGCCGCGGGTCGGGTTCCGCGGCCACCGCCGCTTCCAGCAGCCGGAAATTCTTCCGGTTCGCGCGGTGGGCCACGTCCGCGAGGTCACCGGCGACCGGCAGCAGACCGAGCCCGGCGTCCAGCAGGAGGTTCCAGCCCATCCGGCCCAGGACAGGGACGGGCACGCGGCAGCGAACGGCGTCGTACACGATCACGCCGGAGATCGCGGAGCCGGCCAGGTCGCCCACGCCCGGGACCAGGCCGATCACCGCGTCGAGCCCGAGACCGATCTGAGTCCCGGGCACCGTGACGGCGTCATCCATCAGCCGGGCCACCGCGCGGCTGCGACGAAGGTCGACGCCGCGACCCGACCCCGAGGACCCTGTGTGCCCCGTCTGCCCCGTGGGGCCCGTCTGCCCCGTGGGGCCCGTCGCCGGGTCTGGCGCGGGCGGTGGCCGAAAGGCTCCGGACGTATTCACCTTGTCGTCCACTCCCCCATCATGCCTGCGACCCGAAGCGCCAGGACGTGCTGCTCGCAAAGGCCTCGCCCACCCGCAGGAGGCCGCTGGGCCAGTCCGGCTCGACCTGGTGGTGGGGACCGTCCGGATAGGTCTGGGTCTCCAGAGCCACGCCGTCACCTTGACGATAGGAGCGACCGCGGATGCCCTGGTGCGTCCCGTCGAAGAAGTTGCCGGTGTAGACCTGGATCCCGGGCTGGTCGGTGCGCACCTCGAGCGTCCGGCCGGACACCGGGTCGCGAAGCACGGCCGCCGGGTCGCCGTCTCCGCCACCGAGCACGTAGTTGTGGTCGTACCCACGTCCGCGGACGACTTGCTCGTGACCCGAGCGGAGCGCGTCGCCGAGGCGAGGTCCGCCGCGCAGGTCGAGCGGGGTGCCCGCGACCTCGGCGATCGCCCCGGTGGGGATCAGGTCTGGCCCCACGGGCGTAAACCGGTCCGCCGCGACCCGCAGCCGCTGGTCCTCGACCGTGCCGGACCCCTCCCCGGACAGGTTGAAGTGAGCGTGCTGGGTCAAGCTCACCACCGTCGTCGCGTCCGTGGTGGCGCGGTAGCCGATCCGAACCTCGTCGCGGCTGACCTCGTAGGTGACCTCGACGTGCAGCTCGCCGGGGAAGCCCTTGTCGCCGTCCGGGCTCACCAGGCTGAGCGTGAGGGAGGTCGAGTCGACGTGCTGCACCGTCCAGAGCCGCCGGTGGAAGCCGTCGGTCCCCCCGTGCAGGCAGTGCGGACCGTCGTTGGCCGCTAGCGCGTACGTCTCGCCGCCGAGCACGAGCTCCGCGCCGGCGACCCGGTTGGCGAAACGCCCGACGACCGCGCCGTAGTAGTCCCCCGGCGAGCGGAGGTAGCCGGCCACGTCAGCGCAACCGAGCACGACGTTGGCCCGCTCACCGCCGGAGTCCGGCACCCAAAGCTGCTGGACCACCGCACCCAGGTCCAGCACCCGCAGCGCGAGGCCTCCTGGAGTCCCCAGCGTGTACCGCGACACCGTTCTGCCGTCGGGCAGGGACCCGAATCTCTCCACCTGCGTCATCGGACCAGTCTCCCAACCCGGCCGACAGATGGGTCGGTCAGGTCGGGTCCCGCCGGGTCGTCCGAGCGAAGGTGTGCCTAGAGCTCTCCCTGCGGCGACTGGCCGTAGACGTTCTGGTCGCGACCTCGACGCCGTCGGGCTCAACCACGACACAGCTCGTGCCCGGCACGGAACGCTGACTAGCGCTGGTCCTCGGGGACTCCCCGCTTGGCGGCGACGCCGACCATCTCGTCGTGGGCGTCCGGGCCGGGACCCACGTGCGGGAAGCGGGTCAGCAACCAGGCTCCGGCGACGGCCCACCCGCCGAAGATGATCCATTCGTAGGGCCAGACGAGGGCCGCGGGCATGCCCGGCAGGTAGAGCACTCCGATCGCCGCGGCGAACACGAAGGCCGCGATCCCGGTCCCCTGTCCACCCGGGGTCACGAAGGGGCGCTCCATTCCCGGCTCGCGTCGACGCAGCATCACGAAGCTCAGGGCGACCAGTGCGAAGGCGATGATCAGGCTGAGACCACCGGCGTCCACCAGCCAGACCAGCATCTGCCGACCGAACATCGGTGCGGCCACCGACAGCACGCCGATGAAGAGCAGCGCGTTCTTCGGGGTCCGGTACTCGGGGTGCAGCTCGCCGAACCAGCGCGGCAGCATGCCCGAGGTGGCCATCGCGTACATGAGTCGGCTCGCGCCGATCATGAACCCGTTCCACGAGGTGAGGATGCCGGCGATGCCGCCGAGGACCAGGACGTTGCCCATCAGGTTGCTGCCCCACAACGCGGCCATTCCGTCGGCGGCCGCGAGGTCTGACTTGCCGAGCTCGGCGCCGGTCAGCGAGGAGCCGACGGTGAGCACGATCATCACGTACCAGGCCACGGCCAGGCCGACGGAGACCAGCAGCATCACGCCGATCTTGCGAAAGGGCAGGTTGATCTCCTCCGCGGACTGGGGAATCACATCGAAGCCGACGAAGAGGAACGGCACGGCGACCAGGACGCCGATCATCCCGGCCGCACCTCCGGTGAACAGAGGCTGCATGTTCTCGGTGCTGCCGCCGACGAAGGAGCCGAGGATCAGCGCCAAGCCGACCAGGAGCAGGAAGCCTACGGCGATGCTCTGGAACACGGCGGCCGGTCGGACACCGCGGTAGTTGAGATAGGTCATCACGATCGCGGCCACCACGCCGACCGCGACCCAGGAGAGATAGACCTCGTAGCCGGCCACTGTCCAGAGCTTGACCGCAAGCATGTCGGGGAAGAGGAAGAGCATCGTCTGCGGCAGCGCCACGGCCTCGAAGGCGACCACGGAGATGTAGCCGAGCACGAGGAACCACGAGCAGGCGAAGGCCGTCCGGGAGCCGAGGGCACGCAGCACGTACTGGTGCTCGCCACCGACCTGGGGCATCGCAGCCACCAACTCCGCGTAGGTCAGGCCGATCAGCCCGATGACCACGCCACCGATGACGAAGGCCACTGCCGCCCCCATCGTGCCGGCCTCCTCGATGAAGCCGCCGGTGAGCACGATCCAGCCGAAGCCGATCATCGCCCCGAAGGCGATGGCGGCGACGTCGCGCTGGCCGAGGACCCGGGTGAAGGTCTCTGACGTGGAGTGCTCGCTGGTTGCCATCGTCGAACCCTAGTTCCGCGACTCGGCCCGGCCGCGCGACTCGCCGGAGGCGTCAGGTCACAGGTTGCTCTCGTCGGCGAGTAGGAAGACCCGCAGGGCCGAGCCGAACGCCTGCGGCTGCTCGGAGTGCACCCAGT
>JBBPYL010000134.1:0-16973 GCA_038199935.1 Propionibacteriales bacterium | reverse complement strand
TGCGGGATCGCGTTCTTCTACCTCGACCTCCAGCACGTCCCGCTCATCCTGGCCGCCATCGCAGTGGGGACGGTGGCGGGCCTGGTCGGCGCCCGGCGGGTGCAGATGACCCAGATGCCGCAGATGGTGGCGCTGTTCAACGGCGTCGGGGGCGGGGCGGCGTCCCTGGTCGCCCTGCTGGAGCTGGGCCACCTGGACCGCGGCCCGGACCAGGCGGGCTGGTTCGCCCTGGCCGCCACCGCCTTCACCATCGTGGTCGGTGCGGTGTCCTTCTCCGGCTCGGTGGTGACCTTCGCCAAGCTCCAGGAGTTGATGACCTCCCGGCCGGTGGTCTTCCGTGGGCTCCCGGTGGTCTTCGCGCTGGGCCTGCTGGCCTCGGTCGTGCTCTCGGTCCTGGTCGTCACCGACGCGGCCACCGGCACCGGGGTCGTCCTGCTGCTGGTGGGTCTGCTGGTCGGGGTGCTGCTGGTGCTGCCGGTCGGCGGCGCGGACGTGCCCATCGTCATCTCGCTGCTCAACGCATTCACCGGGCTCACCGTCGCGGCCGGGGGTTACGTGCTCGGCAACACGCTGCTGCTGGTGGCGGGCACGCTGGTCGGGGCCTCGGGCACCTTCCTGACCAAGCTGATGGCCTCGGCCATGGGGCGCTCGGTGGTCAACATCCTCTTCGGTGCCCTCAAGGGAGGCTCGACGCTCGGGTCGGGCGAGATCTCGGACCGTCCGGTGCGTTCAGCTGGCCCCGAGGACGTCGCCATCCTGCTCGGCTATGCCTCCCGGGTCATCATCGTGCCCGGCTACGGACTCGCGGTGGCCCAGGCCCAGCACACCCTCCGCGAGCTCGTCGACGTCCTGGGGGAGCGTGGGGTCACCGTGGACTACGCAATCCACCCGGTGGCCGGACGGATGCCGGGACACATGAACGTCCTGCTCGCCGAGGCCCAGGTGCCGTACGAGCAGCTCAAGGAGATGGACGACATCAACGGCGAGTTCAAGCACGCCGAGGTGGTCCTCGTCGTCGGGGCCAACGACGTGGTGAACCCGGCGGCCAGGACGAGCCCGGGGGCCCCGATCTACGGGATGCCCATCCTCGACGCGGACCAGGCCCAGCAGATCGTCTTCCTCAAGCGCTCGATGCGGCCGGGCTTCGCAGGCATCGAGAACGAACTGCTCTTCGACCCGAAGACGACGCTGCTCTTCGGGGACGCGAAGGACACGCTGGGCAAGGTGCTGGGCGCGCTGAAGACCCTGTGAGGTCGGACCGGCAGGGCACCCAGCTCAGTAGGTGAGGGACGTGCCGGGCTCGACCTGCTGGTAGGCCAGGCCCTTCGCGCCGAGCAGGTCGCTCATCCGGCCCCCGATCAGGCCCAGGCCCCTCGCGTTGAGCAGCCCTTCGTGGATGCCCAGGACCTTCGGGGCGCCCACGGCGCGGGCGTAGTCGACGGCCTCGGCGAGCTTGAGCCACGGACCGCTGATCGGGCAGAGCAGGACGTCCGGGGCGGTCTCGAGCACCGTCAAGGCGTCGCCGGGGTGCAGGACCGTCACGTCGCCGTGGACCAGGTAGCCGGAGTTGGCGAACCCGGGCAGGTCGGGGTGGATCACCGCGTGCTCGACGCCGACCACGTCCACCTCCACCCCGGCCACGGTCAGGTGGTCGCCGGGCGAGACGACCTGGATCCGCTCGGTCAGAGAGGGGTCCTCGTCCCGCAGCTTCGTCGCGACCGCCTCGATGGTGAGGATGGGGACGTCGCAGGCTCGCAGGTGCTCGAGGGTGACGTGGTCGGCGTGGCCGTGGGTGACGAGCACCGCGTCGGCCCCGTCGGTGGCTCCGGGATCGGTGAAGGACCCGGGGTCCAGCAGCAGCGTCGCGCCGCCGGTGCTCAGCCGGATGCAGGCGTGCCCGAGCTTGGTGATCTCCATGCGCTCAGGCTACGACGCCGTACAACCGGTCGCCCGCGTCGCCGAGGCCCGGGACGATGTAGCCGTTCTGGTCGAGCTTCTCGTCCATCCCGGCGGTCACCACGGTGACCGGCACGTCGAGGCCGGTCAGGTCCCGCTCCAGTCGCGCGCAGCCCTCGGGGGCCGAGAGCAGGCAGATCGCGGTGACCTGGGTCGCGCCGCGCCCGGTGAGGAAGCGGATCGCCGCGGTGAGTGTCCCTCCGGTGGCCAGCATCGGGTCGAGCACGTAGCACTGCCGGCCGGCGAGGTCGTCGGGCAGGCGCTCGGCGTACGTCGAGGCCTCCAGTGTCTCCTCGTTGCGCACCATCCCGAGGAATCCCACCTCCGCCGTGGGGAGCAGGCGCATGAAGCCCTCCAGCATGCCCAGCCCGGCCCGCAGGATGGGCACGACGAGCGGCTTGGGGGAGGCGAGCCTGACCCCGGTCGCCGGGGCGACGGGCGTATTGACGGTGACTGGCTCGACGCGCACGTCCCGGGTGGCCTCGTAGGCCAGCAATGCGACCAGCTCGTCGGCGAGTCGACGGAAGGTCGGTGAGTCCGTGGTCTCGTCGCGTAGGGCGGTGAGCTTGTGGGCGATCAGCGGGTGGTCCGCGACGTGCAGGCGCATGCGGACAACGTAGTGGGACGGATCTCCCTGGTGCGAGACCGGGCACTCTGCCACCATCACAGCAGGGCCGTCCGGGCTCTGAGTCGAGGAGATCTGATGAGTGCCGAGTTCGAGGCCAACGCCGACGGGGTGGACTTCGCCCTGGTGGCCTACCGCGAGGACGGGGTCTGGCAGCTCGAGGAGCTCGAACCGGAGTCCGTGGGCGACCTCGACGAGTTCGCCACCGAGCTGCGCCGCTGGCCCGGCGAGGGTGGCGCGCTGGGGATGGTCTCGGTCGACGAGGACTTCTTCCTGCTCGTGCGGGTGCTCGGCGAGCAGGTCGGCCTGCTGCTCAGCGACGTGACCGCCGCGACCGACTGGCCCATCGCCCGCGAGGTGGTCACGGCCCTGGACCTGCCGCAGCCCGACGACGAGGACGAGCAGCTCCCGGCCGGGGACGTGGCCATGCTCGCCGACCTGGGCATGGGCGCGCGCGACATGGGGGCGCTGCTCGATGACCTCGAGCTGTACCCCGACGAGATGCTCGGCGACATCGCGGGCAGGCTCGGGTTCGGCTCCCTCTTCGACGAGGCTGTCGGGGTCAGTGTCCCCTGACCCGGCGCCGTGGGAGGACGCCATGCGCGCCGCCCTGGAGGAGGCCTCGGCCGCCTCGGCCAGCTCCGACGTGCCCATCGGTGCGGTGGTGGTGGACTCCCGCGGTCACGTGGTCGCCCGGGGGCGCAACGAGCGGGAGCGCTACGCCGACCCGACGGCGCACGCCGAGGTCGTCGCGCTGCGGGAGGCGGCCGCTGTCTGGGGTGAGTGGCGGCTCACCGGCTGCACGCTTGTGGTCACCCTGGAGCCCTGCACGATGTGCGCGGGCGCGGTCGTCCTCTCCCGGGTGGACCGGCTGGTGTTCGGCGCCTTCGACGACAAGGCCGGCGCGGTCGGCTCCTTGTGGGATGTCGTCCGCGACCGGCGCCTCAACCACCGTCCCGAGGTCGTGACCGGAGTCCTCGCCGAGGAGTCGCGCACGTTGCTGCGGGAGTTCTTCGACCAGACCCGGAGCGGTTCGACCTGATTTCAGCCGTCGGCTGGAGGTCCGGTAGCCTCTGTCCCGGTGGCGTGTCCGAGCGGCCTAAGGAGAACGCCTCGAAAGCGTTTGTCGGCGCAAGTCGACCGAGGGTTCAAATCCCTCCGCCACCGCCACATCGTCTGGCCACCAGAGCCGGCAGCAGGACGCCGTAGAGCCGCCTCAGGATCCGAGGACCGTGATCACGAGACGGTTCTCCGCATGCGTTGCTACCGCAATCCGCGAACGCCTGACGAGATGGCACAGCTTCTCTACCCTCCATGTGAACGGGGGTTTCGACCCGGTGAACGTGTACCGCCGGACGGAGGGGGCTTCATGGCACGCAGGTCGAACGCCGCAGCGCACGAGGTCGTGAAGGTGTCGGATCGTGGCTGAGGGCGCGAGCGATTCGGACCTGGTGGTCACTCGGTGGAGGCGGTTCGGCAAGGACCGCCTCTACGCCGCCGACGGTGAGGGTGTGGCCATCGGCTGGTGGGACCTGCTTACCGACGAGCCGCACCCGGAGAATCCAGGGGCTCTGGCTCACCTGTCAGCCGCCGCCGCCCGGTGGAAGGATCAGACGACGCCTGCGGCCACGACGCAACCCACGCCGATCGTAGGCGAGGAGGAGCAGGCAACCGTCGTGGACTCCCCGCAGGTTCCTCAGGAGGGCTCCGTCGCGACGATGCGACCGTGGATTGACCTGTCCACGAACCAGGCGGGGTCCGCGGCCCGGGCGCAAGCCGTCTCCGAGAAGGACGCAGCTCCCGTCCGGTCCGTATTCGCCCGTGTCCTTGGCGTTCACACCTCGGAGCGCGCGTGGCGCGTCGGTGCGGACGGCGAGGAGAAGGTGGCCGTACAGCTGGCCAAGGCAGCGAAGAAGGATCCACGGTGGAGATGCCATCCTACGACCGCATGCGGCTTTCCCGTCCACGTGGAGGGTCTCATCGTGACGGTCAATGCTGCTGACGTGATCGTCACGAGCCAACCTGAGGGTGTCAGCGTGACCCCCCGCATGCAGCTTGCGACGTGGCTGCTCCGGCACGGCGACATCCTGGACGAGCCAACGAGCGCCCTGATCTTTGAGGCAGCCCGACGTTCGTCCACCTGGGCGGCGTGAGGCCCCCAAGACTCGGCGATGGCCCGATCGGGCCATGGCGCCCGGGGCCGCCGGGACGCGAGGCTGCTCCCGGAGGAGCAGGTGGCTGCCTGGCTGGTCGGCCGCCTGAGGCAACACGTCGCCGTGGGGCATCAGGGGCTCCCTCGGGCTCGGCCGCTCCCGCCCGTCCCCCGGCGGGGGCGGCCACCGCTCGGGTCTCACCGGGCTCGCTGCTGGGCCAGAGGACCGCGTCCACGCCCTAGACTGTGGCCCCGGACCCCACCCCGCCGAGGTGAGCAGTGAGCTTCGACGCGCAGCAGATGGACGAGGTCCTGCTGGTCGGGGCCGTCGTCATGCTGGTGGCGATCCTGGCCGTCCGGCTCTCCGTGCGGGTCGGACTGCCCAGCCTCCTGGTCTATCTCCTGATGGGCATCCTGCTCGGTGAGTCCGGGGCCGGCATCGGCTTCGAGGACGCCAACGTCGCCCACGCCCTCGGCTTCGCGGCCCTGGTCCTCATCCTCGCGGAGGGCGGCCTGACCACCCAGTGGCAGGAGATCCGTCCCGCCATGCCGATGGGCGTGGCGCTGGCCACCTTGGGGGTCACGGTCAGTGTCACCGTCGTCGCCGTCGGTGCGCACGTGCTGTTCGGGCTGGACTGGCAGCTTGCCGTCCTGCTCGGAGCGGTGACCTCCCCGACGGATGCGGCCGCGGTCTTCTCCGTGCTCCGACGCGTGCCGCTGCCCCGACGGTTGACCGGGGCGTTGGAGGCCGAGTCCGGTCTCAACGACGCCCCGACCGTCCTACTGGTGACTCTGGTCAGCACCGGGTCGGCCCTCGACCACGGTGTGCTGGGCTTCCTCGGCATCGTCCTCTATGAGCTCTCGCTCGGAGTCGTGGGTGGTCTGATCGTCGGCTTCGGCGGCGGCTGGGTGATGCGTCGCATCGCGTTGCCCTCCTCGGGGCTCTACCCCATCGCCGTCCTGGCCCTGACCGTCCTGGCGTACGCCGGGAGCGCGGCGCTGCACGCCTCCGGGTTCGCCGCGGTCTACACCGCCGCGCTCATCCTCGGCAACAGCGAGCTGCCCCACCGCGGGCCGACACGGTCCTTCGCCGAGGGCATCGCCTGGTTGGCCCAGATCGGCCTGTTCGTCATGCTCGGGCTGCTGGTCTCCCCGGGACGGATCTCCTGGGAGCACGTGGCGACGGGCTTTCTGGCCGGGCTGCTGCTCACCTTCGTGGCCCGGCCCCTCTCGGTCTTCCTGTGCGCGTGGGTGGGCCGGATGACGGTGCGGGAGAGACTCTTCGTCTCCTGGGCCGGGCTTCGCGGCGCCGTACCGATCGTGCTCACCACCATCCCGCTGGCCGCCGACGTCGAGCGGGCACCCGAGCTGTTCGACATCGTCTTCGTGATGGTGGTGATCTACACGCTGCTCACGGGCCCGACGCTGCCGTGGGTGGCCAACTTCCTGGGCGTGTCCAGCCCTGAGGACACCCGGGACCTGGAGGTCGAGGCCGCCCCCCTGGAGCGGGTCGCCGCCGACCTGCTCCAGGTCTCGATCACGCGCCGCTCGAAGATGCACGGGGTCGAGGTCGGCGAGCTGAGACTGCCGGTCGGCGCCTCGATCTCGCTGGTGGTACGGGACGGGCAGACCCTGGTGCCGGAGAGTCGCACGGTGCTCCGGCGAGGTGACGACCTGCTGGTGGTCACCCCGCGTCGTCAGCGGGAGGCGACGGAGGTCCGCCTGCGCGCTGTCTCCCACCGGGGACGCCTCGCGCACTGGCTCGAGCCCGAGGACCGGAGCTAGCCGACGGGGTCGGCCTCGATGGGCTTACAGACCTCGGTGCGTTGGCGCAGGGTGATCTGCCTGCGGGCCTTGGCCAGCGTGTCGAAGCCGTCCGCGACCACGATGTCGACGCCGCCCTCGGTGACGTCCTTGTGGCGCACCACCGGGGTCTTCGGCCCGAAGTTGAGGGCGACGAGGCGGCCGGCCGCCTCCTCACCCTTCACGATCCAGACCTGGACCCGACGGACCTTGGTCTGCGGGCGGTTGCCGATCTCTCCGGGCGTGAAGCCGCGCTGGGCCAGGGCGTCGAGGGTATTGCCGGCCAGCCCTCCGCGGGTGCCCCCGTTGAGGACGTTGACTGTCACCTGCCGCGACTTCAGGGTCTTCCCCTTGGCCAAGGTGCGACAGGTCTCCGTCGGCTGGACGGTGGGGGCGGCCTTCTCGACAGGTGCGAAGAGCTTCTCCACTCCGACCCAGAGTCCGACACCCAGCAGGGCGCAGAGCACCAGCAAGGTGATGCCCGTGGTGATCGTCCGTGCGCGCATGGCAGGTCAGCCTGCCACGCAGTGCACGCGCGCGTGCAGGACGAGCCGCTGCTGGAGGGCGGCGCGCAGCGCCCGGTGCAGACCGTCCTCGAGGTAGAGGCTCTCGCGCCACTGGACGACGTGGGCGACGATGTCGCCGAAGAACGTGGAGTCCTCGTCGAGCAGCGCGGCCAGCTGGAGCGTGTCCTTGGTGGTGACCAGCTCGTCGAGCCGCACCTGCCGAGGGGGCAGGGCCGCCCACCCACGGGGGGTCAGTCCGTGGTCGGGGTAGGGGCGGTCGGAACCGACCTGCTTGAAGATCACACCGGCCAGCATAGGTGGGTAGGGTCTCGGCATGACTGACCAGGATTCCCTGACCGCGGCGGTCGCGCCCGGCTACGACTTCGCGGGAGCCGCTCTGGAGCTGGGCGGCCTGATGGTCGACGCGGACACCTTGAGCGACGTGCGGATCCGGATCCCCCTGGCCATGCTGAACCGACACGGCCTCGTCGCGGGGGCCACCGGGACCGGAAAGACCAAGACTCTCCAGTTCCTGGCCGAGCAGCTCTCGTCCCAGGGCGTCCCCGTCTTCGCCGCCGACATCAAGGGCGACCTGTCGGGACTCTCGGTGCCCGGCGAGTCCGCAGACCGGATCCTCGAGCGCAGCGCCTCGGTGGGTCAGGAGTGGTCCGGCCGCGGCTTTCCCGTCGAGTTCTACGCGATCGGCGGCGAGGGGACCGGCATCCCGCTGCGCGCCACGATGACAGCGTTCGGCCCGACCCTGCTCTCGAAGGTCCTCGGTCTCAACTCCACGCAGGAGTCCTCGCTGGGCCTGGTGTTCCACTACGCCGACAAGGCGGGCCTGCCGCTGCTCGACCTCACCGACCTCCGGTCCGTCGTCCAGTTTCTGACCTCAGACGAGGGCAAGGACGACCTCAAGGGCCTTGGGGGCCTGTCCTCGTCGACGGCCGGGGTGATCCTCCGCGAGCTGATCGCCTTCTCCGACCAGGGTGCGGACAGCTTCTTCGGAGAGCCGGAGTTCGAGACCGCCGACCTGCTGCGCACCACCGACGAGGGGCTCGGCGTCATCTCGCTGGTCGAGCTGCCGAACCTCCAGGACCGGCCGGCGGTCTTCTCCACCTTCTTGATGTGGCTGCTCGCCGACCTCTTCCACGATCTGCCCGAGGTCGGCGACTCCGAGCAGCCCAGCCTGGTGTTCTTCTTCGACGAGGCCCACCTGCTGTTCAAGGACGCGTCCAAGGACTTCCTGGCCGCGATCACCCAGACGGTGCGACTGATCCGGTCCAAGGGGGTCGGCGTCTTCTTCGTCACCCAGTCGCCGACCGACGTGCCCGACGATGTGCTGGCCCAGCTCGGCTCGCGGGTTCAGCACCAGCTCCGGGCGCACACCCCCAACGACGCCAAGGCGCTCAGGGCCACGGTCAGCACCTACCCCATGTCGGAGTACGACGACCTCGGCGCCGTGCTGACCCAGCTCGGCATCGGGGAGGCGATCGTCACGGTGATGAACGAGCGCGGGGCGCCGACCCCGGTCGCGTGGACCCGGCTGCGGGCGCCCGAGTCACGGATGGGGACCGCCGACCCGGCGGGCATGCAGGCCGTGGTCGACGTCTCGCCGTTGGCGTCGAAGTACACCGAGAGTGTCGACCGCGACTCCGCGCACGAGCGGCTGGCCGCGAAGGTCGAGCAGGGGGCGGCGAAGGCGGAGGCGGAGAAGAAGGCGATCGACCCCGCCAAGGTCGACTACCCCAAGCCCTCCTCGCGGCAGCAGAGCGACCCCACGGACCGGGTCGGCGACCTCATCAACTCGCCGCTGGCCAAGGACCTCATCCGCACCGCGACCCGCGAGATCTTCCGTGGCGTGTTCGGGACCGGACGCCGCTGAGCGCTCCTTAGGCGCACCAGCGGGTGGCCTCCACGGTGAAGTCGGCCGGGGCGTAGGTGCCCCGGAGCTCGGGCCGCTTCTCCAGCAGGTCGTGCAGCCCGCAGGTCCGCTCGGCGGCCCGGCGGCGCGAGGCGAGCGCGAGCGCGAGGGCGCGGTCGGGACCGGCGACGTCGGAGGTGCTCGGCTGCCGGGTCGTCGTGGTCTGCCCGGTCTGGCGGGCCTGCGCTTCTCGCTGACCTGGTGGTCCTTCACCTTCCCGGTCGGGACGGTGGTCACCGGTACGGCGGGACTGGCCGTCACCGCGGGGGCCGACTTCTTCGTCGTGGCCGCGGTGGCCTTTTACGTCGGCCTGCTGCTGGCCTGGCTGGTCGTGGCCACGCGCACCGCTCGCGGGGTCCTCGACGGCCGTCTCCTGCGGTGAGACCGCGGCGGGTCAGCTGTGGGCTCCGGCGTCCTGCTCGTCGGCGTCGACGAGCAGGCTCTCGCCGACCTGCTCGGCCAGCACCGACCGGGCTGCGTCCGAGAGGCCCGTGTCGGTGACCAGGGTCGTGACCTGGGAGAGCGCGGCCATCGAGCTGAGTCCGACGACACCCCACTTGGTCGAGTCGGTCACCACCACCAGTCGACGCCCGCTGGCGATCATCGCCCGGTTCGTCTCGGCCTCCAGCAGGTTGGGGGTGGTCAGACCCGCGGTCAGGTCGAGGCCGTGGACGCCGAGGAAGACGGTGTCGAGGTGCAGGGAGCGGACGGCGGCGATCGCGATGGGTCCGACCAAGGCGTCGGAGGGGGTGCGGACCCCACCGGTCAGCAACACGGTGTGGCCCGGTCCGTGCGCTCGGTGCAGGACGTCGGCGACCCACACGGAGTTGGTGACCACGGTCAGGTGCGGGATCGCCACCAGGTGCCGGGCCAGGGCGAAGGTCGTCGTCCCGGCCGACACGGCGATCGCGGACCCCGGCTGCACCAGGAGAGCCGCCCTCGCGGCGATCGCCTCCTTCTGCGCCAGCTGACGCACCGACTTGGCCTCGAAGCCGGGCTCGGCCGCGCTGGGCTCGGCGCGCGCCACCGCCCCGCCGTGCACCCGGTCCAGCACACCGTGCTGGTCCAGGACGGCCAGGTCCCGACGGATGGTCATGTCGGAGACGCCAAGTGCGGAGACGAGATCGCTGACCCGGACGATGCCGTCGCTCTCCAGCCGGTTGAGGATCTCCCACTGCCGCTGAGCCGCTAGCACGAGGCCTCCCGCACCACTGCCACCGAACCGGCGTCCACCTGCACCTGACCGTCGGCCTCCCGCTGCGAGAGCAGGTCCACCCCGCGACCGGCCACTCTGACCGGCTCCGCGGTGTGGTTGATGACGAACAGCCACGAGGTCCCGTCCGCCGCCGTCCTTCGGATCGCCTCGACTCCTGGGACCATGCCGGCTCGCGGAGCCAGGCCGACCTCGTCGAGAAGGCGGGCCACGAGTGCGTCGCACGCCTCCTGGGCGAGACGGCAGGAGACGTACCAGGCCGAGCCCGCTCCGACGTCGTGCCGGGTCAGGGCAGGCACACCGGCCGCCGGACCGTCGACGTAGGTGGCCAGGGTCTCGGCACCGACGACCTGTACGGGTTCGGTCCACACGTCGGCCTGCCAGCCGTTCGACAGGGCGACCTGACGGCCCTCGCGTAGCGGCAGGAACTCGGGCACCCGGATCCCCAGGAGATCGCGGAAGGCGCCGGGATAGCCCCCGAGACGGATGTGGTCGTTCTCGTCGACGATGCCGCTGAAGTAGGTGACCAGTGCGGTGGCACCGCCCTCGACGGCCTCGCGCAGTCGCTCGACGGCCGCGTCGGTGACGGAGTACAGGGTAGGGACGAGCACGAGGTCGTAGTCGGTGAGGTCGGCCTCGGGATGCGCGAAGTCCACCCCGACCCCGGCGTCGGTCAGGCTGCGGTGCAGCGCGTGCGACCAGTCGAGGTAGCGGACGTCGACGCTCGGGTGGGAGTCGAGCTCACAGGCCCACCACGCCTGCCAGTCGAAGAGGATCGCCACCCGGTTCTCCGTCCGGCTGCCGGAGACCTCGGCTACGGCATCCAGCGCCTCGCGCAGCGCGACGACCTCGCGCCAGGTGCGCGTGTCGGTCCCGGCGTGCGGGAGCATCCCGGCGTGGAACTTCTCCGCCCCGGCCCGGGAGGCGCGCCACTGGAAGAACAGCACCGCGTCGGCGCCGCGGGAGACGTGACCCATCGCCGAGCGGAGCAGCTCGCCCGGCTCCCGGGCGACGTTGCGCGGCTGCCAGTTCACCGCGCCCGGTGAGGTCTCCATCAGCATCCACGGGCCGCCGCCGGCCAGGCCCCGGGTCAGGTCGGCCGAGAAGGCCAGCTCGCGATGGCCCTCCGGGTCGGCGGCGATGAGGTAGTGGTCGTTGGAGACCACGTCGACCTCGCCGGCCCAGGCCCAGTAGTCCATCTCCCGTACGTGCGCGGTGACCATGAAGTTCGTCGTGACCGGCACCCCCGGGGACACCTCGTGCAGGATGTCGCGCTCGGCCACGAACTGCGCCAGCAGCTCGTCGGAGGAGAAGCGGCGGAAGTCGAGCTGCTGGGTCGGGTTCGGGAAGGCCGGGGCGATCCGCGGAGGAAGGATCTCGTCGAAGTCGGTGTACCGCTGGGACCAGAAGGCGGATCCCCAGGCGTCGTTCACGGTGTCGATGTCGATGTACCGTGCCCGGAGCCAGCCTCGGAAGGCCGAGGCGCTCACGTCGCAGTAGCACAGCGCGTTGTGACAGCCGAGCTCGTTGCCCACGTGCCACAGCCGTAGGCCCTGATGGGCGCCGTACCGCTCGGCCAGCTGGCGGCACAGCGCCAGGGAGTGCTCTCGGTAGATCGGCGAGCTGGGGCAGAACCCCTGACGGCCGCCGGGCCAGAGCCGGGCTCCCTCCCGGGTGACCGGCAGCATCTCTGGGTGACGCGTGGTGAGCCACGGGGGAGGTGAGGCGGTGGCCGTGGCCAGGTCGATGCCGATCCCGGCGGCGCTCAGACCGCCCAGTACGTCGTCGAGCCACTCGAACCGGTAGTCGCCGGGGGCGACCTCGAGGTGGGCCCAGGAGAAGACGCCCACCGTGACCAGGTCGACGCCAGCCTCGGCCATCAGGCGTAGGTCCTCGCCCCACACCTCGGTGGGCCACTGCTCGGGGTTGTAGTCGCCGCCAAAAGCGAGCCGAGCAGCGGCTTGCCGCAGGGGACGGGCGGGGGAGATCACCAGGACCTCCTCGTACTCGATGTGCGACGGATGTCGGGTCATGTCGCATTCAGATAACAATATGTTGACGTGTGAGCGTGTTCACGTCAAGATGCGAGGGTCTTCTGTTCGTTCTCGTTCGACCGTGGAGGTCCGCATGCCCCGTCCCAACCCTGGCCATCAGCCGATTCCTGCGTCCGTCCTGGGGATGAACACCTCGCGGCGCAGCGTGCTGCGGGGCGCCCTGCTCGGCAGCGCCGCAGTCGGCTCGACCGGTCTGTTGGCCGGATGCGGCGGAGACGACGGCGGCGGCGGAGACGCGGGCGGCGCGGTGAAGTTCGGCATGAACGAGGCCTCCGGCTCCGGCCCTGCCTACGTCCGGCTCTCCAACATGGCCAAGGCGTACGCCAAAGAGGCCGGCGTCAAGGTCGACCGCAACGAGGTCGACCACAACACGTTCCAGGAGAACATCAACACCTACCTCCAGGGGAACCCCGACGACGTCTTCACGTGGTTTGCGGGTTTCCGGATGAACCAGTTCGCCGACCAGGGCCTGATCACCGATGTCAGCAGTGTGTGGCCCATCGACGGGCTCAACGACAGCTTCAAGGCCGCTTCCACCGCCAGCGACGGCAAGCAGTACTTCGTCCCGAAGGACTACTACCCGTGGGCGGTCTTCTACAAGAAGTCGTTCTTCAAGAAGAACGGCTACGAGGTCCCCACGACGCTCGACGAGCTCACCGCGCTGGTGAAGAAGATGGACTCCTCCGGGGTGGCCCCCTTCGGTTTCGCCGACAAGGACGGCTGGCCGGCGATGGGCACCTTCGACATCCTCAACATGCGGATCAACGGCTTCGACTTCCACATGAAGCTGATGGCCGGCGAGGAGGCCTGGGACTCCGCCGAGGTCAAGCAGGTCTTCGACACCTGGAAGAGCCTTCTGCCCTACCACCAGAAGGACCCGCTGGGCCGCACCTGGCAGGAGGCGGCCACGTCGCTGAGCAAGGGCGACGCGGGGATGTACCTCCTGGGTACGTTCGTGGTCGACGCGATCCCCGATGACGAGGAGGACCTGGACTTCTTCACCTTCCCCGAGCTGGACTCCGCAATCGGGGCCGACGCACTCGACGCGCCGATCGACGGCTTCTGCGTGGCCAGCGCGGCCGGAAACACCGCGGGCGGCATCGAGATGATGAAGTGGTTGGGCACCGCCGCGGCCGCCGACGCGGCCAACAAGGGCACCACCCCGATGATCGCGGCCAACGAGGGGGCGGACACCAGCAACTACTCCGACCTGCAGAAGAAGTCGGCCGAGGTCGTCGGAGCGGCGGCCAACATCGCCCAGTTCCTGGACCGAGACACCCGCTCGGACTTCGCCTCCACGGTGATGATCCCGTCGCTGCAGAAGTTCCTCAGCGACCCCAACGACATCGACGGGGTGACCAAGAGCATCCAGGAGCAGAAGGTCTCCATCTTCGGCGGGTGAGTCCAGGTCCCAGGCGGCAGCGAGGAGCGTAGGCATGGCGACGGCGACCAACACCGACACCGAGACAACCGCGGTGACGAAGCGACCAAAACGGCGGTTACCGGCACGGGACCGTGCGGTGGTCATCACGATGATCGTGGTGCCCACGCTCTTCGTGGTGGGGCTGGTGTGGGTGCCGGCGATCCTCTCGGTGGTGCTCTCCTTCGGGAAGTGGAACGGCATCGGCCCGGTCGACACCATCGAGTGGGTGGGGGGTCAGAACTACTCCGACATCACCACGATCTATCCGCCGTTCTGGCCCGCGATCCGGCACAACCTGATCTGGCTGGGCTTCCTGTTCTTCATCCCCACGTTGCTGGGCATGTTCCTCGCTGTCGTCCTCGACCGCGGGATGACCGGGAGCCGGTTTTACCAGACGGCGTTCTACATGCCGGTGGTGCTCTCGCTGGCGCTGGTGGGCTTCATCTGGCAGCTCTTCTACTCGCGCGACCAGGGCCTGATCAACCAGGTCTTCGGCTCCCAGGTCGACTGGTACGGCGACAGGAGTGTCAACCTGTGGTCGGTCCTGGTCGCCACCGCGTGGAGACATACCGGCTACATCATGCTGATCTACCTGGCCGGCCTCAAGGGGGTCGACCCGAGCCTGCGGGAGGCGGCGACGGTCGACGGCGCGACGGAGCGGCAGACGTTCTTCCGGATCATCTTCCCGGTGATGCGACCGATCAACCTGATCGTCCTGGTCATCGTCGTGATCGAGTCGCTGCGGGCCTTCGACCTGGTCTGGGTGGTCAACCGCGGCACCAACGGACTGGAGATCATCGCGGCCCTGGTCTCGCAGAACGTCGTGGGTGAGGCCAGCCGCTACGGCTTCGGCTCCGCCCTGGCGGTGATCATGATGCTGATCTCGTCGGTGTTCATCACGATCTACCTCAGGATCGTCTTCAAGGAGGAGCGGCGATGAGCACGGCCGAGAAGGTCCCGGCGGCGAGCCGGCGGGAGAAGCGGGCCAAGGAGTCCCGCGACGCCAAGGAGCACGCGAAGTCCGGCCCGCTGAACCGTCCCCGCGGCAGGGTCGCCACGGTGTGCATGGCCGTGCTCGCGCTGGTCTGGCTCTTCCCGATGTTCTGGGCGGTGCTGAACTCGTTCCGCAACTACACCTACACCCAGGCCAACGGCTACCTGTCCTTCGGCGGCTGGACGTTCGCCAACTACCGCAACGTCTGGGAGAACGCCAATCTCGGCAAATACTTCGTGAACTCGGTGATCATCACCGTTCCCGCCGTGGTGGTGACGCTCTTCCTGGCCTCGCTGGTCGCCTTCGTGCTGGCGCGCTTCAGCTACCGCTTTAACCTGACCCTCCTGGCGGTCTTCCTGGCCGCCAACCTGCTGCCTCCGCAGGCGCTGCTGGTGCCGATCTTCCGGATGTACCGCGCGATCCCTCTGCCGACCTTCATGAGCGACTCGGGGCAGCTGCTGGGCAGCTTCTGGGGTCTGATCGCGATCAACGTGGCCTTCCAGCTGGGCTTCTGCACCTTCGTGCTCAGCAACTACATGAAGACCCTGCCGCGGGAGATCTACGAGTCGGCCGAAGTCGACGGGGCCAGCGTCTGGCGCCAGTACTGGCAGCTGACGATGCCCCTGGTCCGCCCGGCCTTGGCCGCTCTGGCCACCTTGCAGGTGACCTGGATCTACAACGAGTTCTTCTGGGCCACCGTGCTGCTGGGAGGCCAGGGTGACAAGTTCCCCATCACCAGCGCCCTGAACAACCTCAAGGGCCAGTTCTTCACCGACTACAACCTGCTCTCAGCGGGCTCGGTCTTGGTCGCGCTACCGGTGCTGATCGTCTTCTTCATCCTCCAGAAGCACTTCGTGGCCGGCCTCACGCTCGGCTCGACCAAGGGCTGACCACCACGGTCGCCGACGCCGTCGGCGGTCCACGCAGAAGAGGGACCCATCTCGATGTCGGACGGAGACCTCCTGCACGTGCGGGTGCCGGGCACGAGCCTCGTGCTGGACGCCCGCGGTCCCCGACTGCCGCGCGTGCTGCACTGGGGCGCGGATCTCGGGTCCCTCGACGAGGTCGACCTGGACTCACTGGTCCAGGGCCTGGCCCCGCCCACGGTGTCCAACACGATGGACGACCCGGTCCCGGTTGCTCTGCTGCCCGAGCAGTCAGCGGGCTGGCTCGGCACCCCGGGGGTGTCCGTGCACCGCGGTGGCCGGAACTTCTCGACCGCGTTCACCACCGAATCGGTGACGGTGACGGACGCCGAGCACGGGGCGACGTCCGTGGTCGTCCGGGCCGAGGACCGTGCGGCCGGGATCGGCGTACTGCTCGAGGTCGAGGTGCATCCGCCCGGGCTGATCCGCGCGCGGGCCAGGATCGAGAACCGGCGCCCAGGAGTCCTCGACGTCGAGGCCGTGGTGCTGACCCTGCCGGTGCCCGGAGTCGCCCGGGAGCTCCTCGACCTGACCGGGCGGCACCTGCGCGAGCGCAGCCCCCAACGCGCGCCGTTCACCGTGGGCACCCACCTGCGGGAGAACCGCAGAGGCCGCACCGGAACCGACGCGAGCCTCGTCGTCGCCGCGGGCGAGCCGGGTTTCGGCTTCCGTGACGGCGCGGTCTGGGCGGTGCACGTCGGCTGGAGCGGCAACCACTGCACGCTCGCCGAGGCGACCCCGGGCGGGGAGCGGCTGCTCGCCGGCGGCGAGCTGCTCCTTCCCGGGGAGGTGCGCCTGGCCGAGCAGGGCAGCTACCGGTCCCCGTGGGTGTACTTCGCCCACGGTCAGGGGCTGGACGCCGTCTCCGCGCAGTTCCACCGCTACCTGCGGGCCCGGACGGTGCACCCGAGCTCACCGCGACTGGTCACGTTGAACAGCTGGGAGGCGGTCTACTTCGACCAGGATCCGGACCGGCTGATCGCGCTGGCGCACAGTGCCGCCGAGCTGGGGGTCGAGCGTTTCGTGCTCGACGACGGCTGGTTCCGGGGCCGACGCGACGACTCCGCAGGACTGGGCGACTGGTACGTCGACACCACGAGGTGGCCCGATGGTCTCCACCCGCTCGCCGATGCCGTCGTCTCGCTCGGCATGCAGCTCGGCCTGTGGGTGGAGCCGGAGATGGTCAACCTCGACTCGGATCTGGCCCGGGCCCATCCGGACTGGATCCTCACCGCCGAGGGCCGGCTACCCCCACTCTCGCGCGGACAGCAGGTGCTCGACCTGGCCCAGCCGGAGGCGTTCGCCTATCTGCTGGAGCGGCTCGACGCGCTGCTGCTCGAGTACCCGATCGGCTACCTGAAGTGGGACCACAACCGCGACCTCGTCGACGCCGGGAG
>JBBPYL010000133.1:0-19023 GCA_038199935.1 Propionibacteriales bacterium | reverse complement strand
TGATGGTCAAGCCGCAGTTCGAGGTCGGCCGGGCGAAGGTCGGCAAGGGGGGCGTGGTCCGTGACCTCGACCTGCGTGCCGACGCGGTCCTCGGCGTCGTGGGCGCCGCCGACACGCTGGGCTGGGGCGCTCGCGCGGTGCACACCAGCCCCCTGCCCGGACCCTCGGGCAACGCGGAGTTCTTCGTCCTGCTGGCCCGGGGCCCCGGACGGGTGGATGCGGACCTGGTCGCTGCCGAGGTACGTCGTAGCGCCGACCTGGGGGACCGGGCTGAGAGAGTGGAGCCGTGACCAGCCCCTCGCCCCGTCGCGTTCTCGTGATCGCCCACACCGGGCGTGCCGAGGCCTGCGTCGTGGCGAGCCGCTTCATCGACGCGCTGACCGCCCACCAGATCACCGTGCGGCTGCTCCGGGAGGAGGCGGACGACCTCGATCTCGACCTGCCCGGTCTGGAGGTCGTCGAGGCGACGGACCAGAGCGCGGTCGGCTGCGAGATCGCCGTCGTCTTCGGGGGCGACGGGACGCTGCTGCGTGCCTCGGAGCTCACTCACGGGCACGGAACTCCCCTCCTGGGGGTGAACCTCGGCCACGTCGGTTTCCTCGCCGAGGCCGAGCATGACGACGTGGAGGCCACCATCGAGGCGGTCGTCCATCGCCGCTACGTCTCCGAGGAACGCCTCACGATCGACGTCAAGGTCTACCGCGGCAACGAGCTGGTCTGCAGCACCTGGGCGCTGAACGAAGCGAGCGTGGAGAAGGCCGCCCGGGAGCGGATGATCGAGGTTGTCGTGGAGATCGACGGGCGTCCGCTGTCCCGGTGGGGCTGCGACGGGGTGGTCTGCGCCACCCCGACCGGGTCGACGGCCTACAACTTCAGCGCCGGAGGACCGATCGTCTGGCCCGGGGTGGAGGCGCTGCTCATGGTGCCGATCAGTGCCCACGCGCTCTTTGCACGGCCCCTGGTCGTGGCCCCGTCCTCCGTGCTGGCCGTGGAGGTGCAGGCCCGCACCGACGGCGCCGGAGTGCTCTGGTGCGACGGTCGACGCACGGTCGACCTGCCGCCGGGTGCACGGATCGAGGTTCGCCGCGGTCGGTCCCCGGTGCGGCTGGCCCGGCTACATGAGGCGCCGTTCACCGATCGGCTGGTGGCCAAGTTCGACCTGCCGGTGACGGGGTGGCGCGGGGCCGCGGAGCGTCGACGCCGCGGGGAGGGTCGCGATGCTTGAGCAGATCCGGATCCGGGACCTCGGCGTGATCGAGGAGTCGGTGCTGACCCTGGGGCCGGGGCTCACGGTCCTGACTGGGGAGACCGGTGCGGGCAAGACGATGGTGGTCACGGCGTTGGGCCTGCTCCTTGGGGGTCGCGGTGACGCCTCGGCGGTGCGCACCGGTTGTGCGACGGCGCGCGTCGAGGGCGTCCTGCGGCTGCCACCCGCCGACGGGGCGGCGCACGGCGCCTCGCCGATGGACGGACTGGCCGACCGGGTCGAGGACGTGGGCGGCGTCGTCGAGGAGGGCGAGCTGCTCGTGGCCCGGCAGGTCTCGGCCGAGGGACGCTCTCGCGCGTTCGTCGGGGGTGCCACCTGCCCGGTCGGCGTGCTCTCCGGGCTGATCGATCCCCTCGTCGCCGTGCACGGGCAGTCCGAGCAGCACCGCCTCCTGAGGCCCAGCGCACAGCGCGAGGCCCTCGACCGGTTCGCCGGACCGGAGGCCGGCCGGCTACGGGCCACCTGCGCGGCGACCTACCACCAGCTCGCGCGCACCGAGACCGAGCTGAGCGAGGTGGTGGGCTCCGCGCGCGAGCGGGCGCGGGAGGCCGACCTGCTGCGGCTCGGGCTGGAGGAGGTCGAGGCCGTGGACCCTCAGCTTGAGGAGGACGTCGCCCTGGCGGCCGAGGAGTCCCGGCTCGGTTTCGTCGACACGCTGCGCACGGCGACCTCCCAGGCCCGCGAGCACCTCTCGGCCGAGGACGGGGGGAGCGACGCACTGGCCGCCGTCTCCGCGGCGCGACGTCTGCTCGACGGGGTGCGTGAGCACGACCCGGAGGTAGCCGGCCTCGCTGGACGGCTCGCCGAGGTGAGCTACCTCCTGGCCGACGTCGCGGCCGACGTCTCGTCCTACTCGACCAACCTGGACACCGATCCCCAGCGCCTCGGGCAGGTCTCGCAGCGACGCGCGGCCCTGACGGCGTTGACCCGCAAGTACGGCGAGACGATCGAGGAGGTCCTCGACTGGGCCCGGACGGCGTCCCTGCGGCTGCTCACGCTGGACGACACCGACGAGACCATCGACCGACTGCGCGACCGTGTCGTCGCCCTCCGCGCCGATCTCGGGACAGTGGCCGGCCGACTTTCGGCCCTCCGGTCGAGCGCAGCGAACGACCTGGCGACCGCGGTCAGTCGCGAGCTCACCTCCCTGGCCATGCCCGAGGCCCGGGTCAGCGTCGACCTCTCCCGGGTCGAGGACGACTCCGGCGTCGAGGTCGACGGTGTCCGGGTGCGGTGCGGTCCGAGCGGCCTGGACGAGGTCGGCATGCTGCTCGCGGCCAACCGGGGGGCGGCTCCTCGCCCGCTGGCCAAGGGCGCGTCCGGCGGCGAGTTGTCCCGGGTCATGCTGGCGCTGGAGGTCGCCCTGGCCGATAGCTTCCCGGTGCCGACGTTCGTCTTCGACGAGGTGGACGCCGGCGTGGGCGGCAAGGCTGCGGTCGAGGTCGGGCGGAGGCTGGCGATGCTGGCGCGGCACGCCCAGGTGCTGGTGGTGACCCACCTCCCCCAGGTGGCGGCCTTCGCCGACCGCCACGTCGTGGTGGTCAAGAGCAGCGACGGCGCGGTCACCACCTCGGGGCTCACGACGCTGGACGAGGGTGGCCGGATCCACGAGCTCTCCCGCATGCTGGCCGGGCTCGACGACTCGGAGACCGCGCGGGCGCACGCTGAGGAGCTGTTCGCCACGGCGCAGCAGTCTCGCGCTGCGCCGTGCGACTGAGTACCCGGCCTGTGAGCCCTGAGCTCGACCACGGATGGGCCGGCGTCCGGAACCGGTTCAGGCTGGAGCCATGAACCTCACCCGCGCCTGCGGCCCCCGGACCTCTCGGCTCGCCCGAGCACCAAGCTGGCTGCACATCCGTGCCGCTTCTCGCCTCCGCGGGCTGCTGGGCCCTCGGCAACGCGCTGCGCGACCGGTCGCCGTCCACGTCCTTGGCCCTCGTCATCCTCAGCGCGACTCTCGGCGGGTTCGGCCTCCTCCTCCTTACCGCCTGGTTCCTGCCGGCGATCGGCGGCTAGCCAGGCCGAATCGTGCTCACGTCTCGGCGACAGCTCGTTGCTCTCGCGTATACGACCGCTGCTTCCTGGCCGCAACCAGGACCGTGATGCAGCCCACGGTTCCAGCCGTCAGTAGCACCACCCCACTTGTAGTGCTGGCCACGCGGGTGGGCCACGGCATGATCGCGGGGCTGGTGAACATGCCGATCACGAATGGCTCGAGCACGGCTCCGGCCGGGACGACCAGGCGCGCCACCCACCCCCACAGGTCGGTTCTCCGTGCGACGGCGCCGGCGAGGCCGAGCGGACCGCCCAGGACGACTGCAGCCTGGAAGTAGAACTGGTTCTCCGCCCAGACGTTCGGGTCGAAGTCGTGCCATAGCCGGATGCTACCCACGCCCGCGTCATCGATCGGGCGCATGAGACCCCCTCGATGGGGGAACCGTCACGTTCCGACCTGCGACCAGAGAAGGGCACCATGCCGAGCGTCGAGCGCACTGTCACCGTCTGGACCCCGATGGAGAAGGTGTGGGACCACCTCGCGGACTTCCGTACCAGCGAGGAGTGGGACCCGCCGACCGTGAGTACGACTCGGACCTCCGGCGACGGGGGCGTGGGCACGACGTACCACAATGTCTCCGCGCTGGCCGGCAGCGAGACCGAGGTGGACTACACGGTCACCGAGTTCGTGGAGCGGGAGCGGTTACAGCTCAAGGGCGACGCCGGGTCGATCCAGCTCCTCGACACCCTCACCTTCGCCTCCACCGACGAGGGCACCTCGGTGACGTACCACGCCGAGTTCGAGCCCACCGGAGCGGCCAAGCTGGCCAAGCCCTTCATGCCCCCGGCGCTGGCGCTGCTCGCCAACAAGGTCGCCACCAGCCTTGAGGAGCACCTGGCCCGCCTCTGAGCAGTGCGAGGCCAGTCGTGAACGAGCGACACCCGCCGGCGCTGGCGCGCGCACGCAGGTCCCAGGAACGGCTACGGCTGCGTGTCATCATGACGAGGTCATGAAGTTCCCCTCCCGTCAGTCGTCCACCGCGAACCTGCCCGGAATCAGCGCGACGGCTCGTGTCGACCGGCGTACGGGTGCCGTCGCCCGTCGCTGCCAGCCCGGCGACATCGCGGTCATCGACCACCTCGACCTTGATCGCTCCACGGCGACCGCGCTGGCGGACGCCGGCGTCAGCGCGGTGGTCAACGCGGCCCCCTTCATCTCCGGCCGCTACCCGAACCTGGGTCCCCGCGTGCTGGCCCGGGCCGGGATCGTCATGGTCACCGACGCCGGTCCGGGGGCGCTGCGTGCCGTGCCGGACGGCTCGAGGGTCCGGCTCTACGAGGGCACCCTGTACCGCGGCGAGGACGTGCTGGCCGCGGGACGGCTGCTCTCGCCGACCGACGTCGAGGACGAGATGAGCCTGGCCCGGACCGGCCTGGCCACCCAGCTGCAGAGCTTCACCCACAACACCACCGAGTTCCTGCGACGCGAGCAGGAGCTGCTGCTCAACGGCGAGGGCGTCCCCCGGCTGCGCACCCGGATCGAGGGCCGCCCGGTGATCGTGGTGGTCCGCGGCTACGACTACCGCGAGGACCTGCGCCGGCTCCGGCGCTTCGTCAAGGAGCAGCACCCGGTGCTGGTCGGGGTGGACGCCGGCGCCGACGCGCTGCTCGCCGTGGGCCTGCGCCCGGACGTCGTCGTGGTCGGCGACGCCACCCCCAGCGCGGGCAACACCGACGAGCACCAGGAGCCGGCCTCCGACAAGGTGCTGCGCACGGCGCGGGACGTGGTCCTGCACACCGACCGCTCGGGGCGCGCCCACAGCAGCGACAGGATGGAGCGGCTGGGGGTTCGCGCGCACAGCCTGGGCGCCTCGGGACAGACCGAGGACATCGCGCTGCTGATGGCCGACACCTCCGGCGCCTCCCTGGTCGTCGCGGTGGGGATGCACAGCACGCTCGAGGAGTTCCTCGACCGGCAGCGGTCCGGCTTGTCCAGCACCTTCTTGACCCGGCTCCGTCTCGGGCCGCGCCTGATCGACTCCGTGGGCGTCGAGCAGCTCTACTCCGGCCGCGTCCGGCTCTGGCACCTGGCGTTGGTGCTCCTGGCCGGGGTGCTGGCCCTGGCGGTGGCCCTGGCCGCCACCCCGGTGGGAGCGGACTGGTGGCGCGAGCTCGGCACTGCCCTCGACAGCCTCGTCTCCTGGATCCAAGGACTTCTGCCATGATCTCGTTCCGCTACCACATCGTGTCCATCGTCTCGGTGTTCCTCGCCCTCGCCATCGGTGTGGCGCTCGGCGGGGGCCCGCTCAAGGGCGAGGTCGACACCACCCTGGCCGACCAGGTCCGAGCCGACCGCGCGGCCAAGGCGACGCTGCGTACCCAGGTGGCCCAGCTGAGGGCGGCCCAGGAGTTCGACGACTCCTTCGCCGACGTCATCGCCCCGGGGATCGTCGGCGGGATCCTCAAGGGACGCAGCGTCACCATCGCCCTCCTGCCCACCGCCCCCCGGACCGAGACCGCTGCCCTGGTCGACCTGGTGGGCGCCGCCGGCGGCACGGTCACCGGGACCGTCGAGATCGGCGACGCCTTCCTCGACGTCGACAACCGGCAGCTGGTCGACGAGCTCTCGAGCCAGTTGCTCGCCGGGGCCAAGACCCTCACGCTGCCCCCGGACGCCAGCGGGTACGAGCGCGCCGGAGCCCTGATCGCGCGGGCGATCGGGACCCGGCAGGATGCGGGGGGCGCGCGGGTCGACGCCACGGCGGAGAGCATCCTGGCCGGGCTCTCCACCGCAGGGCTGATGTCCGTCGACGGCGACCTCACCCGGCGCGGCAGCCTGGTGCTCGTCGTGGCGGGACCCGGTGAGGGCTCCACCGAGGAGCGACAGGGCCGCAACACCATCGCCGGGACCCTGGTGAAGGCGATCGACCGGCGCACCGCAGGCACGGTCGTCGCCGGGCCGATCACCTCGGCCGCGCCGGGCGGCCTCGTGGCCGCCCTGCGGGAGGACGTGGTGGCCACCCGAGACGTCTCCACCGTCGACGTGCTCGGTCGCGCGGCCGGTCGGATCGCCACCGTGATGGCCCTGGCCGGGCAGGCCAACGACCAGACCGGGCAGTACGGCGCCGTGGACGCCGCCGACGGGGCGATGCCCGGCGCGCTGGGCGGCGCGGGCGGTGGCGGCGAGTAGCCGACCCTTCGGTCGCCCAAGCCACCTCGACCTCGACCCGGGTCCGGAGGCCCGGCGCGTCGCGGTCGAGAGGTTGGTAGGCTCAAACCCCGTGGACGGTTCGCACCTGTGCATCGCCTGACCGCCCCAGCGCACTCACCCACCACGCCACGGGAGTTCACTTGGCCGCATCGCAGCCGACCAAGCACGTGTTCGTCACCGGAGGCGTCGCCTCCTCGCTCGGCAAAGGCCTCACCGCCTCGTCGCTGGGCAGCCTGCTGAAGTCACGCGGGCTGCGGGTCACCATGCAGAAGCTCGACCCGTACCTCAACGTCGACCCCGGCACCATGAACCCCTTCCAGCACGGCGAGGTGTTCGTCACCGACGACGGCGCCGAGACCGACCTGGACATCGGGCACTACGAACGCTTCCTCGACACCGACCTGGCCGGCGTGGCCAACGTGACCACGGGGCAGATCTACTCCGAGGTGATCGCCAAGGAGCGTCGCGGGGACTACCTGGGCGAGACCGTCCAGGTCATCCCGCACATCACTAACGAGATTAAGGACCGGATCCAGGCGATGGCCGGACCGGACATCGACGTGGTCATCACCGAGGTCGGTGGGACCGTGGGCGACATCGAGTCGCTGCCCTTCCTCGAGGCGGCCCGTCAGGTCCGTCACGACGTGGGTCGGGACAACTGCTTCTTCCTGCACGTTTCGCTGGTGCCGTACATCGGCCCGTCCGGCGAGTTGAAGACCAAGCCGACCCAGCACTCGGTCGCGGCCCTGCGCTCGATCGGCATCCAGCCGGACGCGATCGTCTGCCGTTCCGACCGCACCATCCCCGACTCGATGAAGCGCAAGATCTCGCTGATGTGCGACGTCGACGAGGAGGCCGTGGTGAACGCGGCCGACGCGGCGTCGATCTACGACATCCCCAAGGTGCTCCACAGCGAGGGTCTGGACGCCTACGTGGTGCGCCGTCTCAATCTACCCTTCCGCGATGTGGACTGGACCGAGTGGGACGACCTCCTGCGGCGGGTGCACCACCCGGCCGAGCAGATCACCGTCGCCCTGGTCGGCAAGTACATCGACCTTCCCGACGCCTACCTCTCGGTCGGCGAGGCGCTGCGGGCCGGCGGGTTTGCCCACGAGGCGAAGGTCAATCTGGTCTGGGTGCCCTCCGACGAGTGTCAGACCCGCGAGGGGGCCGCACGTCACCTGGCCGACGTGGACGCGGTCTGCATCCCCGGTGGTTTCGGTATTCGCGGGATCGAGGGCAAGGTCGGCGCCCTGGAGTACACCCGCACCCACGGTATCCCGACGCTTGGCCTGTGCCTGGGCCTGCAGTGCATGGTGATCGAGTTTGCCCGGAACGTCGCCGGGATCAACGCCGCCGACTCCACCGAGTTCGACCCCGAGTGCGCCGAGCCGGTCATCGCGACGATGGCCGAGCAGGTGGCCTTCGTCGAGGGGGCCGGGGGCGACATGGGCGGCACGATGCGCTTAGGGCTCTACCCCGCCCAGCTCGCTCCCGACTCGCTGGTGCAGCGCACCTACGGACAGTCGAGGATCGAGGAGCGGCACCGGCACCGCTACGAGGTGAACAACGCCTACCGGGACCGGCTGGAGAAGGCGGGTCTGGTCTTCTCCGGGACGTCGCCGGACAACAACCTCGTGGAGTTCGTCGAGCTGGACCCCGAGACCCACCCGTACTACGTCTCAACCCAGGCGCACCCCGAGCTCCGCTCACGTCCCACGCGACCGCACCCGCTCTTCGCCGGCCTGGCCGGTGCCGCGATCGCGCGGCAGCGCGAGCAGCGCCTCGAGATCGACGACGCGGCGCTGCGACGTGCTCGGGTCGAGCCCTGATGACCAGCCCGAGTGACCCGCCCGCCGACGACCCGGGCGAGCCGGCCGACGCGGTGCAGCAGTGGCCGACGCACGAGGTGGAGGACGTCTGGTCCGGCGCCGCGCCGTTCTCGGTCCGCCGCGACACCGTCTCGGCGCCCTCACAACCCGACGAGCAGTTCGGCCGGCTGGTGCTCGAGCACCCCGGGGCCGTGGTCGTCCTCGCCCTCGACGAGCAGGACCGGGTCTTCGTGCTGCGGCAGTACCGCCACCCGGTGGGACGTCGGCTCGTCGAGCTGCCGGCCGGGCTCCTCGATGTGCCCGGCGAGGACCCGGCGACCACAGCCGAGCGCGAGCTGCGCGAGGAGGCGCTGCTCGAGGCCACGGACTGGACTCACCTGGTCTCGTCGTACTCCTCGCCGGGGCTGAGCAGCGAGATCATCCACTACTACCTGGCCCAGGGCCTGTCGGCCGCGGCCGACCGGGGCGAGGGTTTCGAGCTGCACCACGAGGAGGCCGACATGACCTCGGAGTGGGTGCCCTTCGAGGACCTGCTGGCCGCCTTCCTCGACGGACGGGCGGCCGACGGGCCGCTGGGCCAGGCGCTGATGGCCTGCGTGCTCGGCGGTCATCGCGCCGCGCCGACACGGCCCGGGAGCCCCTAGCCTCGCGTCGGCCCCGGAGCGGTACTCTCGCGGAGTTCCATCCCATGGGTCCGTCCGGCCCAACGGCGGGATGGTCGGCACAGGAGAGGACTGAGCCCGTGAAGGTCGGCGTCCCGAAGGAAGTCAAGAACCACGAATACCGCGTGGCGCTCACGCCCGTCGGCGTGCACGAGCTGACCGAGCACGGCCACGAGGTCGTGGTCGAGCATGGGGCCGGCGGCGGGTCGCTGATCCCCGACGAGGAGTACGTCGCCGCCGGGGCGACGATCGTGCCGACCGCTGACGACGTGTGGGGCACCGCGGAGATGGTGCTCAAGGTCAAGGAGCCCGTCGCCGAGGAGTACGAGCGGATGCGCGAGGGGCAGATGCTCTTCACCTACCTGCACCTGGCCGCCGACGAGCCGCTGACCACCGAGCTGGTGTCGCGCAAGGTCACCGCGATCGCCTACGAGACGGTCCAGCTGCCGTCCGGCTCCCTGCCGCTGCTCTACCCGATGTCCGAGGTCGCGGGCTGTCTGGCCCCGCAGGTCGGGGCCCACTCGCTGATGAAGGCCCAGGGTGGCCGTGGGGTCCTGATGGGTGGCGTCGGGGGAGTGCAGAACGCCAAGGTCGTGGTCATCGGCGCCGGCGTGGCCGGGCAGAACGCCGCGAACATCGCCTTGGGCATGGGCGCCGACGTCACCTTGCTCGACACCGACCTGGACAAGCTCCGGCTCTCGTTCTGGCGCTACAACAACCGGGTGCACGGACTGGCCTCGTCGAAGCTGACCGTCCAGCAGCAGGTGATAGAGGCCGACCTGGTCATCGGCGCGGTGCTGATCCCCGGCGCCAAGGCCCCCAAGCTGGTCAGCAACGACCTGGTCTCGCGGATGAAGCCGGGTTCGGTGCTGGTCGACATCGCCGTGGACCAGGGCGGCTGCTTCGAGGACACCCACGCCACGACGCACGCGGACCCGACGTACATGGTCCACGACTCGGTCTTCTACTGCGTGGCGAACATGCCCGGGGCCGTGCCCAACACCTCGACGTACGCGCTGACCAACGCCACGCTGCCTTACACGGTCGCGCTGGCCAACAAGGGCTGGCGCCAGGCGGTCAACGACGACGCATCCCTCGCGCTGGGTCTCAACACCCACGCCGGGAAGCTGACCTACGGGCCAGTCGCGGAGGCCCACGGGATGGAGCACACCCCGCTCGCGACGGTGCTCGCCTGAGCGCGGTCCGGTGACCCCGGTGGGTGAAACGGCGCCGACGACGGCGGGGCCGAGCCCGCTCCAGCGCGCGGTGCGCACTTACCTCGACCACCTGGTCGTCGAACGGGGGCTGGCCGAGAACACGCTGACCTCCTACCGTCGCGACCTGCGCCGCTACACCGAGTTCGTCGCGGCGGAGGCGGGGCCCGAGGTAGACGAGCTCACCGAGCAGCACGTCACGGACTTCCTGCGGTCACTGCGCGAGGGCAGCGCCGAGCACCCACCGCTCAGCGCGGGCTCGGCCGCGCGCACGGTGGTGGCCGTCCGCGGCTTCCACCGCTTCGCGATGCGCGAGGGGCTGACGAGTATCGACCCCTCGGCCGCCGTCCGGCCACCGACGCCGGGCAAGCGCCTGCCCAAGGCGCTGCCGCTGGCGGACATCGAGCTCATCTTGGACGCCGCCAGCTCCCCGGGGACGAGTCTGGCCCTGCGGGACCGGGCGCTTCTTGAGCTGCTCTACGGAACCGGCGCCCGGATCTCCGAGGCGGTCGGGTTGGACCTCGACGACCTCGACCTGGGGGGCACGGGGGGCACGGGCGGCGCCGGGGGACAGGCCGTCGACCAGGGCACCGTGCTGCTGCGGGGCAAGGGCGGTCGCGAGCGCGTGGTGCCGATCGGGTCCTACGCCTGCGACGCCGTCCAGGCCTACCTCGTCCGTGGTCGGCCCGACCTGGTCGCCACCGGGTCGGGGACGTCGGCGCTGTTCCTCAACGCGCGGGGCGGACGGCTGTCCCGGCAGAGTGCTTGGTCGGTGCTGACCGCGGCCTCCGCGCGGGCCGGAGTCCGGGCCGACGTCTCGCCGCACACTCTGAGGCACTCCTTCGCGACCCATCTCCTCGACGGCGGCGCCGACGTCCGGGTGGTCCAGGAGCTGCTCGGCCACGCGTCGGTCACAACGACCCAGATCTACACGATGGTGACGGTGGACTCGCTGCGCGAGGTGTACGCCACGTCGCACCCACGCGCTCGCGCCTGATCCGGACCTCGGCCGTCACCGGCACCCCGGCGCGCCTCCCTGCTTCAGACGACTTGTCGATAAATACTCAAGCTCGCAGACACGTCCGGCTACGAGGAGGCACCAGCGCGATGAACCACTACTCAGGCACCTCGGGGAACGCCACCTCGATGCCGCCGATGTTCCGTCCGCAGGCGAGCAGCCGGCCGCAGGAGGCCGCGGGGGACGACTCGGGTGGGGCCACGCTGGCCTTCCCCGCCCCCGCCCCCGCAGTTGCCGCCCCCGCAGCTCCCGCTCCCGCACCTGCCGCTTCCGTCACTCCCGTCTCGGCGGCCACGCCCGCTGACCTCGGTCCGACCGGGCGACCGCTGCCGGAGATTCCCGAGCCGCGGGCGCTCACCACCCACGGCGGTGCGCGCGTGATCTCGATGTGCAACCAGAAGGGCGGCGTGGGCAAGACGACCACCACCATCAACCTGGGTGCCGCGCTGGCCGAGTACGGCCGCAAGGTGCTGCTGGTCGACTTCGATCCTCAGGGCTCGCTCTCGGTCGGTCTGGGCCTCAACCCCCACGAGATGGACCTGACCATCTACAACCTGCTCCTCCAGCGCGACGTGACCGCCGCCGACGTCATCGTCGAGACCAGCGTGCCGGGGATGGACCTGCTGCCCAGCAACATCGACCTGTCCGCGGCCGAAGTCCAGCTGGTCAACGAGGTGGCGCGCGAGCAGACCCTCCAACGGGTGCTCCGCCCGGTCCTCGACGACTACGACGTCGTGCTGATCGACTGCCAGCCCTCGCTGGGGCTGCTCACGGTCAACGCCCTGACCGCCTCGCACGGGGTCATCGTGCCGCTGGAGTGCGAGTACTTCGCGCTGCGGGGTGTGGCCCTGCTGAAGACCACCATCGACAAGGTCACCGAGCGGCTCAACCCGGACCTGCGCATCGAGGGCGTGCTCGGCACGATGTTCGACGGCCGCACGCTGCACGGCCGCGAGGTGATGGAGCGCCTGGTCCAGGCCTGGGGCGACACCGTCTTCCACACGGTCATCCGGCGGACGGTGAAGTTCTCCGACTCCACGGTCGCCGGGGAGCCGATCACCACCTACGCTGGCTCCTCCGCCGGGGCCGAGGCCTACCGCCAGCTGGCCCGGGAGGTGCTCGACCGATGCCCCGACGCGTGAGCGTGCCGCAGCCCGACGACCTGTTCCGGCCCACGGTGGTCCCGGATCCGTCCGGCGAGCCGTCCGAGACCGACGCCGAGGCCCTCGACCGGGTCCCGCCTCAGCCGGCCGAGCCCGCCGAGGTCGCCGGAGGGGAGAAGTCCCCGAGCGGGCGGGTGCGCCACGACGAGAAGATGACGGTCTACGTCACCTCCGAGGAGCTCCTCGACCTCGAGTCGGCCCGGCTGAACCTGCGCCGCCACGGCATCGCGGTGGACCGGGGTCGGCTGGTGCGCGAGGCGCTCTCGCTCGTGCTCTCCGACTTCGAGACCCAGGGCCGACACAGTGCCCTGGTGCGACGCCTCTCCGCCGAGTGAGGCGATGACCTCCGCCGTGGCGAGCGACCCGACCACCCCGGTGCCGGCCGAGGCGCCGTTCGCCGTACGGCTGGAGAACTTCGAGGGGCCCTTCGACCTGCTGCTGAGCCTGATCTCCAAGCACAAGCTGGACATCACCGAGGTCGCGTTGTCCACCGTCACCGACGAGTTCATCGCCTTCATCAAGGTCGGGACCTCCGCCTGGGACCTCGAGCGCACCTCGTCGTTCCTGCTGGTCGCCAGCACCCTGCTGGACCTCAAGGCGGCCCGGTTGCTGCCCCAGGGCGACGTCGAGGACGAGGAGGACCTGGCCCTGTTGGAGGCGCGTGACCTCCTCTTCGCGCGACTGCTGCAGTACCGCGCCTACAAGCGGGTCGCGGCCGGGCTCGAGACCCGGATGGCGGCCGAGGCCCGACGGCACCCGCGGGCGGTGGGACTGGAGGAGCGCTTCGCCTCGCTGCTCCCCGAGGTGCTGATCGGCCTCGGGCTGGAGGAGTTTGCCGCACTGGCCGCACGGGCGTTGGAGCCGAAGGTCGTCGAGGACGTTTCGCTGGCGCACATCCATGCCCCCACCGTCAGCGTCAAGGAGCAGGCGCAGCTGGTCGTCGACCGCCTGCGGGTGCACCCCACGATGACCTTCCGGGCCCTCGCCGGTGACGCCCCCGACACGCTGACCCGGGTGGCTCGCTTCCTGGCTTTGCTCGAGCTCTTCCGCGAGGGGGTCGTCGGCTTCGACCAGGTCACCCCGCTCGGCGAGCTCACCGTACGCTGGATCGGCGGCGACGAGGCCGAGGTCGAGATCACCGACGAGTTCGACGGCAGCCCGGCCGAGCCAGCTACCCCCGCCGCGGGCCCGGACACCGCGAGTGAGCCCCCCAGCGACCAGGAGCAGGCGTGAGCGAGCAGCAGCCCGAGGACGCAACCCTGGAGGTCCCACTGGCCGCGCTCCGGCCTGCCCTGGAGGCCGTCCTGATGGTCGCCGACCAGCCGCTGGACCACCTGAGCCTGGCCAGCGCGGTTGGCCATCCCGCCGACCAAGTCCAGGTCGCCCTGGCCGACCTGGCCCGGGAGTACGCCGAGCAGGGGCGAGGCTTCGACCTGCGCACCGTCGCCGGTGGCTGGCGGTTCTACACCCGCGAGGAGTACGCCGGCGTGGTCGAGGGCTTCCTGCTCGAGGGGCAGCAGGCCCGACTGACCCAGGCGGCGCTCGAGACCCTGGCCGTGGTGGCCTACCAGCAGCCGGTGAGCCGGGCCCGGGTCTCGGCGGTGCGCGGCGTCAACGTGGACGGGGTGATGCGGACGCTGGTCAACCGGGGCCTGGTCGAGGAGGCTGGACAGGACGCCGAGACCACCGCGCTGCTCTACCGCACCACCAGCTACTTCCTGGAGCGGATCGGCGTCGAGTCGCTCTCCGACCTGCCCGCGCTGGCTCCGCTGCTGCCGGACCTGGAGGGAATGGACGACCCCGACGCACCGGGGGAGCGGGTCATCGCCGCCGCCCCGGGGGAGCGGGTCATCGCCGCCGAGCCGGTCCAGCCCGCCGAGCCGGCCGAGCCCATCGGGACGGAGACGTCGTGAACGAGACCGCCCTGCCCCGCGACGACGACGGCCTGGTCCGGCTCCAAAAGCTGCTGGCCCAGTCCGGGGTGGCCAGCCGCCGCCGCTGCGAGGAGCTGATGCTCGAGGGCCTCGTCGAGGTCGACGGCGAGGTCGTCACCCGGCTCGGCACCAAGGTCGACCCGACGCGCGCCGTGATCCGGGTCGAGGGTCGTCGGCTGCCGCCGATCAGCGAGCACGTCTACCTCGCGGTGAACAAGCCGCGCGGCGTGGTCTCCACGATGGCCGACCCCGAGGGGCGCCGTACCCTCTCTGACCTCGTCGAGGACCGCCCCGAGCGGCTCTTCCACGTCGGGCGTCTCGACACGGACACCTCGGGGATGATCCTGCTCACCAACGACGGCGACTTCGCCCAGCGTGTGGCGCACCCGTCCTACGAGCTGGATAAGACCTACGTGGCCGAGGTCCAGGGCCGGGTCGCGCGCGCGACGCTGCAGGAGCTGCTCCACGGGGTGCGCCTCGAGGACGGGCCGGTGGACGTCACCCGGGCCAAGGTCGTCCACGAAGCCGCCGACAAGACGCTGGTCGAGCTGGTCATCCACGAGGGTCGCAACCGCATCGTGCGCCGGTTGCTGGAGTCCGTGGGGCACCCGGTGCGCAAGCTGACCCGGACCGCAGTCGGTCCCGTGCAGCTGCGCGGGCTGGCCCCCGGGGCGGTGCGCGAGCTCACCACCGACGAGCTCGGGATCCTGCTCGACGCCGCCCAGCTGTAGGGGGTCGCACGGACTAGGGTGTGCCGCGCGAGGCGGTGCCGGTGTGCCCATGGTGTGTGACCAGGGTGCGAGACGAAGGAGCGTGCAGCGGTGGCGGTGCGGGCGGTGCGGGGCGCGACCCAGCTCGAGGACGACGTGCGCGAGCACATGCTCGAACGGGTGGCGGAGATGGTCACTGACGTGATGGCGGCCAACGATCTCGAGGTAGAGGACTTCATCAGCATCATCTTCACCGCGACCTCCGACCTGGTCTCGGAGTTCCCGGCGTACGCCGCGCGCATCCTCGGCTTCTCCGACACCCCGCTGATCTGCACCCGCGAGCTCGACATCGAGGGCTCGATGCCCCGGGTGGTGCGGATGCTGGCCCACATCGAGACCGACCTGACCAAGTCCGAGATCACCCACGTCTACCTGCACGGCGCCGCCGGGCTGCGTCGTGACCTGACCCGGGTCCGCGAGGTGCCCGGTGAGTCCTGAGGGTCCGATCCTGGTCGTCGGGGCCGGCCTGCTCGGGACCTCGATCGGACTGGCGCTGCGGCGGGCCGGCGTGGACGTCGCGCTGGCCGACGTCAACCCCGAGCATCTGCGGATCGCCTCGGGTCTGGGCGCGGCCAACCTCGCCGTGGTCACCGACCCGCGCCTGGTCGTGGTGGCCGTGCCGCCGGCTCACCTCGCCGACCAGATCGTCCTCGCGCTGGGCACGTCGTCCGCAGTCGTGACCGACGTGGGCAGCGTCAAGGCAGGTCCGCTGAGCCAGGTGCGCGATCGGGTCCGCGCCGCTGACCTGGCCCGCTACGTCGGGGGCCACCCGATGGCCGGCAGCGAGCGGTCGGGGCCGTTCGCGGCGTCGGCGGCCCTCTTCGACGGTCGGCCCTGGGCGATCACCCCGCACGTGGGCTCGGCGGCCGCCGCGGAGAGCACGGTCGCCGACCTGGCCCTCACCTGCGGTGCCACCCCGATCCGTCTCGACCCCGCCGAGCACGACGAGGCGGTGGCCCGGATCTCGCACCTGCCGCACCTGCTGGCGGTCCTCGCGGCGGGTCGCCTGGCCGAGGCGCCCCGCGCCCACCTCGAGCTGTCCGGACAGGGCGTGCGCGACGTGACCCGTGTCGCGGCGGGGGACCCCGGCCTGTGGCGACAGATCCTGGGCGCCAATACCGACGCGCTCACCGGGCTGCTGCGTGAGGTCCGGGACGAGTTGGACGTGCTCTTGGACGCCCTGGACGCCGGGGACGGCGAGACCATCGCGCGGGTCCTGCGACGAGGGGTGGCCGGGACCGCGGCGATCCCCGGCAAGCACGGTGGTCCGGCGGCCGGCGACGCCTCGGTGTTCGTGGCGGTGCCCGACCATCCGGGAGAGCTCGCGCGGCTGCTCGCCGACGCGGGCGAGATCGGGGTCAACATCGAGGACCTGCGCATCGACCACGACCCCGGCCGGCCCGCCGGGCTCGTCGAGCTCGTCGTGGCCGGAGCGGCCGTGGGGCACCTGGTGGACTCCTTGGCCCACCGGGGCTGGACGACGCACCGGTAGGCTTCGGCGTCGTAGCGGGCGAGGCCCGGCGGCGGAGCAGCAGAGGCGGTCGTGTGGTGGGTGTCGTGGTGGCCATGGACGGTCCGTCCGGCTCGGGCAAGTCGAGCACCTCGCGAGGCGTCGCGACCCGGTTGGACCTGCGGTACCTCGACACGGGGGCGATGTACCGGGCGATGACGTGGTGGATGCTCCAGCACGAGGTGGACGTCGAGGACCCCGAGGCGGTAGCGGCGGCAGCGGACTCGCCGGCCCTGGTCTCCGGCACGGACCCGGCAGCGCCGACGATCACCGTCGACGGCGTGGACGTCGCGGCCGCGATCCGCACCGCGGAGGTCACCGGGGCGGTCAGCGCGGTCAGCGCAGTCCCGCGCGTGCGGGACAGGCTCCGGCTCGACCAGCGCCGAGTGATCGGCGACGGAGGCATCGTGGTCGAGGGGCGTGACATCGGCACAGTTGTGGTGCCTAACGCCGCGGTGAAGGTGTACCTCACCGCGGACCCCGAGGCGCGGGCGGCCCGGCGTACCGCTGAGCTCTCCGGGGTCTCGGTCCAGGCCACGGCCGAGGACCTGGCCCGACGCGACCACCTGGACTCCAGCCGGGTCACCTCCCCGCTGGCCATGGCGCAGGACGCGCACCACCTGGACGGGACGGCGTACTCGCTCGAGGAGGTCGTCGACCAGGTCGTGGCCCTGGTGGAGCAGGCGGTCGGGGCCGGGGCGGACGTACGCGGCACGGCCTCGGGACGCTAGCGGGGGAGGTCACCCGCGCGCGATTCGACTTCCGCTAGGCGCCTCCGGGACACTGGAGGACGCACCCGCGACGCCGACTGAGCAAACGAGGGCGCCCTGTCGCGGCGTCGTCACGAAGGACTCTCGCATGACCACCGACCACACCGACGCCGACCTGGCCACCGCCGCCGGCCCCATTCCGGTCCTCGCCGTCGTCGGACGGCCCAACGTCGGCAAGTCCACGCTGGTGAACCGGATGATCGGACGCCGCGAAGCCGTTGTCCAGGACGTGCCCGGGGTGACCCGCGACCGGGTCTCCTACGACGCGAACTGGAACGGCCGCGCCTTCACCGTCGTCGACACTGGCGGCTGGGACCCTGATGCCCGCGGCCTCGCCGAGGCCATCCGCGCGCAGGCCGAGATCGCGGTGACCGTGGCCGACGCCGTGCTTTTCGTCGTGGACGCCACCGTCGGCATCACCGACGCCGACGCATCGGTGGTCAAGGTGCTGCGCCGCTCCGGCAAGCCGGTTGTCCTGGCGGCGAACAAGGTCGACGACCAGCGCACCGAGGCCGAGGCCGCTTCTCTGTGGAACCTCGGGCTGGGGGAGCCGTACCCGGTCTCCGCGCTGCACGGCCGCGGCTCCGGTGACATGCTCGACGCCATCCTGGCCGCCCTGCCCGAGCCGCCGCCGGAGATCATCGGTGCGGTCCGCGGCCCGCGACGGGTGGCCATCGTCGGCAAGCCCAACGTGGGCAAGTCCTCGCTGCTGAACAAGCTGGCCCGCGAGGACCGCGTCGTCGTCGACGACGTCGCCGGCACCACCGTCGACCCGGTCGACGAGCTGGTGCAGCTGGGCGGACGGACCTGGCGGTTCATCGACACCGCCGGCATCCGCAAGCGAGTCAAGGAAGCGTCGGGCCACGAGTACTACGCCAGCCTGCGCACCACCGGCGCGATCGAGCGTGCGGAGGTGTGCGTGATGGTCATTGACGCCTCGCAGCCGGTCTCCGAGCAGGACCTGCGGATCATCGCCAACGTGGCCGAGGCCGGCCGGGCCCTGGTGATCGCCTTCAACAAGTGGGACAAGGTCGACGAGGAGCGTCGCTACTACCTCGACCGCGAGATCGAGCGCGACCTCGTCCGGGTCCCCTGGGCGCCTCACGTGAACCTGACCGCCCTGACCGGCTGGCACGTCGACAAGCTCACTCGCGTGCTGGACCAGGCGCTGGAGGGCTGGGGCACCCGGGTCGGCACTGGTGCGTTGAACTCCTTCCTCGGCCGGCTCGTCGCCGAGCACCCCCACCCGGTACGCAGCGGCAAGCAGCCCAAAGTGCTCTTCGGGACCCAGGTCACCACCGAGCCACCGACGTTCGTGCTCTTCACCTCCGGCCTGCTCGAGGCGGGCTACCTGCGCTACATCGAGCGTCGTCTGCGCGAGGAGTTCGGCTTCGCCGGCACGCCGATCCACCTGCAGCAGCGCCCCCGCGAGAAGCGGCGACGCTGAGGCGGCGGCCGTTTTCTCCGGTCCGATGACGGTGGGGTAGGGTTCATCTCGCCTTGTTCGCCCCCCTTCGGGGGCGCGCGATCAGGGCGTTCGGGCTGTGGCGCAGCTTGGTAGCGCACTTGACTGGGGGTCAAGGGGTCGCAGGTTCAAATCCTGTCAGCCCGACCGAAGAAACCGCAGGTCAGAGGCCGTGTTCCGTTCAGGGAGACGGCCTCTTTCCTTGTCAGGCC
>JBBPYL010000132.1:0-18220 GCA_038199935.1 Propionibacteriales bacterium | reverse complement strand
TGAGCCGACCCGGACGCCTCCGCTACGCGTCGGCGGTCACCTTCGGAGGCCGGCCGAGGATGCGTTTGACCTTCAGGGTGCAGCCGACCAGCGTACGGGTGGAGCCGTCCGCCTGCGGCTCGCTGAACCCCAGGCCGCGCTTGAAGCCCACCTTGTCGAGCACGCGCAGGGACACCGCGTTGCGATGGTCCGGCGCGGCGAAGACGGTGGGGCCATCGGGGTACTGCGGACGCACGACCCGTCGCAGGTAGGTCCACATCAGTCGCGTGACCATCCCGTTTCCGATCCAGCTGGGGTCGCCCACCAGGTAGTCGACGCCGATCGCGTCTGGCTCCCCGGTGAGCACGGCGTAGTCCGGGTGGTCTGCGACCAGGTAGTCCTGAACCAGTCCGACGGAGCGGCCGGCGACCTCGACGACGAAGCAGCGCGTTACCTCCTGCCCATCGATGCGCGCTCCGTAGTACCGCTTCGCCGAGTCGAGGTCCTTCGGTCCGCCCGACCACCAGGGGGCGACGTGGGGCTGAGCCACCCAGCGGACCAGGTCCTCGAGGTCGCCGCGAACGAGGGGCCGAAAGCCGATCGTGGCCGAGGGCACGGCGGCGACCAGCCCCGCCACCTCCCTGTCCGCTGCCCGCAGGGACCGCAGGTCGGTGGTGCCGGGGAGGTCAGCGCCGAAGACAGCCTGGACCCGGGAGAGGTCCACGGCCCACGGCTCGACCTCCTCGATGCCCACCTCACGCAGGGCGCGGAGCGAGGCGCCCGCCAGGGACTCGCCCGCGTGACGGATCAGCGGGACCGCGCGCAGCGAGGTCACGTCGTGGGGAGTCTGGGAGGGACGCAGGACCACCACTCCCCCGCGTGACTTCGTCATCCCGGCCCGCCGCTCACCGGGCCAGCTCCGTGGCGCGGGACTCGCGGACCACCGTGACCTTGATCTGGCCGGGGTAGGTCAGCTCCTCCTCGATCTGCTTGGCGATGTCGCGCGCCAGCACCTGCGCCCCGATGTCGTCGACGACGTTGGGTTCGACCATCACCCGCACGTCGCGACCCGCCTGCATGGCGAAGACCTTCGCCACCCCCTCGTGGGCCGCGGCAATCTCCTCCAGCCGGTGCAGACGCTGGACGTACGCCTCCAGCGACTCGCGCCGCGCCCCCGGGCGTCCCCCACTGATGGCGTCGGCGGCCTGGGTGAGGACCGCCTCGACGGTGCGCGGCTCCACCTCGTTGTGGTGCGCCTCGATCGCGTGCACGACGTCGGGCTCCTCCCCCAGCCGGCGCGCCAGGTCCGCCCCGACGATCGCGTGCGAGCCCTCGACCTCGTGGGACAGCGCCTTGCCCACGTCGTGCAGAAACGCGGCCCGGACCACGGGAGCGCGGGCCACGCCCAGCTCATCGGCTAGCAGCCCCGCCACGTGGGCTGACTCGACGAGGTGGCGCAGGACGTTCTGACCGTAGGACGTCCGATAGCGTAACCGCCCCATCGTCATCACCAGGTCCGGATGGAGATCGCTGATGCCGACTTCCAACGCCGCATCCGCGCCGGCCCGCTGACACACCCGGTCCAGCTCACGCTCGCTGCGAGCGTGGACCTCCTCGATCCGGGTGGGGTGGATCCGGCCGTCGGCAACCAGCTCCTCAAGGGTGAGCCGACCGACCTCGCGACGCAGGGGGTCGAAGCAGCTGAGCAGCACCGCCTCGGGAGTGTCGTCGATAATGAGGTTCACCCCGGTGACCTGTTCGAAGGACCTGATGTTGCGCCCCTCGCGACCAATCACCCGACCCTTCATGTCGTCGCTGGGCAGGTGCACCAGCGAGACCACGGTCTCGGCGGTCTGCTCCGAGGCCAGGCGCTGGATCGCCGTGGCCAGGATCCGCGTGGCCCGTTCGTCGGCCTCGTCGTGGGCCGCCTTCTCGATGTCGCGGGCGAGGACCGCGCCGGCTCTCTTGGCCTCGGCCTCGATCTGGGCGACGACCTGAGATCGAGCCTCCTCGGCCGAGAGCTCACCGACGCGCTCCAGCACCGCGCTGCGCTCGGCCTCGAGGTCGGCCAGTCCCGCCTCGCGTGCGACGAGCTCCTCCTCCTGCGCCGCGACCCGCTCGCCGCGCTGGTCGAGGTCGCGCAGGTCGGTGTCCAGCCGCTGCTCCCGCTCGGCGAGGCGATGCTCTCGGCGCTCCAGGTCTTGGCGCTGCTCATGAAGCTCGGCCGAGGCCGTCGCCTCCACCTGCGCCTCGTCGGCTCCCGGGGACCCCGGGGACCCCGGGGCCGGATCGTCCGCTCCGCTCTGCGCCGGCTGGCCCTCCGCGGTGCCGGAGTTCAGGAGGGGGGAGCGACGACGCAGGACGAGCCCGAGCACCACCAGCCCCACGACCACGGCCGCAACGACCACGACCGCCGCGAGCAGGAGCACCAGCTCGAAGACCCCTACGCCGACCATCTGCGCTCCTCTCCGGTCCGCGGCATCCGCGGCCGGGGGCACGCGCGCCCCACGATGCAGCCTGTAGCCCCCGGCGCCCTGGGGCGTCGGGACCGACCGGCTCCGTCCACGGCGTGGACGACGCATCTCGGGTGTGCTCGTGCGGTGTGTCTGGGGTGCGCCTACGGCAGGGAATGTCGGATCACATGGTGTTCGGGATGCCCGCAGCCCCGTCGGCCCGTCGGCCCGTCCGAAGGGTCCCCCCAGCGAACCGAGCACAGACTGACGCTGCTGTGGTGAGGCTAGGACGCACGCCGCCGAGGGTCAAGGCGTCTGCTCTGCCCCCGGTCCCCCCGTCACTGCGCGGCGGCAGCCAACTCACTCGTGGGCGCCGGACTCCAGGCCCGGATCCTGGTCGAGGTCCTCCCCCGCCAGCCGCAGCTCCTCACGGACCACGCGGAACGCGGTGCCGGGCGGATACCCCTTGCGTGCCAGCATCCCGCTGAGGCGACGCACTGCGGTGGCCTGGTCCAGCGAGGCCACGCGACTCAGCCGACGGCGCACCAGCGCCCGGGCCGACTCCAGCTCGTCCTCAGGGTCGACCCCGTCCAAGGCCTCGCGCGCCACATCGTCGCCGATGCCCTTCCGCCGCAGCTCCTGGGCGAGGGCTCGCCGGGCCAGGCCCTTGGACGCCTGCCGCGACTCCACCCACGACCTCGCGAAGACAGCATCGTCGACCAGACCGACCTCCTCGAAGCGGTCCAGCAGCCGGGCACCGATCTCGGCCGGAACCCCTCTGCCGGCCAGCTTGGCCTCGAGCTCGGAGCGGCTGCGCGCCCGGCCCGTGAGCTGGTCGAGCAGGATCTTGCGGGCAACACCCTCCTGGTCGGCGTCAGGACCCTCGGCCTCGACGTCGACAGACGTCCCCGCCGCCACCGTGTCATCCGAGGAGTCCACGTCCTCGCCGAACCAGGCCCTCACCCCGAGACGGACGTCGCCGTCGTAGCCGTTCGCCGACTCCACCGACCCGACTCAGAAGTCGATGCCGGTCGGCTCGGCCGGCGCCGCTGACGCCTCGGGGGCATCGACGGTGGGGACCACCCCAAGCTTCTCCAGGATCCGCTTCTCCAGCTCGTTGGCCAGATCGGGGTTGTCCCGCAGGAAGGAGCGCGAGTTCTCCTTGCCCTGTCCGAGCTGGTCGCCCTCGTAGGTGTACCAGGCGCCCGCCTTGCGGACCAGGCCCGCCTCGACCCCCACGTCGATCAGGCCACCCTCGCGGCTGATGCCCTGGCCGTACATGATGTCGAACTCCGCCTGCTTGAACGGCGGGGCGACCTTGTTCTTCACGACCTTGATCCGCGTCCGGTTGCCGACCATCTCCTGGCCGTCCTTGAGCGTCTCGATCCGTCGTACGTCCAGCCGCACCGAGGAGTAGAACTTGAGCGCGCGACCACCGGTGGTGGTCTCCGGCGAGCCGAACATCACCCCGATCTTCTCGCGCAGCTGGTTGATGAAGATCATCGTCGTCCCGGAGCCGTTGAGGGCGCCGGTCATCTTGCGGAGTGCCTGGCTCATCAGCCGGGCCTGGAGCCCGACGTGACTGTCGCCCATCTCGCCCTCGATCTCGGCCCGCGGCACCAGCGCGGCCACCGAGTCGATCACGATCAGGTCCAGCGCGCCGGACCGCACCAGCATGTCGGCGATCTCCAGAGCCTGCTCCCCGGAGTCCGGCTGCGAGACCAGCAGCGCGTCGGTGTCAACCCCGAGGGCCTTGGCGTAGTCGGGGTCCAGCGCGTGCTCGGCGTCGATGAAGGCCACGATGCCGCCCGCGCGCTGGGCGTTGGCCACAGCGTGCAGGGCGACCGTGGTCTTGCCCGACGACTCCGGTCCGTAGATCTCCACCACCCGACCGCGCGGCAGGCCGCCGATGCCGAGCGCCACGTCGAGGGCGATGGCACCGGTCGGGATCACCTCCAGCGCCGCCCGGGTCTCCTCACCCAGTCGCATCACCGAGCCCTTGCCGAACTGCCGCTCGATGTTCGCCAGCGCGGCGTCCAGCGCCTTGTCGCGATCTCCGCCAGCCATGGTTGTCCGTCCGTCTGTCCGCCTCGAGGGGGAACCTGTCGTCTTCTTCATCGCCACTGACACTAGAGAGGTCCTCCGACAGTCTTCGAGCCCGATGTCGAGACCTGGGGACGACCCGGGTGAACCTCGACCTGTGTACGACACCGAGCGTAGGTGCGAACAGGTGTTCGACTGCGCCCGACACGCCGAGAGACCCCGGGCCGCGGACTCAGCCGGGCAGCAGCACCCGGAAGCGGCAGCCGAACTCGCCGTTGTCGACGCTGACCCGACCCTGGTGGGCCTCGACGATTCCCCGGACGATGGCCAGCCCCAGCCCGGCTCCCGAGCTGAACCCCGAATTGAACCCCGCGCTGTAGCCAGGGCGGAAACCCGAGCTGAGCCCAGGGGGGGCCTCTGTGGCCGACCAGGTGCTGCCCGGCACGGTCTCGGGCGGACGCGGGGTACGAGCCCGTTCGCCGGTCCAGGCCACGTCGAAGACCCGGTCCAGGTCGTCGCCCTCGATGCCACCACAGCCGTCGCTGACCGACAGCTCGACGCCCTCGGGCACGGCCCGGCCCTCGATCTGCACCGCCCCGGCGCGCGGCGTGTGCCGGATCGCGTTGGAGACCAGGTTGGTCACCACGCGACTCAGGCCGGCGACGTCGGCGCGCACCACCAGCCCGTCCTCGACACGACCGCTCAGCCGGACGCCCCCGGCGCGCGCGACCGGCTCGGCGCCGGCCAGCGCGTCGCTGACCACGTCCCCGACCGCGACGCTCTCCGGGGTGAGTCGCAGGACACCGGCGTGGATCCGCGAGAGCTCGAAGAGGTCGTCGACCATCCGCACCATCCGGTCGACCTCGCCGCGCATCTGGCGGTGGTAGCGGCCGGGGTCCTCGGCCAACCCGTCCTCGAGGGCCTCGGTCATCGCCCGCAGGCCCGCCAGCGGCGTGCGCAGGTCGTGGGAGACCCAGGAGACCAGCTCCCGGCGCGATTCTTCCAGACGGGTCTCCTGCCGGCGCGCCTCGTTCAGCCGTGCACTGGTGCGGGAGAGCTCGGCGGAGAGCTCCCCGAACTCGGCCGGGCCGCCGGGGCCCCCCGCGAAGTGACCCTCCTCGCCGAAGCGACGGGCGTCCTCGCGCAGTCGCTTCGAGGAGCGCACGAGCCCGGCACCCAGGACCATGGCGAACGTGGTGGAGACCACCCCGGCCACGAATGAGACCTGCAGCACCACCGCGAAGTCGTGCTCGGAGAGGAACATCGCCCGGGCCGTTCCCACCATGCCGGCCACCACCGAGGCGACGGCGACCACCGCCACCACCAGCGGGACCCACCGCAGAGACCGGTGGCGCACCCCCCAGCCGACGGCCAGCCCGATGACGCCCACGGAGGCCGACCACGCCGCGCCGATGACCACGATCTCCACGTCGCTGGGACTCACTCCCGCGCCTCCCAGCGGTAGCCGACACCCCAGACGGTGAGCAGCCGCTCGGGGCGGGCCGGATCGGCCTCCACCTTCTCGCGCAGCCGGCGCACGTGCACGGTCACCGTCGACTGGTCACCGAAGGACCAGCCCCAGACCGAGGCCAGCAGGTCCTCGCGCGAGTGCGCCACCCCGGCCCGGGCGACGAGGAAGGCCAGCAGGTCGAACTCGCGCGTGGTCAACGCCAGCCGGGCCCCGCCCAACGTGACGATCCGCTGAGCGCCGTCGACGACGAGATCGTCGTCGACCACTCGGCCGAGCGCGGCGGGGGGCTCGACGACCCGGCGCAGCACCGAGTCCACGCGCAGCACGAGCTCACGGGGGCTGAAGGGTTTGGTGACGTAGTCGTCAGCGCCCCGCTCCAGGCCGGTCACCCGGTCGTCCTCAGCCCCCAGGGCGGTGAGCATGATCACCGGTACGTCGCCGCGCCCCCGCAGTCGCCGGCACACCTCGAGGCCGTCGATCCCGGGCAGCATCAGGTCGAGGATGACGAGGTCCGCCGGGTGCTCACCGATCTCTCGTAGTGCGCCCTCCCCGTCGGCCACGTCCGTGACGTGATGGCCGGCCGCCCTGAGGTAGGACACCACGACCTCGCGCACGGTGCGGTCGTCGTCGACGACGAGGACGTGGGCCACGGGGACCTCTAGTGTTCCGCCGGCAGGGTGGCGCGGTCTCGTCGACGCGGCACGACCACCAGCTCCCAGGTGGCGGCGACCCCGACGAGCAGGACGGCCAGCGCGACCCACCACACGGCGTAGGCACGGTTGAGCAGGTAGGGGTCGTCCGGCTTGGCGCCGAACCGGCCGAGGCTCGGCAGCACGGCCAGCGTCAGCGTGCCCAGCATCACGGCGATCCAGATCGCGTGCCGCCCCACCCGAGGAGGGAGCCGACGCACGACGAGGTAGCCCAGGACCGTCACCGCGGGAGCCAACAGCGCGTCGTGCACGACCACGCCACCCACCAACCAGGTCACCGTGCCCACGAGCCGGTCCACGCCCAGGCCCAGCATGAGCCACAGCCCCCACCCGAGCACCGCGGCCCCGACCAAGCCCAGCGACGCGCGCACCGCGGTCATGACTGCACCTCCAAGCGGCCGACCCACTTCGTCTGCAGCACTCCGGGGCGTCCGGGGGCGATCAGGCGGCAGGGGAAGCCGTGGTCGAGACTCAGCGGCTCGCCGTCCAGCCTCAGCGCCAGGAGGGTCACTGGGTCGTCCGCGACGTTCTCCACCAGCAGCGAGGACCGGAAGGGCCCACTCTCCTGCACCGACCGGACCCGCACGGCGCTGCCGGATGCAGCGTCGACGAGATCGAGCAGGTCGCGCAGGGGCACCCCGGTCCACTCTCCCGAGGCGCTCCAGCCCTCCACGCAGGCGATCGGCAACGTGGCCGTGCGTTGCGTCATCGCGGAGAGATCGGCCAGGGAGAGGGTGACGCTCCGCTCCCCGGCGACGACGACGAGGGAGTAGTCCGGCGCCGTCGCAGCGGCAGTGACCCCGGCGCGGTGGGCGCTCTTGTTGATGGGGATGCCACCCCCGGGAACGTAGTGGTTGGCGAAGACCGAGACACGGCGCAGCCCGGGGACGGAGCCTCCGGCCACGGCGAGCACGGTCAGCCCGACCGCGGCGTACGTCGTCTGGATCAGCCCGCGGCGGCTCAGGCCCGTCCGTGCTGCGCCCCCGTCGGGGTCGTCCCTGTCGGCGTCGTCCGTGTCTGGGTCGTCCTCGTCTGGGTCGTCCTTGTCTGGGTCGTCCTCGTCGGGGTCGTCCTCGGTGTGCTCGCCCGCCTCGAGCGGAGCGGCGAAGGCCTCTCGGATCACCGGGAGCTTGACCGCCACGTGCAGGGCAAGGGCTCCGATGGCCACCCAGGCCACCGCGTAGTGGGCCGAGCGGAAGGAGAAGGAGAACGGGTACCACTGGGAGGAGTTGGCCAGGCCCGTGGCGAGCTGGAAGATCGCCGCCGCCGCCAGCGCACCGATCGAGGCCCGCTCGAGCCCGTGCAGCAGGAGCTGTCTCCGGTCCCCCCACGGCGGTCGGGTGAACAGGCGCGGGAAGACCGTGAAGAGCTTGACCAGCAGCAGGGGCACGCAGGCGACCCCGGAGAGGTAGTGCAGGCCCTGTGTCAGCCGGTAGATCCAGACCGGACGCGTCAGGGGGACGAACCAGCCGGGCTGGTTCTGGAGCAGGTGGCTGTAGAGGCCGGTGAGGAAGGCGACGGTGAAGCACACCCCGAGCCACACTCCGACCCGAGCCGCCACCGCCGGGTCCCGCAACGACGAGCGCAGGTCTTCCTCGCGCGGGATCCTCAGCGTCGGTACGGTCGGCATCTCACGCCCACCGCTCGGCCACGGCGAACCACCGGCCGTCGATGCTGTCGACCACGCTGACCGCGAAGCCGGCCTGGGGGGCCAGGTCAGCCAGGGCCTCCGGGCCGACCTCGGCCCACGGGAAGACGTCGCTGCGCAGGCCCCCGCACTCCAGGCTCATCGCGTAGGTCTGCAGCCCGGAGCCGGGGCCGGCGATGTCGACCACCACCCGACCTCCGGGGGCGAGGAGCTGGGCCACTCGACGCAGCAGGCGCAGGGGGTCCCCGCCGATGCCGATGTTCCCGTCGGCGAGCAGGGCGGTCCCCCAGCAACCCTCCCACGGCAGGGGCGCGAAGACGTCCCGCAACAGGGCTCCGGCCCCCCGGGCGCGAGTCTGCCTGACCGCCTCCGGCACGACGTCGATGCCGAGCACGCGCTCTCCCCGCTGGACGAGGTGCTGACTCATCCGCCCAGGCCCGCACCCGATGTCCAGGGTCGGACCGTGGCAGTGGCCCAGCAGCGTCCGGTCCGTGTCGTCGACGTTCCCGGCCCAGAAGTCGACCGGGAGCGGGCGGGGCGCCTCGTCGAGTCCGTGCACCAGGCACGGCTCGCCTCGCAGCGCGGCGGAGTAGATCTGGCCGAGGTGGACTCCGGTGGTCAAGGTCATCGGGTCACCTCAGCGTGGGCGAGCTGCGTCCAGGTCCGGGCGAAGCGGGTCGTGGGGAAGGCGTGCGCGACCTCATCGGCGTCGGCCACCTCGTCCACGTCGGTCAGCGTGGACGTGGTCGCGACCCGCGCCCCGGCCGCGACCAGGACCGCACGGGTGTCGTCGCCGGTGTGCTCGGTGGACATCTCGACCTGCTCCAGCACCGAGGCCAACTCAGGCCGGGCCAGCCCCAGGACCCACCAGCCGCCGTCCGGCGCCCGACCCAGGACGGCGTCGGCCCCAGCAGCAAGCGCACCGGCCACCGCGTCGAGGTCGTCCCTGCTGGCCTGCGGGGTGTCCATGCCGACCTGCACCACCGGCGCGCCGGCCAGACCGGCCACCTCCGCGTGGGCGTGGGCGAGCCGCTGAGCGAAGCCGTCCCCGCGCTGGGGAAGGACGGTCCAGCCCTCGAGGTGGTCCACGATTCCGCTGGAATCGTCGACCTGGCTCAGATCTCCGTCCAGCGCGAGGTAGCACCGTGCCGCCCCGAAGGTCTGCGTGCAGACGGCGAGGGTGTCCAGCAGGGCCGCCGTGGCCAGGGCCGCCGCCGCCTGGTCGCCGACCACGCGCCCCAGTCGCGTCTTGACCCGACCTGCCACCGGAGCCTTGGCCATCACCAGGGCGACGGCGTCCCCCCCGGCGCTCATCGCAGCACTTTCGCGAAGTCGCGGGCGGCCCGCACCGTGCCGCGCACCGAGCCGGAGACCTTGGACTTCGTCCCCTCGGCGCGTGGGTGGTAGGCCACGTCGTGCTCGGTCACGGTCCAGCCCTCCCGGGTTGCTTTCGACAGCAGCTCCACCGGGTACCCGAAGCGACGGTCGGCCACGCCCAGGGCGAGCAGGTCCGCGGTGCGGCACACCCGCATCGGAGCGATGTCGTGGACCGAGGTGCCGATCCGACGCCGCAGCCACCACAGCACGATCGAGTTGCCCAGGCGGGCGTGCCAGGGCCAGACGCCTCGACGCACCGGTCGACGACGGCCGGTGGCCATCGTCGCCTGGCCCGCACGCACCTCGGCCAGCAGCGGCAGCAGGTCCTCGGGATCGAAGGATCCGTCACCGTCCATCACCGCGAGGAACTCCGCCGACGCGGCCACCACGCCGGCGTGCACCGCGGCGCCGTACCCGGGGCTGGGCTCGACCACGACCCGGGCTCCCAGCGACTCCGCGACCAGCGCGGTGTCGTCGCTGGACCCGTTGTCGACCACGATCACCGAGAAGGTGGCGGGGACGCGAGGCAGCAGCGCCCGAAGTGCCGGACCCTCGTCTCGGCAGGGGAGCACGAGATTACAGCCCGACGTCATGCCCTCAGCCTAGGCACCAAGCGTAGCGTCCGGGTGCGCGACTCATTATCTAAGCCTGACGGATGTCAGGCGACGGTCCTCCCCGCCGGCCGCGACCGACGCCGACCTAGGATCTCGCCCATGACCTCGACGTCCGTGGACCAGCCGCGCACCGCCGGCAGCGTCGCTGCCCGACGAGGCCTGGTCGGCGCCCTGGTGCTGATGGCCGTGGCCATGCTGGTACCCGCGATCTTTCCTTACAACGTGCGGGTGAACCACTTCCCCCCGCTGCACGCCGACTGGATGCCACGCGTCGGCTTCGGCACGCTGCCGGCCCTCGTGCTGGGTCTGCTCTCCTGGCGCTACGCGGCCCCCATGGCCGCGCGGCTGACCTGGGGCAGGCTGCTCGCAGCCTCGTTCCTGGGCGGCCTGGCCTGGATGCTCGCCCTGGCCTTCGTGGACGGGGTGGACGGGATCGGGCAGATCCTCGACGAGCAGTACGAGTACCTCGGGACCGCGCGCGCGACCTCCGACTTCCCTGCCGTCCTGCAGGTGTACGTCTCACGGATCAGTCTGGAGAACGGCGGAAACAAGTGGCCGGTGCACATCGCGGGACATCCCCCCGGGGCTCTCGGCTTCTTCGTGCTGCTGGCCCGGCTCAACCTCGGCTCGGGTTTCGGAGCCGGCCTGGTCGTGACCGTCGTGGCCGCGACCACCGCGGTCGGCGTGCTGGTCGCGATGCGCGTCCTCGGGGCCGAGGACCTCGCCCGCCGGGCGGCGCCCTTCCTGGTCGTCGGACCCGCTGCGATCTGGCAAGCGGTCTCGGCGGACGCCATGTTCGCTGCGGTGGCGGCCTGGGGCCTGGCCGCGCTCGCTGTCGCGGCGGTCCGCCGCAGCATCGCCTTCTCTGTCCTGGCCGGGCTCCTGCTCGGCTACGCGGTGATGTGCTCCTACGGCCTGCCCCTGCTCGGCGTCCTCGCGCTGACCGTGCTGTGGCTGGGGCGCTCGTGGTTCCCGCTGGGCTTGGCCGCCGTCGCGGCGCTCCTCGTCGTGGCCGCCTTCTGGGTCGGCGGCTTCTCCTATCTCGAGGCGCTGCCGGCCATCCGGGACCGGTACTTCGGCGGCATCGGCGGACGTCGCCCGACGCTCTACTGGACCTGGGGTGGCCCGGCCGCCCTGCTCTTCGCCAGCGGGCCGTTGCTCGGCGCCAGCCTGGCGCACCTGGCGAGCCGGTGGCGGGTCCTCCGTGCCGACGCCTCGGCCCGGGTGGTGCTCTGGCTCTCCGGAGCAGCGACGGCGTCGATCCTCATCGCGGACGCCACCCAGATGAGCAAGGCCGAGGTGGAACGCATCTGGTTGCCCTTCGTGCCCTGGCTGCTGCTGTCCTGCGCCCTTCTGCCCGAGCGCTGGCGCAGCCGCGGCCTGGCCCTGCAGATCGTCTTCGCCCTCGTCGTCCAGCATCTGCTGCACACCGGCTGGTAACGAGGCCTCCGCTGCCCCGCGGTCGCTGCGTCGTCGACCACGGTCAGTGGGGGACCTCAGCGCAGGGGGGCGGTTGCGAAGGCTTCGAGGCCCTCGGCCGGACGCACCCGTGCGGTGAAGCCGAGCTCGGACGTCGCCCGCTCGGGCGAGGCCACCACGTGACGCACGTCCCCGATCCGGAAGTCGCCGGTGACCTCGGGGACCAGGTCGGACCCCGTTCCCCGAGCCACCAGCGCCGCGACGTCGGCGATGGTGACAGGAAAGCCGGAGCAGACGTTGAGCGCCCGCACGGCACCGGCAGGATCCTTCACGACGGCCTCCAGCGCAGCGCGGTTGGCCCGGGCCACGTCGGTGACGTGCACGAAGTCGCGCATCTGGCCGCCGTCCTCGAAGACGCGAGGCGCCGACCCGGCCTCCACCTGGGAGCGGAAGATCGCCGCGACGCCGGAGTAGGGAGTGTCGCGAGGCATGTGCGGACCGTAGACGTTGTGGTAGCGCAGCGAGATCGCCGCAGAGTCCGCCTGCCGCGCCCAGGCCGAGGCGAAGTGCTCCTGGGCGAGCTTGCTCGCCGCGTAGCTGCTGCGTGGGTCCAGCCGGGCGTCCTCAGGGACCAGCTCCCAGCCGAGCGGACGTCCGCACACCGGGCAGGGACACTCGAAGCCCCCCGACTCCAGGTCGGCCCGCGGACGCGGGCCGGGGCTCTGCGCACCGTGCTCCTCGCAGCGGTAGCGGCCTTCGCCGTAGACGACCATCGACGAGGCCTGCACCAGTGCGAAGACCCCGCTCGACGCCATCGCGGCGAGCAGCGCCGCCGTGCCGAGGTCATTGTGCCCGGCGTAGAGCGGAAGGTCCGCAGCCGTGACGCCGGCGCCCACCATGGCTGCCTGGTGACACACCGCGTCGACGCCGTCGAGGAGCCCGGACCAGGTCTCGTCCCGGTCCGCCTCGCGGACATCGAGCCGGTGCACCCCCGCCGGCACGACGGCGTCGACCGGGTGCGCCTGCGGGATCAGCAGGTCCACCCCCACCACCTCGTGGCCGGCGTCGGTGAGCTCGGCGTCGATGGCTCGACCGATGAACCCGCAGGCCCCGGTGAGCAGGATCCTCATCAGCGGCCCGGGATCTCGTACGGCAGGTCGATTCCCTCGGCCCACGTCGCGCAGGTGCAGCCCCCCACCGTCGGCAGGTCGGCCACCACCGCGCCGAGCAGGGTCTTGAGCCGCTCGATGTTGCGCCCGAACATCGCGAAGACCTCGGCCTGACCGACGCCCTCGCCGTCCTCGACCCCGGCGTCCATGTCGGTGACCAGGGCGATCGCCGAGTAGCAGAGGGTCAGCTCGCGCGCCAGCACCGCCTCCGGATGTCCGGTCATGTTGATCAGCGTCCAGCCCTGCGCGGCGTAGTGCTGGGACTCGGCCCGGGTCGAGAAGCGCGGGCCCTCGACCACGACCATCGTCCCACCGTGGTGGACGGTCTCGTCCGCCGAGAGCGCCTCGGACAGGGTCGGGCAGTACGGGTCGGCGAACGGCACGTGGGCCGCGCCTCGGTCCACGAAGGTCTGGACCCGCGACGTCGTCCGGTCCACCAGCTGGCGGGGCACCACCAGGTCACCGGGGCTCACCTCGGCACGGAGTCCACCCACGGCGCACGGGGCCAGCACTTGGCGCACGCCCAGCGAGGCCAGTGCCCACAGGTTCGCCCGGTAGTTGATCCGGTGCGGAGGGAACGCGTGCTCGGCACCGTGCCGAGCCAGGAAGGCGACCCGGCGTCCGGACACCTCCCCGACCGCGATCGGTCCGGACGGGTCGCCGTACGGCGTGGCGACCTCAACCTCCTCGGCGTCGGAGAGGAACGTGTAGAAGCCGGAGCCGCCGATCACGGCGACGTCCGCAGTGGGTCCTGACATGGCCGCAGTCTGACAGGCAGCCCTAGAGGGAGGGCAGGTCAGCCCCGGGCGTCCGCGCGGTGAGGCTGGCTCGACGCGCGATCTCCGCCGACGTGGCCACGCCGCAGACCAGCAGCGCCGCGAAGGCGTTGAGCACCACGAAGCCGAAGGCGCCCATCACCACCCCGGCCAGCGCTCCGGCGGTGGCCGCGACCAGACCCATCACCAGGTCCGCGGCTCCCTGGACGTCGGTCCGGGCCTCGGACGGGGCGGACTCGGAGAGCAGGGTCGAGGCGGCGACGGTGCACAACGACCAGCCGAAGCCGAGCAGGAACAGGCCGATCCCGATCTGGGGCGAGGCACCGTCGGGGGCGCTCCCGGCCAGTGCGACGGCGCCCAGCAGGACGACGGCGCCGGTGGTGAGCACCCGCGGACGACCGAAGCGGTCCGCGGCCCAGCCGACGAGCGGGGCGAGTGCGAACATGCCCAGGACGTGTCCGCTGATCACGAGGCCGATCACCTCCAGCCGAGCCCCGCCGTGGTGCATGTGCAGCGGAGTCATCACCATCACCGAGACCATCACCGCGTGCGCCAGGGCCAGCGCGGCGACCCCGGCACCCACCAAAGGACGTTCGCGCATGACGCCGAGCACGCGACGCCACGAGGGTCGGGGCGCACCGGCCCCCGGCGTGCCCCGCGCCAAGGCCGCCTCCCGCGCCACGAGCAGGGGGTCGGGACGCAGGAAGACGGCGATCACCAGGCCTGCTGCGGCGATGGCCACGGTCCCGAGCAGGAAGGGCCCGGTCAGCCGCGGCAGCCCCAGGTCATCGGCGACGCCGCCTGCCCACCCGGTCAGATTAGGTCCGGCCACCGCGCCGACGGTGGTCGCCCAGACGACCAGCGACAGGGAGCGGGCCCGGTGCTCGGGGCGAGCCAGGTCGGTGGCGGCATAGCGCGACTGGCTGTTCGTGGCCGTGGTGGAGCCCAGCAGCGTCGCGCCGGCCATCAGCACGAGGAAGGAGCCGAGGACGCCGGCCACGACGCACAGGGCGGAACCCGTGGCGCCGAGCAGGTAGCCCAGGGCCAGTCCGGGACGTCGGCCGTGCCGTCCCATCAGCCGGGCCAGGAGGTAGGAGGCCAGCGCGGCCCCCAGCACCTGCATCGTCTGCACCAGGCCGGCCAGGGCCTCGGACCCGGTGATCTGCTCGGCGAGCAGCGCGGCGATGCCGATGGTCAGACCGACCCCGCCGAGACTCTGGGTCACCATCAGCGTGGACAGGGCCCGTCGCTGCACGGTGGCGACGCGCTCGTCGGGCCAGCGCATCCCGCCGCCGAACCCCTGGGCCAACCCGGCCGCGCCTCCGCCGACCCAGCCCGCCAAAGCGCGACCGGCCCGCGCGCCGGACTCCTCCGGGCTGCTCACCTGGCGGTCGCGGGCAGCTCGAGGGCCTCCCAGACCACGCGCCAGACCTGCTTCGGCGAGTCCCCACCGTCCAACGCCTCGCGCGCCGTCCTCCCGCCCAGACCGGCCAGCACCTGGCTCTCGGACCACACCTCGGCGTACGCCGAGGAGCCGAGCGCCTCGGTCATCCGGGTCCAGAACTCGGTGTGTCGCACGGGGCAGAGCCTACGTCCCACTGGTGGTGCAACACGTCGTGCAGGTGGTAGCGACCCAGCGACTCCACGGTGAACTCCGAGCCGTCGCTGCGACGCCCGTGCCGCTGCCACTCGCCCATGCCGACCGCGGCGTACTGGTCGGCGACCCGCTCGGCGGCCTCGACCAGCTCCTCGGAGACCACGGCCGGGTCCTGCTCGTCGTAGCTCCCGGTCTTCGCGGTTTCGTCCTGGTCCCAGCTCTCGAACTCCGGGTCGTCCTCGGTGAGCATCCGGTTCAGACGCTGACCGAAGAGGAGGTGCACGTCGCGGACGTGGCAGGCGTACTCCAACACCGACCAGCGGTCGGGATCGGACCGGGTCGCGGCCTCAGGCAGGGTCAGCGCCAAGGGCCAGGATCCGGCGCTGGCGCGCACCATCGAGGCGATGTCGGCCCGCTCGACGGAGGAGGCCTCGAAGCCACACTCCTCGCAGTGCCGTTCCAAGACCCAGGTCCAGTCCTTGTCGTCAGGCTCGATCGTCATGGCTCCAGTGTGACGCAGACCATGGTCCTCCTCGCAAGTCGTCCGTCCGCGGGGAACGACGACGGCAGGTTCCCGGGTCCGCTGGTGTCAGGATGACCAGATGGCCTCCGACGTCACCATCCGCCTGGCGAGCCTGGACGATCTGCCGGGGGTGGCGCGCATCTACGACCGCGAGGTCGCCGGCAGCGTGGCCACCTTCGACCTGTACCCGCCGGCGATGGACTACTGGCAGGAGAAGCTGGCCGGGAACCACGAGGGCGACCACCTGCTCGTGGCCGAGGCCGACTCGGTCGTCGTGGGTTTCGCCTACTCGTGGTCCTACCGGCCGCGGCCGGCGTACCGGCGCACCCGGGAGACGTCGATCTACCTGGATCCGGCCGTGCGGGGGCGTGGTGTCGCGCGCGAGCTCTACCCGGCCCTGCTGGAGCGGATGACCGACAGCGGGGTGCACACCGCGGTGGCGCTCGTCGCGCTGCCGAACCCTTCCAGCGAGGCGCTGCACCGCTCTCTCGGCTTCGAGAACGTCGGCACCATGCGCGAGGTCGGCTGGAAGCTGGGCCGCTGGGTCGACGTGGCCTGGTTCCAGAAGATGCTCTCCCCCACGACCCCTGACCCCCGACCCCCGACCCCTGACCCCTAACCCCTGACCCCTGACCCCTGACCAGAAGTTTCCCAGGGTATGCAGGAGAACTGCCGCTCCCCATGGGTAGCTCTCCATGGGGAGCGGCAGTTCTCCGTGGGGAGTACGCCGCCTGCACGCTCTACCATCGGCCGGTGCCCACGACCCCGCCCCGCTCCACCCGCGCGACCCCTGCCGGTCCCGGCCGAGTGGCCTTGGTCCTCGACGCTGGTGGTGCCCGTTCGGCGTACCAGGTCGGCGCCCTCGACATCCTGCTGCCCGAGCTCGGACGACGCGGCGAGCGCCCGACGGTCTACGTCGGCACCAGCGCGGGCGCTCTGCTCACCGGCGCACTCGCCGCCACCGCGCACCGCTCGCCCGAGGAGCAGGCCGTCCAGCTGCGCGGCGTGCTGGCCGGGTCGACCAAGAGCCACGTCATGCGGCCGCTGTGGCAGCAGGTCCCCGTCGTCGCCGCTCGCTATGCCTCGGAGACGCTCGGCCTCTCGTTCTTCCGCCTCCGCGGTCTCTTCGGCACCGGTCCCCTGGCCCGGACGCTAGGTCGCGTCATCGACTGGGACGACCTGCACCGCAACGTCGAGACCGGGGAGCTCGACGCCGTCTCCGTGACCGCGACGGCCGTGCGTACCGGCGAGGTGGTGATGTTCACCGAGTCCTCGGACCCGTTGCCGTCGACGTCCCCGGGTCGGCAGCACCGCTTCGTCCGGACCTCGCTCGGTGTCGAGCACCTGATGGCGTCCTCCGCCATTCCCGTGCTCTTCCCCTCGGTGCGGGTCGACGCGCCCGCCGAGGCCGCCGGCTGGTACGTCGACGGGGCGACACGGCGCCGTGAGCTGGTCGCCCCTGCGCTCGACCTGGGGGCCGACCGGGTCGTCGTGGTCGGCACGGGCAGCCTGCACCGCGCGGACCCGGACCCGGCCCAGGACCTCGCCTCGGTCGACATCGGCGACGGGGGCGCCGCACTGCTGGGGTCGGTGATGGACGACCCGCTGCGCCACGACCTGCGCCGGCTCACCGACGTGAACCACCTCATCGCGGACGTCGGTCTGGCCCGGGCGATTGGCCGCTACCGAAAGTCCGAGGGCCGGCGCGCGTACCGCACGGTGCCCTTCGTCGCGATCGCGCCCGACCACGGCGAGGAGCTCAGCCAGCTGGCCATGGACGTCTTCCGGACCAACCACGCGACGGTACGACGGACCCTCGGCGACCCCGACCTGCAGGTGATGCACAGGCTGATGGGCAGCGACAGCCCGCTCCAGGGCGAGATGCTGTCGTACCTGCTCTTCGACGCGGACTTCTTCCGCGAGGCGGCCGAGCTCGGTCGTCGGGACGCTCGGCTCTGGCTCGAGGATCACCCGGACCTGTGGCGTACCGAGGCGCTCGCGCCGCGAACTCGAACCTGAGGCGCAGCCGCGAGCGCGGAGCCGGGGTGCAGAAGCCCACGTCCTGCGGCGTCACTCCCCACGGAGAACTGCCTCTCCCCATGGAGAATTCTCCATGGGGAGAGGCAGTTCTCCTGCATACCCTGGGAAACTTCCGGAGGGGTGTCGGTGGCGTCGGGCAGGATGGGGAGCGTGGTGGACCTCGTCTCGTCGGCCCCGTCGTCGGCCCCGTCGAGCAGCAGCGTGCTCGACGCCTTCCGCCTGCCCGCCCGGACCTGGTTCGCGGCCGCCTTCGCCGCGCCGACCCCCGCCCAGCTGGGCGCCTGGGGCTCGAGCGCGGCCGGACGCAACGCCCTGGTCGTGGCGCCCACCGGCTCGGGCAAGACCCTCTCCGCGTTCCTGTGGTCACTGGACCGGATCGCCACCCAGCCCCCGGCGGCCGA
>JBBPYL010000131.1:0-35305 GCA_038199935.1 Propionibacteriales bacterium | reverse complement strand
CGGCCGGTCCAAGGTGATCAGGAAGCCGAACCCGAGCGTCACCGCCGAGACACCCAACGGGAGCATGAAGACCCCGTCGAGCAGGGCCAGGCCACGACGCTCGCCCCGCGTGCGTGTCGGCCGCGAGACGACCAAGGAGATCAACAGGCCGAGCAGCAGCGCGATGAGGGCCGCGTCGACCGCCACCCGCCACGAGTTGGCCAGGGCGTCGGTGACCGGCACCAGCAGCGGAGAGTCCGGTCCGGTGGCGTCGAGACCGCGGTAGTAGGTGAGTCCCCACCCGTTCCCCACCCACAGCGAGCCGAGGACGAGGGCGAGCACCGGCGCCACCACGAGGGCGAGGGCGAGCAGCGAGGCGACCACGGCCGGAGCGTCACGTCGGGTCGGGCGCGTCGCGAGCGACCGGGCGGTCGAGCGGTCCAGGGCCTGCTCGCGCCGCGAGCGACTGCGGTGGGCCGCCACCAGCAGCCCGCTGACCACGAGCAGCTGGAGCAGGGAGAGGGCTGCTGCCCCACGGAGGTCGAGGAACTGGGTGGTCAACAGGTAGATCTCGGTCTCCACGGTCGCGTAGCGCAGCCCGCCGAGCGTCAGCACCACCCCGAAGGCTGTGGCACAGAAGAGGAACACCACGCTGGCGGCGGCGACCACCGCGGGGGCCAAGGCGGGCAACGTGACCGTCCACAGCACCTGCCAAGGGGCCGCCCCGAGGGCGGCCGCGGCCTGCTCGCGCCGCGCGTCCAGGTTCTCCCAGAGCCCGCCGACGGTGCGGACGACGACGGCGAGGTTGAAGAACACCATCGCGGCCACGATCGCGGCCGGGGTCCCGTCGAGGCCGAGCGCCCCCAGTGGGCCAGACGGTGCGAGCAGGGTCCGGAAGGCCACGCCGACCACGACGGTCGGCAGCACGAACGGCATCATCACCAGCGCCCGCAGCGCCGCTCGTCCAGGCAGTCGCAGCCGGTAGAGCACGTAGGTCAACGGCAGTCCCAGGCCCAGGGTGAGCGCGGTGGCGAGTCCCGCCGACCACAGCGTGAACCACACGACGCGCTGGGTGCGGCTGCGGGAGAGCACGTCGAGCACCCCGGAGAGGTCCAGCCGACCCTCCGGCAGGAGACCCCGGGCCAGCATGCCTCCGACCGGGAGGACGAAGAAGACGCCCAGCACGCCCACGGGCAGCGCCGCCAGGGCGAGGACCACGAGGGTGGACCGCCCGCGGGGGCCCACCGCCGAGATCACTGTCCGGCCAGGTCGGCCCACGCTCGCAGCCAGTCGGCGCGCAGGTCGGAGATCGTGCCTTCCGGCATCGGCCAGGGGTCAGCGGCCGGCGTGGCCCACTTCTCCCAGGCCGCGGGCAGGGGCGTCTCGGGGTCGACCGGGTAGACGTACATCGACTCGGGCAGGGCGGCCTGGAACTCGGGGCCCTGCATGAAGTCGACGAGGGCCTGGGCCCCCTCCGGGTTCTCCGACCCCTCCAGCACCGCGGCGTACTCGACCTGCCGGAAGCAGGTGTCCAGCAGCGCGCTGGTCGTCGGCCGCGTCTGGCCCTCGGGGATGGTGAAGGGGGGCGAGCTCGCGTAGGACAGCACGATCGGCCGGTCGCCACCGCCACCGCCGGCGGTGAAGTCCACCTGGTAGGCGTCCGACCAGCCGGCCGTCACCTTCGCGCCGTTGTCGTCGAGCAGGGCCTGCCAGTAGTCCTGCCAGTCGGCCTCGCCGAACTTCGACACGGTCGCGATCAGGAACGCCAGCCCGGGCGAGGAGGTGGGCGGCCCGGGGGTGACGAAGAGACCCCGGTACGTCGGGTCGATCAGGTCCTCGAACGACGTCGGCGGATCGATGTCGTTCTTGGCGAACCAGCGGTCGTCGACGTTCACGCACACGTCGCTGTAGTCGACCGGCGTCAGCTGGTCGGCGGCGGTCGCGTCCTGCGGTTCGTAGGCCGCGCCGAGGCCGTCCTGGGGCGCGTAGGCCGCGAGGACGCCCTCGTCGACCGCGCGCGAGGCGAAGGTGTTGTCGATGCCGTAGGCCACGTCAGCGATGGGTGAGCCCTTGGTCAGCACGAGCTTGTTGGTCAGGGCCCCCGCGTCGCCGGCAGGCTGGACCGTGACGTCGTACCCGGTCTGGTCGGTGAAGGCCTGGAGCACCTTCTTCGGCATCGCCCAGGAGTCGTGGGTGGCCAGCACGACCTCCTGGGACGGAGCCGCACTGCTCTCCCGCTGCGGTGCCGGGTTCTGCAGGGCGCAGGAGGCGGTCAGGCCGAGGCTGAGCAGCAGGCCGCCGGCGGCGCGCGCTCGGCGACGGGCGGGTCGTGGTGCGGGTGGTCGGCGCATCGTGAGGTCTCCCTGAGGTCGGGAGGGGACCGCAAGCGGTCGAGACTCGACTCCCTTCGCCGGAATTACCCGGATCAGGTTCGAGGGTCTGCGGCCTGCGCCGCACTCTCAGCGTCGTGGGTGACGCTCCCCTGTCGTGGTTCACCCCGACCCTACCCCGACCACGTCACCCCGTCGGACCCGACGGGCCCGTTCAGCCCTAGGCTGCGGCCGTGGAGGACCTGACCCCGCCGGAGATCACCGTGGCCCGCTTCGACGAACTCGACGCCCGGACGGCCTACCGGCTCTGGCAGCTGCGCGAGTGCGTCTTCGTCGTCGAGCAGGACTGTCCCTACGCCGAGCTCGACGGCCGAGACTTGGAGCCGTCGGCACGACACCTCTGGGTCGAGCAGGACGGACGGCCGGTCGCCTACCTGCGGGTGCTGGAGGACTCGGACGGCGAGGCCCGGGTGGGACGGGTGGTCACCGCCGCCGACGCGCGCGGCCACGGCCTGGGTGCGCACCTGGTCCGGCGGGCCCTCGACCTGGTCGGGGACCGGCCCTCGCACCTGCACGCACAGGCCCACCTGGCGCACTGGTACGCCGGGTTCGGGTACGTCGTGAGCGGCCCGGAGTTCCTCGAGGACGACATCCCGCATGTCCCCATGCGGCGCCCCTCCGGCTGAGGACTTCTGACCTCAGAAGATCAGCGGCAGGGTCAGCAGCATCGTCGTGGACCAGGTGACGTGGGTCAGGATCGGCCCCATCAGGCCGCCCGAGGCGCGCCGTTCGAGGCCCACCACCAGTCCGAGGAGGAGGGCCGCGAAGACCAGCATGGGGTTGCCCGTGGCCAGCGTGGTCAACGCGTAGGCGACGGTGGTGACCGCGACCGGGTGGCGCGGCACGGCGGCGTACGCCGCACCCCGGAAGAAGAGCTCCTCGGCCACCCCGTTGAGGAAGGTGATGGCCAGCAGGATCGGAGTGACACCCTCCTGGGCGTAGCCCAGCACGTCGTTGACCTGCCCCTCGAGCAGCGGCACCTGGCGGACCACGAGAGCACCGACGACGAAGACCAGCGCCAGGGCCAGCCCCAGCAGGACGGGTCCCAGGATCGGACGCCTCAGGTTGCTGTGCCGCTCGACGCGGCCCAGGTGCAGCGGGCCCGAGCCGAACGAGCCGACCGTCCAGACCGCGGCCAGCGCGAGGGTGGCGCCGTAGAACACCGGGTCGCCGGGGTCGAGCCTCAGCGACCAGCCGAGGATGGCGCCGCCCACGATGACGACGACCACGGCCACGACCTGCCGTCGGCGGAAGGCTCCGGACTCCTGGCGGTGGTTGCGCGGGACCTGGTCCCAGAGCATCCGACGCAGAGGCTTCTCGAGCCGGTCGGGCAGCAGCGAGAGGGGTGCGTTGAGCCGGCTCACACGACCCCGTCAGACCAGGGTCTCGGGGCTCTGGCGTTCTGCCGACCCGGCGCGTGGACCGAGCAGCAGCCCCAGCAGGGCGCTGCGGGGCAGGTGCTGGACTAACCCACCGGTGACCTGGACCGACCCGCCGGACCAGGCCGGGTCGGTGGCGGCGCCCGCGAGCGGGTCCCCGTCGAGGTCGGTGCCGTCCTGGTCCGCCCCCAGCGAGCGCCGCAGCGCCTCGTCCAGCGCGAGGAACTCGTGGTTGGGGTCGGCCAGCTCCACCCGGGCGTCCTCCTCGCTGCACACCATGTCGTGGCCCAGGCTGTCGACCAGCGCCTCGACCGTCCCGGCGGGCATCTGGCTGATCGCCGCCACAGCCCGGCCCACCACCATCCGGGGCACACCGGGCACGACCAGCTGGAGGCGGCGCAGCCCCGCGGCGGCGGCGTACCGGTTCAGCAGCACGGGATAGCTGACGATCTCCTCGCCCCCGACGTCGTAGCTGCGGTTGCGGGGCTCGCCCCTCACAGCGGCGACCAGGAGGTGCAGCACGTCGGTGATCGCGATCGGCTGGAGCTTCTTGCGCATCCACGCGGGCAGCGGGGTGAGCGGGACCCGCTCGGAGAGCCGGCGCAGCAGCTCGAAGGACGTCGAGCCGGAGCCGATCACCATGGCCGCGCGCAACACGGTGGCCGGGACGGAGCCGGCCAGGAAGATCTTCTCCACCTCGAGCCGCGAGCGCAGGTGGTCGGAGAGCTCTCCGTCGGGCACCAGGCCGGAGAGGTACACGATGCGCTCCACGCCGGCCGCGCGGCAGGCGTCCGTCACGGCCTCCGCCGCGGCCCGGTCCCTCTCCACGAAGTCGCCCTCGGCCATCGAGTGCACGAGGTAGTAGACGGCCTCCACCCCCGCGACGGCTTGCCGGATCGAGGACTCCTCCTCGATGTCGACGTGCAGGGTGTCCACGTGCTCGCCCCAGGCGAATCGGCTGGCCTTGTCCGGATCCCGCATGGCGGCCACGACGTCGTGTCCCTCGGCCAGGAGGGCGGGGACGAGCCGCGAGCCGATGTACCCGGTCGAGCCGGTGACGAGGATGCGCATGCCATTGTCCTACCCGCGTGGCGGAGCAGTCATTCGCCCGGAGCGGTCGACCCCCGACGGCCAGGACCAGGGGTCAGGGCCTTCAGGCTACGTCGGGTCTCCGGCGGAGCATCCGTGGCGCGTGGCGCGGACCTCATGGCTGCCGACCCTAGCGATCTGCGAAGCGCTCAGGAACGGGTCAGGCCGTCCGGCGCGGTCTCGGGCTCCAGAGCCGGGGAGGTCGTGCTCTGGTTGGGGATGCGGCTACCCCGGCCTCGCCGCGGCGCGGGCGAGGCCTGGTCCCGGTGATCGGGTCCCCCGGCCTGTGTGGCGACCTCGCGCCGGTGCCGGTCCAGGCACGCGTCCACCCACGCTGTGACCTCGGTCCAGCGCGCGGTCAGGTCGTCGAGGTCGCAGCCATCGCTCCCGGGCAGGTCCGAACCGGGGAGGACGTCCCCGCACGTGTCGCACCACACGATCCAGCCGACCGGTCCGTCGTCGCCCCAACGACCCCGGAGCACGCCGACCGGATGACGCTCGGCCCCGGCGCCGACGACGGGCCGAGCGTGACCGCGGTGCTCGTCCATGACTGCTCCTCCATGACGCCCCGCCGCGTGGCGGGGCTCACCGGAAGGATCGACCCGGACCGTCGAGACCTTGAGGCCGGATGACGGATCCTTGTGCGATACCGGCGTTGACCTGCAGAGGCCGGAGGTAAAACCTCGGTTGGCACGGGAACCGGACCGCGCGCACCGTCCCGGGCCGGCGGGTGCGGGTCAGCTGCCGAGACCGGTCCGGTCCACCGCGCGGTGGAAGCGCATCCCGGCGAGGCCGCCGAGCACCGCGCCGAGCAGCGACACGACGACGAGGGCCACCGCGGCGATGATCCCGCCGGTGGTCAGGTCCCCCTCGCTGAGCGGGATCCTCGGGAAGGCGTTGAGCTGGGCGAGGATGTCGTACTTCGCGCCGGCCACGGCACCGAGGACCGCGACGACGACCGCGACGACGATGGCCCACACCCAGACCGCGACACCCTGCTTCATCCCGTTGAAGCGGGCCATCCGCGCGGCGACGTACCCCCCGCAGTAGTAGGCCACGAAGAGGATCACCAGCAGGACGACGCCGCCGACGATGCCCACGGTGGTCGCCGACGAGGTCGCGGTGTCCGCCACCGCACCTGGCGTCACGTCCGTAGCGAGCCCGACCGCCGTGCCGGCCGCGCTGACCAGGGCGGTGAGCAGCACGCCCACCCCGACGGCGGCGACGAACCCGAAGAAGGCGGACCCGATCTTCACCCCGCCGTGTTCCTCCTTCTGACGTTCGACCACCACCCGGCGGCTCACCGTGCGAGACCGGTCCCCCTCGCGGGTCTGCTCGGTCTCCACCTCGGACTTCTCGGACCCGGACCCGGGCTCGGTACTGCTGCTCATGGGTTTCTCCTCACAATCGGTGCCTCAGTCGCCTTACAGTGTACGTCTACGCTGCCGTACGGAGAACTCTCCGCACCGACCGGTCCGGACGTGCCACCACCCGCGTCCTGCGGGGTCACAGGAGCGCGGGCGGCGTGGGCAGTCAGGACGAGAAGCGGTTGACCTGCTGGCGCACCAGGGACTGGGGGCGCTGCTGCTCACCCTGAGCCGCCGCCATCACGATCAGCACGCCGGTGACGGCCGGGGTGGCCCACTGGACCAGCTTGAGCTGCTTCTGGGCCGACTCCAGCTCCTCGCTCGCCCCCGGGTGGGGCTCGGTGGCGCCGATGCCCCCTTGGTCGGAGTGCTCAGCCACCTTCTTGCCCAGCATCCCGCTGTAGGCGGTCAGTCCGACCGCGGCGAGGGTGAGCACCGACTTGACCACGGTGTTGCTCTTGGCTCCCGGCTGGTTCTCCAGGCGCCCGCGGTTGGCGGCGATCAGACCGAGACCACCGACGACGTGGGCCCCGATGGCGGCGGCGTTGACCGGCGCCCAACGGGCCCAGCCGTCGGCGGAGAGCTCGAGGCGCTCGCTGGGCTTGCTCGCCCCCGCGGCGGCTCCGTTCAGCCCGATGGCGCCCATCAGGCCGCCTCCGAACCAGGCGGCCAGGCCGAGGTCGTGCATGCTGCGTACGACGGTGTTCTTCTCCGACACGGTGACGTTCTCCTCATGGTTGGTGACCCGGTGGGTGAGGTCGTTGTACCCGACCGCTCGCCCGCTAGTCCCCCAGGCACTGTGCCCAAGATCATCAATTTAGATCGTTAGATCGATCCAATCTGGGTGTCGAGATGGGAGTGCGACTCTCAGCGCCCCCACCACCACGATCCAGATGCTCACCGACTCGGCCTCGCGCAGGCCAGCTGAGACCAACTATCACCTCAGGCGCCGGTCGCGTCCTCGAGGGTCGCGGGCTCGACGTCGCGTCCCAACAGCCAGCCGTAGGCGGCGCCCGCGATGAGCGCGCCGGCCAGTGGCGCGACCCAGAACAGCCACAGTTGGCCCAGCGCTTCGGACCCGGCGAACACCGCGGGTCCGGTCGAGCGGGCCGGGTTCACTGAGGTGTTCGTGACCGGGATGCTGACCAGGTGGATCAGGGTGAGCGAGAGCCCGATGGCCAGCGGGGCGAAGCCGCGCGGGGCGCGGGTGTCGGTCGCTCCCAGGATGACCAGCACGAAGAAGCCGGTCAGCACGACCTCGGTGAGCAGGGCCGCGAGGAGCGTGTAGCCACCCGGGGAACGGTCGCCGTACCCGTTGGTCGCGAACCCGCCCGCTGCTCCGGGAAAGTCTGGGGACCCCGACGCGATGACCCACAGCAGCGAGGCGGCGACGAACGCCGCCAGGACCTGGGCCACGACGTAGGGGAGGACGTCGGGCCTCGGCGACGTCTACGGTCCCCTGGGCGGCATCGTCGCCCTGCTCACCTGGGCGCTGCTGTCCTCGATGGCGCTGTTCCATGGTGTCACGCGGTGCGCGCAGCTGGAGGCCTGCCGCGCGTCGGAGAAGGACCGTGCGCCGACGATCGAGGACGATCCGGGCCGCCCGCACGGCGTTCGTGTCGAGTGAGGCTCAGCCCAGACGACGCCACAGCGTCACGCAGCAGGCCATCGAGACCAGCCAGGCGGCGAGGACGAGCAGGTCACCCTGGTTCAGTCCGTGGCTGGCGAAGACGGTGAGGATCGTCGATCCGGCCCAGGGCCCGTGCCCGGCCAAGGCGAGGGTGGTCAACCCCGACACCATCACCGCGATGACCATGACCACCGCCCGGGACTGCACCCGCCGATCCTAGTCCCGCTCCCCACCCCACACCGATTCGTCCGTCGTTTCGCGCCACATCCTCACGGGCCGCCCGCGGACGAATCGGGGTGGGGGGTCAGCCCTGGGTGTGCTCGGTCCACCCCCCGAACCATGACGCCAGCGACGGGACGGCGAGTTCGCGCAGGCCAGCCTGGGTCGCCGTGAGCGTGTGAACCTCGTGCAGGTCTGTCCTCGCCCATCGCTCGGCACGCAGCAGGGCACGGCGCGACTGGACCTCGACCAGGACCCGTCCGTCTTGGTGGACCACCACCGAGCCCGGGCAGTCGGCGACGTCGAGGCGCTTGACCAGACGGCGCCACGCGCCACGCCCTCCGACGACCGGTGCGTGCAGCCGCAGGTGCCGACGCCACCGCTGATCGGACCGAGGCGGGTCGGCGGTGATGACCCTCGGGTCGTCCGGAACGAGCACCCCCTGCTGAGCGTCGAGCCGTACCCGGGCACGCGGGAGCACCTCCAGCAGGTGGTCGACGGAGGCGACCAGACCGGGCCCCACCATCTCGGGCGCCAGGGTGACCACGACGTCGTCCCGCGGGCCCAGCAGGCCACGCGAGGCCACCCCGGGGACGGGCACCGTAGCGGCGACCGCGAGGGTCTCGTGCAGCCGCTGGAGGTCGGACTCCGTGCCGCCCCAGGCGCGGGGGGCCAGCCCGGCGTCCGGCCCGTCGTGCCAGACCACGGCGCGGGGGTCGTGGGCCACGAGTCCGCCGGCCTCCCAGCTGCGGTGGGCCCATTCCCAATCCTCACCTCCGTAACTGGTGAACGACTCGTCGAACCCGCCGACGGTCTCGAACCACCACCGGGAACAGGCCATCACCGCACCAAGGACGAAGCGGAAGGACAGGGCGTCGGCGTCCAGCAGGTCGCGGCTCGCGGAGTACGCCTGGCGGAGCCAAGCCGGCTCCGGCATCTCATGGTCCGGCCCGAGGATGTCGACCTGGGCGGACTCGGCAGCGTGACTGAAGTCGGCGTGCCGCCTCCGACCCACCACGACGGTCTCGGGCACCAGCGTCGGCAGCCGGGTGAGGCGCTCGAGGCAGTCCGGCTCCGGGGCGGTGTCAGCGTCGAGGAAGACCAGGACGTCGCCCGAGGACTCGGCTGCTCCGAGGTTGCGCGCTGCGGCCACCCGGAACCCGAGATCCTCCTGGCGGACCAGCTGCACTCCCTCCGGCACCCGAGGAGGCCGTGGGGATCCGTCGTCGGCGACCACCACCTGCAGCGACTCCCAGGGCCGACCTCGCCACCGCTGGCGTCCCAGGGAGCGCAGGCACCGAGCCAGCTGGGTGGGCTGCTCGTAGTGTGCGACGACCACGCTCACCCGAGGCGGATCCATCGGGTGACCGGCCGGCGCCAGATCCCACCGGTTGCCCGGCACCGGGCCGCCGAAGGGAGGCGGTGTGCCGCTCACCTGGCCCTCGTCGGCTCGTCCGGCGTCGTGCCCCACCAGGTCCGGTAGGCCTCGGCCGCATCCGCCATCATGTGCGGGATGACGTGCCCCGGTGGCAGCCGCGTGAGAGAGGGATCCTCGATCGCTCGACCGACGACGGCCGCGAGGGCAGAGGGGTCGTCCTCGACGAGGAGGTGACAGCCGGGTCGCAGCGACTCCATCTCCCGGGTGTAGTCGCTCGCGGTGACCACCGGACGACGTCCGACGGCGATCCAGGAGTTCAAGGAGCCCGAGGCCGAGAGGTGCCGAGGCGCCACCACCGGCACGTCCACCCCGGCCATGGCCTCGTCCATGGCGGTGTCGCTGAGCCAGCCTGTGCTGGTCAGGGACACCCCCCTCCCCTCGGCGTAGCCGATGAGCTCGGTCAGGTCGGCCTCGTGGCCCGGGGCGGCACCACCCAGTGCCACCACGTGGATGAGCCGACGACCGCCGGCCGAGGTGAGGGAGGCGACGGCATCGACCACCTCCCGATGCCCCTTCCCGGGGTAGAAGAAACCGGCCACCCCCACCGTCGTTGCCTCCCCCTGCCGGGTACGTCGCCCGCGGGCTTCGCGCCGACCGACGATGGGCAATGGGATCACCGCGCCCCCACCGTCATGCCCTCGGGCCCCGATGTGCTCGGCCACCAGGTGTCGCTCGTGGTGAGAGCTGGTCGCCCAGGCGTCGGCCTGGTCCAGCAGGGCGCCGTAGGCACGGCACCGGCCGGGGAGGGCGGCGCCGTCGCTGGCCTGGGGGACGTCGTGCAGGGTCACCCAGAGCCGGCGGGCACCTACGGCGTCCAGCACCTCGTCGACGGCTCGGTCCGGGGATTCACCCCAGAGCCGGTCGGTGAAGTGCACCTGCACGTCGTCCTGCTCGGGCGCCCAGGGCACGCCGAGCGACACCGTCGCCCCCACGGCCTCGGCGACCTGTCCGGCGTAGCGCGAGACGCCATGGCGCGGCTGTCCCGGAACGAGGTGCACCGGTGCCGACCCCGTCATCGCCGCTCCTCGTGTACGACGACGTCGCCCCCCGCGGCAAGGACGGGTCGATGGAGCCCCAGCAGCTCACACAGGGGGCCGACTCGGTCGAGGGCTCGGAGCAGCACGTCCGGGCGCCGGGCATACCACTCACGGTGCGCGAGCTCGACGTCGTGCAGCGCGACGGGTCCCGACGCGAGCCGCCAGTAGGACGTGGGGGATTCGTCGAGGTCGAAGGCCCGGGCGACGACCGCCAGGCGGGGGGCGTGCACGGAATCGAGCAGCGGCACCGACGTCGTGGGCGTCGGACCCGGGAGGCCGAGTGCCTGCTGTAGCCGCCACGCCAATGGCTCCAACACCGCGTTGCCGGGGTGGTTCACGGTGCGCATCATCGCGAAGCGTGGGTGCGCGAAGAGGTCGTGCACCGGCAGGGTGCCGTGCTTGTCCTCACGGCTCCGGAGCTGATCGAGCGACTCCTGGGCCACGGCCCGCACCATCTCCGCCGTCATCGCAGGCTGACGCGGCTCCGGCTCTCCGAGCTGGGACCAGCCAGCCCCGACGAGCGTGCGGACGTCGTGATATGCCACCAGGCCGGGCGGGTGCACGACGACGTGGAAGGGGTACAAGCCGCTGAACCGGACGCTGGGCACCAGCGCGGTCACTGCGCCCCGCGGGAGCAGGTCGGCGAGCTGCTCGTGGCCCAGCGGCAGTCCGCGATAGTCGGGCGAGACGGGTTGGCTGATGAGGGCGTCGCACCGTCCTACCCAGCGGTGCAGACACGCGGTGTCTGCGGCGTCCATCTCGTGCACGGCCGGCATCCGCACGGTGGCCACCTCGGAGGACTCCAGCAGCAGTCGCAGTGACTCCGCCTGACAATTGCCGACGACCAGCAGCAGCGGACGCCCGTCGCTGGCGGGCTCGTCGTAGAAGGCGCGGTAGTGAGCGATCTCTGCGGTCGAGCGCGTCATGGTGCCACCTGCGAACCACCGGTGGCGTAGCCCTCACCGAGTCGCCGGACCACGCCAAGGTCGGCCAGCTCCTCGAGCCACCCCCGCATGGGCCACCAGCCCCAGGTGTCGGCGAAGCGCAGGCCGTTGCGGACGATGTCCTCGGCGTGCTCGACCGGCGGCGAGGACACTGGATGGTGCTGGTGCCAGGCCCGAGCCGAGCCCACCCACGCCACGTCGAGGCCGGCGCGACGGGCACGCTGTCCGAAGTCGGTGTCCTCCCCGCCGTAGCCGGTGTAGCCCTCGTCGAACCCGCCGCACGCCGACCACGCCTCGGCGTGGAGGGCGAAGCTGAGCGACCAGAAGAGCGACCAGTCGGACTCCGGAGCCACCAGACCGTGCGCCGGAGCGGGTCGTCCCGGGTGCGGGTCGTCGAACCGGGCCAGGTCGGCAGGCCCCTCCGGGCGGATTCCCTCGGGCAGGTAGGTCACTGGACCCGACCACACCGTCCTCGGCTGCGCGGTGACCGCGTTGCGGTAGGCCGCGACCAAACCGGGACCGGGTAGGCAGTCCACGTCGAGGAACACCAGCACCTCGGCCCCCCAGGCCAGGGCGGCGGCGGCCCCGGCGTTGCGGGCTGCGGCCAACGGTAGGCCACCGTCCGGCCGGTCCAGCGCCAACACCGTGGTGGGATACGACCCGCCGGCGTCGGCGTCCGGTCGCCACGAAGCCGTGTCAGCGTCGTTCATGGCGACCACGACGGACAGGTCGGGGTGCACCGTGCTCAAGAACCTCTGCTGACGCTGGAGGTGGTTTCGACGGCCATGGACGATCGTGACCACCGCCGTGGCGGAGGGCGACCGTCCGGTCCTCCGGCTCACGCCGACTCCTCGACCACGGGGCGCCCGCGCGCCTCGTCGATCACGTCCGCGAAGCGGGCGCCGGCGCCACCGTCCACCCAGTCCACCCAGCCCGCCGGGTTGAGACGGCTGGCCCGGCCGAGGACCTCCCCCCAGTCCACGCTGTCGAGCGAGTCCACCACCACCGCGGGCCAGGCTCCCGACCGTAGGGCGCGGACGGTGGCCGCCTGCTCGTCGTGTGGTCGCGGTGCTGCGATCACCACGGCAGGCCTGCGGGCCGCGGCGACGTCGGCGAGAGCACCCTCCCCGGCATGGGTGAGGACGACCTCTGCGCGGGCGAGTTCGACGCTCGGATCCTCCACCCAGGTGTCCGGTCCGAGCACGTGCCAGCGCCAGAGTGCGGACTCTCGCTGCGCGCGGAGGAGGTCGCTGCTGGTCCAGCCGCTGCCACCGCGACCCCCCAGCACCAGGACGCGCCCCGGTTCGCCCGCCGAGGACGCGGCGGGGGGCCGGGTCGCGAGCGCACCCAGCGGTCGGAGTCGGGACGCCTGGGCGGTGGAAAGGCCGTGCACCCGCGCCACCCCGTCGTCGGGCCAGAAGCCCACCAGAGCGGCGGATACCGAGAAGCCCAGGTCGTGAGCGGCGTCGTCACGACGACCGGGAAGCACCACCGAGACCACCGGCACCCCCAGCAGCCGTGCCTGCAGCGTGACCTCGACCGACACGTCGCTGACCAGCAGGTCGGGTCCGTGAGTCTCGACCCAGCGCACGATCCGCGCCATCCGGGCGCGCAGCCCCGGCTCGCCCAGCGGGACGTGATGCAGACGGCCGTTCGCGTCTCGATCCCGGGAGACCCAGGACACAGCGGCGTCATCGCGCTCCAGAGCGACCCACGGTCCCCCGTACGAAGCCGGGGCCGGCGCGGAGGACAGGACGGTCACCGGAGTTCCCCGCGCGGCGAGGACCTCGGCCAGGGCGACGGCACGGCGGACGTGGCCCGCGCCCACGTGATGGGCGTAGTAACCGATCATGCTGCTGCCCGCGGTCCGCAGGCCTGGTGGTAGAGCTCCTCGTAGGCGTCGACCATGGCCACCACCCCGAAGCGCGAGCGAGCCTCGCGCGCCACGGTGGCACGGTCAAGGTCCCCCGCCAGGGCCACCGCGCGCGCCAGGCCGTCGATGTCTCCGGCGGCAGCGAGGCTTCCGGTGCAGGCCGTCACGATCTCGGGGAGCGCGCCGCGGGCGTATCCGGCGATCGGCGTGCCGGTGCTCATGGACTCTGCCGCCACCAAACCGAAGGGCTCGTCCCACGACGGGGTGAGGAGCAGGACCCGGGCGCTGCCGACCAGGTGGCGCACGGACCGCTGCGGCAGATGGCCGAGGTAGCGCACGTGGGCGCTCAGCAACGGCTGCACCTGGGTCTCGAAGTAGTGCGGGTCGAGCTTGGGGCCGACGAGGTCCAGCGGGAGGCCGGCCCGGCGCGCCGCCTCCACCGCCTCGTGCGGCGCTTTCTCCGGGACCAGCCGTCCGAACCAGAAGCCCCGTCCCCCGCCAGGGCCCTCCCTCCACAGGTGGGTGTCGACTCCGTTGTGGACGACGCGGGAGGCCACCACGTGGCGCCACGCCCGCTGCATGGCCGCACTCACCGTGATGAAGTGGCACTCCGGCCCCGCGAACCTCAGCGCCGACTCCAGCCACCCCAGCGGCGGGGTGTGCAGCGTGGTCACCATCGGGACGCCGGTCAATGACGCCATCGCGATCGGCAGGTGGTGCAGGCTGTTGTTGTGCACGAGGTCGAAGTCGTGAGCCCCCTCGCGCAGCCGCAGCATCAGAGCGAGGTATGCGTGATGCTCGGCGATCCACCAGTCGGGTGTGGCCCCTACGTCGGAGCGCGCGGCGTCGCTGGGCGCGAAAACCTGGACCGGCAGCTCTTCGGCGCGCAGTTCGGGGTCGGAGCCGGGGGCCGCGAAGAGGGTCACGTCGTGACCACGGGCGCGGAGCTCGAGCGAGAGTCCGTGGGTGTGCGCCTCGAGGCCCCCCGCGAAGGGTTCCCGGATCGGGAAGCGGGGCGAGGCGATCAGGCAGATCCTCATTCCGACATCACACGGCCGGGTCCCGCAACGCCCACTCGTCGGTCTGTTCTCGCCGCGTCGACGGCGGCACGGTAGCGATCCTCATGCAGCTGCGCGACGGCTGAGCGCTGGCTCGCCCGAGCGCCCGCGTCGAGACCGGGCAGGGGTCGTTTCTCGCGCCGGTCGAGGGCCCGGGCAAGACCGGCCCGTAGGGAGTTGTGGTCGACCGAGACCTCATCGGCGACGAAGGTCTCGTCGGCGCCCTGGGAGGAGTAGTGACCCAGGGAGGGAGCGAGCACGGTCGTACCGACGTCGTGACACGCCTCCAGCCACCCCGAGTGAGTGCCGAAGCGGTAGGGCAGAACCGCGACGTCCAGCGAGGCCAGGTAGTCCCACAGTTGTTCGTCACTCATCTCGGGGTGGACCCGGACCCGCACCAGTCCGCGCCGTCGGAGTCCCGTGAGCTGATCCAGGAAACGCTGCTGCCGTGCGTCCTGCGGTGAGTGCCACACGTCGTCGTGGAGAGCAACCTCCAGCACCGTGTCCGATCGCTGCGCCACCTCCTCGGCCAAAGCCGGGAGCAACCGGGCCGGGTCGGCATTGGCCCGCAGGCTCTTGCAGGCGACCCCCACCACACGCGGTGCTCCCGCGCCATGCACCAGCCGCCGCCCCCTGATCCGGTCGATGTCGCCGAGGGGAACGACGTGCGGGTGCGGCACCACCGTGGCTGGGCGCCCCCAGCGGTTCCGAATCTCCTCAGCGGCGCCCGCGCTCAGCGTGAGGATCTCGGCCGCAGCGGGCACGAGCACGTCCAGCTGACGCTCAAGCACCTCAGGCGAGGGGTGGTGAGGGTTGCGCAAGTCATGCACGGTGATGACGAGCGGTCGACCGATGTCCTCCAGTGCCGCCACCAGCGCCGCCAGCTCCTCCGTCGTCGCTGCGTCGTAGCCGAAGTGGATGTGCAGCACGTCGAAGGCGTGGCTGCGCACCCAGTCCACACGGAGCATGACCGGAGGCCACCAGCGGTCCTCGGCCTCGCGCGAGGGGTCGTCGGGATGCGGGTCGCGGAGCCGACGAACGGCGCCGCCCGCGGACAGGGGTGCCACGTGCCGGACGTAGACGTGTCCTGCGGGCACCGAGGCCACCGTGATCGTCTCGCCCAACGCAGGGCCACCAAACACCTCACACCCCCAGTCATGTCTGCATCCACCGCTGTCGTTTCCCCGCGGTGCTGAGTACCCCGCTCGTCCCCCGCCCACTCCTCCCGGCCCCGCGTCGGCCGGCTCACCCCGGCTCCCGGGACCGGTCCCCGCCCGGCTCCGTACCTGCCGGAGGAGCCTCCCGAGGAAACCCTCAGGCGATCAGCGGCGGAGCTGCGGCCCGCAGACTGCACACCACGGTGCGGCGAGTGACCGAGACGGCCGTCAGGGTGCTGGCCGGCGGTGAGTACGCGTCGCTCACGGTGCTCCACGACGACGGACAGATGACCACGCTGACTGAGACGGATCCCTTCGTGCTCGGACTCGACGAGAAGCAGCACCAACCGGAGGGGCGTGCTACTTCGCGGCCCGTGAGGAGGTTCCGGTGCTGGCCAGCCCGTTGGTCGGAGAGTCCCGCTTCGTGGCGTACGCCAGGCACGCGACCGCGGCCGGGGTGGCGACCCAGGCCGGCCTCGCCCTGTCGTACGCGCACGAGATCAACAACCTGCGCGAGGGCGTGGCGACCCGACAGACCATCGGCCAGGCGGTGGGTGAGGTGATGGAGCGCTATGGGCTGTCACCGGAACGTGCGTTCGCCTTCCTTTCGCGTCTGTCGCAGCGCGCAACGTCACACTTCGCCTCGTGGCCGGGGACCTGCTCGCACAGCCGGCCCCACCGTCGCTGCCACCACAGGTCAGCGATCGCCACTCATCGCAAGGTGGTGACCGGCGAGGACTTCGAGCGCGGCGCCGCGGCGGCAGTTCCGATCTCGCGCCCCCACCCGATTCGTCCGCGGTCGGCCCGTGGGGAGCCGACCGCGAAACGACGGACGAATCGGGGCAGGGTGGGGGGACCGCTACCGTGGGTACGTGGCCAGCGAGAGAGTCGACAGCAGCGAGCAGGTGGCCGGCGGGGTGGTGCACGACCTTCCCGCCGACCTGCACCAGGCATTGGCCGCGAACACCACCGCCCTGGCGGCCTGGCAGGACATCACGCCCCTGGCCCGCAACGAGTTCATCTGCTGGGTGGAGGACGCCAAGCAGCAGAAGACCAGGGACCGCCGCATCCGGCGTACCCAGGAGGAGCTCGAGGAGGGGCAGCGCCGCCCGTGCTGCTGGCCCGGATGCGCCCACCGCGTCCGCAACGGCCGCTAGGCGCCGGGCCGACGGTCGGCCACCGGGACGGTCAGCGTCGGGTGGACTCGCGTTCCTGGCGCCGGTTCGCGACGAGGCTGGTGAGGACCACTGTAGTGAGGATGCCCAGAATCACGACGAGCGAGACCAGCGTCGGGATCTCCGGCACCCACGCCCATACGGTGTGCGCCCAGTGCAGGACGAGCTTGACACCGATCAGGGCGAGGATCGCGGCCAGACCGTAGGCGAGGTGATCCAGGCTGGCCAGGGCGCCCTCGATCACGAAGTAGAGCGCCCGCAGGCCGAGGAGTGCGAACGCGTTGGTGGCGAAGACCAGATACGGGTCGCCGGTGATGCCGTACACCGCGGGCACGGAGTCGATGGCGAAGACGACGTCGGTGGCGAGGATGGCTACGATGACCAGCGCCATCGGCGTCAGCCACCGGCGTCCGTCCCGCTGGACACTGAGCCTGGCGCCCTCGTACTCGTCGGTGACCGGCCAGAACCTGCGCAGCAGTGCGACCGAACGCAGCGACCCGACGTCGACGACCTCGTGCTTCTCGTGTGACACCGCGTCACGGAGCACCTTGACCGCGGTCGCGACGAGAATCGCTCCGAACAGCAGGAATGTCCAGCTGAAGGTGGAGATCATCTGGGCACCGACCGCGATGAAGATCCCCCGGAGGACCAACGCTCCGACAACTCCGAACAGCAGCACCCGCTGCTGGAGAGCCCGAGGGACTGCGAAGGAGCTGAGCAGGAGCAAGAAGACGAAGAGGTTGTCGACCGAGAGCGACTTCTCCACCAGGTATCCCGTGTAGAACTCCAGGCCCCGCTCGCCGCCGTGGACGCGCCAGATCCACACGCCGAAGCCGACCGGGATGGCGATGTAGAACGCCGACCAGGCGACGGCCTCGCGCATCGACACCTCGTGCGGCGTCCGGGTCAGGGCGAAGTCGAGGACGACCAGACCGACGACGAGGCCGATGGTGATCAGCCACACGAGGGGTGTGCCCACTGACTGCTCCGAACTGGCGGCCAGTCCTGCGGCGGTGTGAGCCAGGGTGTCGGAAACGCACGTCGGTGTGAGCACAACGATCTCCTCAGGACGGTGTCCTGAGGTCTCCTTCACCGCGGCGTCGCGGCCCCGGCCCGAGAGTGCGTGGGCACTCGTACTGACCGGACCGGACTGGGAAGTACTCCCCTCGCGCAAAGGGTAAGCCAACCCCAGGAATCTCACAACACCGTGTGCCGCATCCTGGGAATCCACCGGGGTGGTGACGAGCAGACGAGGAGACCCATGTGCGCTGAAAGCTAGGGATACCGAGTCCACCGACACGGAAAGCGCTCGACGATCGCGTCCGCCGAGGACCCGGTTGAAGCACGGCCACGACGACGCTCATCGAAGCGGTCTGTGGCAGCACCCATACGAGCTGTTGAAGGCAGCCAGCCAGTCCCTCGCGGCTTCTACGGCGAGGGCCCGCACCACACGGGTGACAACACCTCGGTACCGGACCACGTGGTCGCAGGACCGCAGTCGCAACCACAGCGCGTCGACCCCGCTGTTCACCTGGGGACGCCAGGAACTGCCACGGGCGACATGGGGAACCCAACTCCCTGATTGCCTGGTTTCCGGCCCGCAGCCGCACGAGGCACCTGCGCTTGACCCCCTCGAGCGACCGTGAGCGAGCTCGGGCACAGTTCCGCTCCGCCGCATCCACCGCGAAACCTGATGTGGCAGGACCCCGCGGACCCGGTGTCGATAGCGTTGCCAGATGGCCACTCTCCCGACCGCCCGGTGGCGCCTCCGCGCCCACGATCCAATCTTGTGGAACGCGGTCAGCCAGTTGCTCAAGACCGTTCTCGCAGCTGCCCTCGCGTGGGTGCTGGCGACCCAGGTCTTCTCGTTGCCGCAATCGTTCCTTGCGCCGTGGGCGGCGCTGCTCGTGGTGCACGCGACCGTCTACCGAACGTTCTCCCGCGGTCTGCGCCAGGTCACGGCCGCGGTGGGCGGCGTCGTGCTGGCCTGGGGTGTAGGCAACGCGCTCGGTCTGGACACCACATCGATCGTGGTCGTCCTGGCCCTCGGGCTGGCGATCGGTGCCATGCCCTGGTTCGGCGAGGAGACCACGACGGTCGCCGCCACGGCCCTGGTGGTCCTGACGACGGGTTTCTCCGACGACGATTCCATGCTGTTGGCGCGGCTCGGTGACACCGCAGTCGGCATCGTGGTCGGCCTGCTCGTCAATGCCGTCGTCTGGCCCCCGCTGCGCCGTCGTACGGCGATCACCGCCATCGATCGCATCGACGACCGCATCGGCGCTCTGCTCACGGACATGGCCCAGGGCCTGCTTGCGCGATGCGCCGATGACGACGTCGCCGACTGGGTAGACCGTACCCGCTCCCTGGACGGCGAGCTCGACCACGCGTGGTCGCTGGTACGTCAGGCGCGGGAGAGCGCGTGGATGAACCCGCGCCGCTCGGCGCGCGAGGTGCGCGACCCGCGCGACTGGGTCAGCCTGCTGAAGAGCATGGACCAGGCGGTGGCTGATACCCGCAGCATGGCCCGCACCCTCGGCTACGTGGCGACCGAACGCGACGTGTGGCAGCCCGACTTCCACGACCGTTGGGCGACGCTTCTGGGCGACGCCGGCCGCGCGATCACCGAAGCCGACCCCCAAGCCATTCGCGCGATCCGTGACCGGCTCGGCGCACTGGCCGACGACGTCGGCGGCCTCGATCCCACGCCGTCCCTGTGGCCGGTCTATGGCGGGCTGATGATCAACCTGCGCAACATTCTCGACGCTATGGACGCGGTCGCTGCGGCCAACCCCCTACGCCAACCGCCACTCCCCATGGCCAGGCTGCGCGAGCGCGGTCGCTCTGCGCGCGGGTGAAGGGCTACGGGACTCACCACGATTCGGTCACTCAGACACCTCTGTGCCTCAGATCCCCGCGAAGCCCTAGGTGCGCGACCCGACGGGGCTCTGTCCGGCCATGACACCGTCCGCTGCCCCGCGACATGACTGATTGCTCGCTCAGGCATGCCGCCTCCTGACTGCCGGAAGACCGGTGGACATGAGCGCACAGTCGACGAGCGCCCGATCCTTGCTCTCATCGGCGTCGAGGTCGGGGCGGACGCTCAGGTCGGCGTTTCCTCCGTCGCCCAGGTCGTTTGCCCAGGGTGTTCTCTTGCAGGGCGCCGAGCATCGGCAGTACGGCCTGGACCGGGCGGTGGTCGCTGTCGATGCCGCCGCGGTGAGTCAGGGCGAGGGCAGGGACAGCTCGGCCCACACGATCTTGCCCGTCGTCGGGGCGTCCTCGATGCCCCACGCGGTCGTCATGGCGTCGATGAGGTGCAGACCGCGGCCATGCTCCTCGGACATGCTGAGGGCCTGCGGCTCGGGGGCGCCCGCGCCGTAGTCAACGACATCGATCCGCAACGTGGTGGATTTGACTGATAGCTGCACACGGAAAGCCGAGTTGGCGTGGGTGACGGCGTTCGCTGCCAGCTCACTGGTCACCAGCAGGGCGTCGTCGAGCAGCGGTTCCAGGTCCCACGTGCCGAGCGTCTCGGAGACGAAGCGCCGAGCCAGCCCCGCGCTGGTGAGGGCTTGAGGGAGGTCGAGCGCGCGCTGCCGCGACGCGCGTGTGCCCATGGCGGCCAACAGATTGACGAGGTAATCCACATCGACGTCCTTGAGGACGTACGCCGCGACCTGGTCCTGAACCCACGTGTCCTGGGGCTCCGCTCCAGAGAAGATGACCACCTTGGACTCCGGCGTGTCCTCTCTGATCCGGCGGAGCACCTCCCGTCCAGCAAGGTCGGGCAGACCGAGGTCGAGCACCACCACATCGGGACGATGTGCTCCGGCCAGTTGGACCGCCTCAGCTCCGCTCTTCGCCTCGGCTACGACCTCGAAACCACCGTGTAAACGCAGCGCGGTCCGCACGAACCGACGTACGTCCTCGACGTCGTCGACGAGCAGGACGCGGATGACCACGGATACAGCCTAGATCAGCGTCTCTGCGTCGGGCGTGACCTCGGCAGGCTCAACACGAACTTCCCGGAGGGGCTTTCCGCATTCGGTGGCTGGTACGACGTGTCGCCGCCGTGTGTCTGGGCGAGTTGACGCACGATGTAGAGGCCGAGTCCCGTCCCACCGCGCGACCGCCCGGTCGCAAACCTTTGGAAGAGTCGAGGTTGCAGGTCAGGCGAGACGCCGGTGCCCTGGTCGGTGACCTCGATCCGGACCATGGCGTCGTCAGCCTCGAAGCGAACACGGACGGGGGGCTTCCCGTGGCGGAGCGCGTTGAGGAGCAGGTTGTCCAGCATCTGCCCGAGCCGATCCTCGTCAGCCTCGACGAACAGCCCCTGCGCGACCTCAACGGTCACCTCGGCGCCCCGGTGCGAGGACTGGGCCGTCGTCAGTGCCCGCGACACCGCGTCCGCCACGGCGACCGGCTCGATGCGCAGTTCGACCGCGCTAGCCTGCAGCTTCGAGGCGGTCAACAGGTCCCCGATGAGCCGACGAAGCCGACCGGCCCCAGCCGACATGCTGTCGAGCAGTTCGCCGCGCTCCTGGTCCGTGAGACAGTCGCCATGCTGGGAGAGCAGGTCGGCAGAGCCGGCCAGCAACCCGATGGGAGTTCGCAGCTCATGGGCGGTGACGGCGAGGAACTGGGCCTGGTCGTCTGCGGACTGACGCAACTGGTCGTTGAGGGATTCGAGCTCTGCGTTGGCTTCGGCCAGGGCCTTCACCGCGTTCTCGCGGTCCTGCTCGAGCCGGCGCCTCTGACTGGTGTCACGGGTGACCTTGGCGAAGCCGATGTGCTCGCCCTGTGCGTTGAAGACGGCGGTGATCAGGACACTGGCCCAGAACTGGGAACCGTCCTTGCGGATCCGCCAGCCCTCTTCCTCGTAGTGGCCCTCGCGCAAGGCAATGGCCAGCTCATTCTCGGGATGACGGGCCGCTTGGAGGGCGGGCGGATAGAAGACCCGGAAGTGCTGCCCGATGATCTCGCCAGCGGTGTAGCGCTTGCTGCGCTGGGCCCCGGCGTTCCAACTCGCGATGTGGCCGGTCGGGTCGAGCATGAAGATGGCGTAGTCCTCGACCGCAGCCACCAACAGTCGGAAACGCTCCTCGCTGCGTCTCAGCTCCTCCAGTGCAGCCCGCTCCGCGGTGACGTCCTGTAGCTGCATGAAGACGTAGAGAGCCTGTCCGTGCGAATCGCGTACGGGTGCCAGCGTGGCCCGGGCCCGCCGCGGTGGATCGGCCGCCGCGATGTCGTGTTCGAGGTGCACGACCTCGACCGGCCCGTCGCGGATGTCGGCGAGGGAGTCGGCGATCGCGTGGGCCGCGTCGCTGACGAGGCTTACGTACTCCTCGCCGACGAGCTCCGTCTCGTCGCGGTGGAAGAGGTTCCCGAACGCGCGGTTGACCCGGACCAGCCGTCCTGCGAGCGTCATGGTGGCCATCCCGATGGCTGCCTCGTCGAAGACCTCGCGGAACCGCTCCAGGTGTTCGCTCAGCACCTTCGCGTCTCCCGCGGCATTCGGCGTCTTAGATGTCGTCGCGTTCGAGGGCGACGCGCTGGCGAGGTCAAGTAGCCGCTGGACGATCCGGTCGAGCGGAACCGACTTCTCGAAGAAGTCCGCCGCGCCTAGTGCCCGAGCGCGGTCTACCAAACCTTTCTCCTCGAAGCCGCTAAGCAGGACCACGCGGGTAAGTGGCGAGACCGCGCGGATCCGTGGCAGCGCCTCGAGCCCATCCATGACGGGCATGGACACGTCGAGCAGCATCAACGAGGGCCTCTGCTCGTCGGCCAGCTTGATGGCCTGCACACCGTCGGCGGCCTCACCTACGACGTTGAAGTGACCGGAAACGCGGAGGCGGGTGCGGATTACGCTCCGGACGTCGGCCGCGTCGTCGACGATCACGATGGTCGGTGCCTGCTCCATGTCCTGACGCTACCGTTGCCGCACCTGTGACGCCGAGGGCAATCGAGCGATCCCTGGGGCCCGTTGCTGAAAGTCACGTGAGCAGGGCACGCGTATGCGACGTGGCGTGGGACCTCCGTGTCGACAAGGCTGCCCGGCGCAGTGACGGTCAACTTCGGCGTCGCGCGGCAAGAGCAGCGACGTCGTCGTCGCGGACGGGGTCGCGAACGTCGTTGACCATCACACGCAGAGCGGCGTCCAGTTCGCGAGAAGACAATGCCCCCATCGCATCGAGGAGTCGTCCCTGCCCAGCGGTAATGTCCTCACCGCGGCGCTCGATGAGACCATCGGTGAAGGCGATCACGGTGTCAGCGGGGTGGAACGCGACGGTGGTCTGCCGACGTTCCTCCAGGGCGACACCGAGGGGGACTCCCTCAGCAAGCGGCAGCTGGACCGTGCTGCCGTCGGCGCGCAGGAGAACAGCCGGAGGGTGCCCCGCATTGGCTACGACGAGCTCGTCACGATCAGGGTCCCCGAGCAGATACACGAGGGTGACGAACTGCTCCGTCGGGTACCGGGCGTACATCTGGTCAAGCCGGGTGAGAACCACCTCAGGTGTGGGGTCGAGGGCCGCATAGGCGCGAACAGCCGACCTCACCTGCGCCATCGCCGCAGCCGCCGCTACCCCCCGACCCATCACATCGCCCACGAACATCGCCAGACGACCACCCCCCAGGTCGAGGACGTCATAGAAGTCGCCGCCCACCTCGGTGCGCCCCGACGGGCTGTAGTAACGGCCGATCTCCCATCCGGGCAACACCGGCAGCACGTCTGGAAGCACGGCGTGTTGCAATTCGACAGCCGCAGCAAGCGTCTGGCTGTGCAGCTCGGCGTTGTCCAGGGAAACCGCCGCACGCCTGGCGAGGTCCTCGGCTAACACCACATCGGCAGTGGTAAAGCGACGCTCCGACTCGGCGGCCACCCACGTGATCACCCCAAGCACCCGCCCACGTGCGATCAACGGGACGGTCACGGCGCTGCGCAGCTGGAGGCCCCGCGCGATGGCCAGGTGTTCTTCATCGATCGCGCCCGCGACGAGCATGTCGTCGGTGATGTCAGCGATCAGTTGACTGCGGCCGGTCCGCATCGCGTGCCACGCGCCGTTCAGAGCATCGGGGTCTGCGGGATACCGTTCGGCGAGCTCGTGGGCAAGCCGGATCTTCGCTGGATCAACGTGCGCGACCGCAACCCGGTGCAGGCGGCCATCATCAACCACGTCGATGGCGCACCAGTCGGCAAAGGTCGGCACCGCGAGCTGGGCGACCCTGGTGAGGGTGGCCTCATAGTCCAGGCTGCTGGCCAGTTCCGTGGCAACGTCGGCAAGAAACGCCAGTTTGGCGCTTTGCACGGCCGCGACCCGTTCCGCGGTGATCCGGTCCAGCGTCTGCGCGCACGTGTCAGCCAGGATGTCGAGGAACTCCAGCTCGGCAGAGTCGAGCTCTCGCTCGTGGGAGAACGAGAGCCCGATGGCACCGATGATGCGGCCCCGATTGGAAAGCGGCAAGACCACAAGCGATCGGCTCCCCCGGACTACTCCGAGCTCGGGGTAGCGATCCCTGATCGCGGCGGAACCGGTGAGCATCAGGCGTCGGCCACTCCGGACGACCTCACCTGCCGGCGTATCCGCGGTGATGGGAAAGGTCTCCCACGCCTCCATGTCACCGGGCAAGCCGCCGCTCAGCCCCACCAGCCGCAACCTCTCACCGTCCTCAGACAACACCGTCAAGACGGCGATCGTGGCACCCACAGCCTCTGCCCCGTGATCCACCACCGCCTGCGAAACCTCGGCAACGTCGCCGGCTGCAGAGAGCGCGCTGGTGACCCTCGCCAAACGGGTCAACCGGTCCTGCAACGTGTGACGATCATCTTGCCCGAGACCCCCCGCATCACGCGCCGCCCCCAGACCGCCAGACGTACCGGGCGAAGTCGCCCCCGGGGGACCGTGGTGGGAGGGTTCCATCCCTCCATCATTGCAGCACTGGCGATGTCAGCGGTGGAACCGCCGACAGGTCAGGCGGTCTCCATGAGGGCCTCCTGGTCCGGTGAGGGCCCACTGACCCAAGCGGCGGCGGAGAGTTTCGGCGCCTCGGGCCGGTGGCGACCATGTGTCCGGGTAGAACAAGAGTCAGTGGCCGGGCACCTCCAGAACCCGTGTCCACAGTCCGGGGTCAGGAGCAGCGGGGGCTAGCCAACGAGGTGGCCCGAGCCACGGGCCGATGAGCGTACCGACGGCGCCGTGGCGGCGCACAGTTCTCACCGACCCCTAGCCGCTTGTGTGAGTCACCCAGACATCGCCAACGGCTCGCGATGCCCGTACCGTCAAGGGATGGAGACCACCGGCGACTCAACCATGGAGCCGGGATTGTCTACGGTCACCACCAAGCGTGCGCTGCTCGTCGCCAGCCATGCACTGGAACGCGCGTTCGAGGACGTCAGTCTCAGCGGAGCGTCCACGGACGCAGACGGGCCGCCGGCCCGCCGTGAGGTCAGCGACGAGGGTCTGATCATCGGGTTCTTCCAACGACGTGAGTACTTCGACGGCGAAGCCGCCCGGTACGCTGCGCTCGCTGCGCACGGCCACACCGTCATCGTCGCGTTCACCGGCTCGACCGACACCGTCCCCGACGGAGTCACTGCTGTGCGTCTGGCCGACGACGACCCCCGGGCCGGCGACTGGGTGCTGACCCTCGTCCGCGGAGCGTTCGCCGCGACTCTGAGCGCCCGTGACCTCCACCAGCTCTCCGTGAGCGAAGCGACCTTTCAAGCCAGTCGCCTGTTCCTGAGCTGGTCCACCCTGCGTCGTCACCTTGCCCTCGAAGGCACCAGGACGCACCTTGACCATCTCGCCGCGCAGCTGCCTGCCGTCGTCCTCACCCGCGCACGCGCCTACATCGAAGCGAGCGCGGTCCTTCCGGTCACCCGCGTCGAGGACCGACTCGCCGACGCCGCCGACCACCTGCTGCGGTCAGTGGACGCCGGGTACCAGCGGGCCACCGTGCTGCGACTCGAATTGGAGTCGACCAAGTCCCTGGCCGAACGAGACCAACTCACCGGACTTCACAACCGGCACTACCTCGAGCGTTACCTCGGCGACGGCAACGGCAACCGTCCGGCTGACCTTCTCGCTCTTCTGATCGACGTCGACGGACTCAAGCACGTGAACGACACCTACGGACACGAGGCCGGCGACGCGCTCCTACGCTGCATCGCCGACACGTTGCAGTCCAACACCCGTCCAGGAGACGTCCTCATCCGTTGGGGGGGAGATGAGTTCCTCCTCCTCGTGCCCCACCTGGACGCAGACGCCGGCCTCAAGTACGGGGAACGGCTGGCCGCCGCCATCAGTACAGGGCAGGTCGGCCCCCCGTGGGGGCAGCTCACACCCTCGGCCTCCATCGGAGTCAGCCCCACCCGGCAAACCCCGCTGCCCATGGCGAAGCTGGACGCCGCGCTATACCACGTGAAGCGCCACAGCAAAGGCCACGCCGCCCTACCGCCCGCGTAGCGCAGCGCCCACGCGGCGGCATGCTTCATGGACCAGGGGTCACGCTGGGCCCCTCGTACACCACGTCCCTGGACTCAGCTGCGCCACGCCCATCCCCATTCCTCCGGGGCATGTCTCAACAGCCAGAGTGCGATCGGGAGAGGATGTAGTCGTTCCGGACACTGGCTCGTATTGACTACTCAAGCAGGGCCATTCGGTCTATTTATCCGCTTTCGGGATACTCCTCCGTAGGTAGAGGCGAGGCTGGAAACCGACAGGTCCCGAGCAGTACGCGGACCCGCGAACCAGTAACCGGCCAGCCGGACGTCCACCACAGCGAAAACGGCAAAACCGATGCGAGTCGGTGACGCAAAGCCACGGGGCCCATCGGGTCCGCCGGGTTGCCGAACGAAAGGACAACCATGTCCACGCAACAGGACGCCCTCCCGCCACCCCTCTCGCGGCGGCAAGCCCATCTGGTTCACCGTCGAGCGCCGGTGGAGGCTGAGGGGGACGGCTCCTCTCGGGTGCGCCTGCACCCGCAGGAGAGCGACCGGCTGGATTCCCTGAATTCCTACGGCGTTCTGGATACCCCACCAAGTCCCGACTACGACGCCGTAACGGCCCTGGCCGCGCGCCTGTGCGGCACACAGTTCGCGGCGGTCACCTTGGTCGATGCCTCGCGGCAGTGGTTCAAGTCCGTTCACGGGCTCGAGGTCACGGAGACACCTCGCGAGATCTCGTTCTGTTCCGATGTGGTCGCGGACGGTGCCGTGCTGAGTGTGCCCGACGCGACGGCGTCGCTTCGATACCGTTCGAACCCTTTCGTGGTGGGTCCCCCCCACATCAGGGGTTACCTCGGGGTTCCGTTGGTCGGTCGAGACGGGCTCCCTGTGGGTGCCTTGTGCGTGATCGACCAGCGTCCTCGAGACTTCACTGCCCGCCATGTCAACGAGTTGGAGAAGTTGGCTGTCCAGGTGGTGGCGTTGCTTGAGCAAGGTCGTCGAGACCGCGGTGACGGGCTGCTTGCAGCCTGCGTGCTCGATGAGGCTCGTGACGCTCGGCGGCTGCGCATTGCGTTGGACAACGGTGAGTTCGTGGCCTTCTACCAGCCCGTGGTGGACCTTCACACCGGCCTACCTCAGCAGCTCGAGGCACTCTTGCGTTGGCAGCATCCCGTGCATGGGACCCTTCCACCGCTGTCGTTCCTGCCCGCGATCGAGGCGAGCGCACTGGTGGTTCCGGTCGGCCGAGCCGTCCTCGATGCAGCCCTCGCCCAGCTTGCCGTGATGGCTGAGGATGACGTCCACCTTCCCGGTGGGGTGGCGGTCAACGTCGCAAGCGGCCAGTTGGCGCGAACGGGCTTGGCGCGCGACGTCCTGGCCGCGTTGGAGCGCCACCAGATCGACGGGCAGCAGCTGACCTTGGAGATCACAGAGGCCACTGAGCTTCCGGACCTCGACGTGGCCCGCCGCGAACTCTGCGTGCTACGGGAGATGGGCGTCCACATCGCCATCGATGATTTCGGGGTCGGATGGAGCAACCTGACCCGCATCATGCAGCTGCCGGTAGACGCGCTCAAAATCGACCGAGCCCTCGCCAGCGCCGTCCTCAGCGACCCGATGGCTGCCGCCATGGTCGCCTCCACGATCGCACTGGCAGGGACCCTGGGCCTTCAGGTCACGGCTGAAGGCATCGAGACCCGCGAGGTCCGCGCCCACCTCGCCACGCTCGGTTGTCAGCGCGGCCAAGGCTGGCTCTACAGCGCAGCAGTAGACGCACAGAGCATCACCTCAGTCCTCCGCGATCTCGGGCCTCGCAGGTCAGAACGGCACAGCGTGGCGCCGCCGAGCACGTCGCCGGGCAGGTCGGCCCCGCACGGTCGAAACCGTTGCTGACCCGCTCAGACGCGGAGGCGTATCCGTCAACCGGACCTCACAGCAAGCCGACACGTGATGAGCTGTAGCGGCGGTTCCCGACGGCCTTCGGCCGCGCGGAGTTTGATGGGGTCGGGGGCCGGTCAGCTAACGCGTCGAACGGTAGGTTCGTCTCTGCTCGTACAGCGCCGAGTCGGCCCGCGCCACCACGGATTCGACGGTCTCGTTGGGTCGAAGGTCCACCACTCCCACGGTGACCGAACCGTGCTCGGGTGCAGCGGCCAGTACCGTGTTGACCTGGGCCAGTCGCACCGAGGCCTTGTCCTGGTTCATTCCCGCCAGGACACACACGAACTCGTCTCCTCCGTACCGGATGATCAGGTCGTAGGGACGCAGCGTCGCGCGCAACGTCTGAGCGACCTCGATCAGCATTCGGTCCCCCGCGGCATGGCCTTGTGAGTCGTTGATCGACTTCAGGTTGTTGACGTCCACGAACGCCAAGGAAAGTGGCTGTCCCGTGCGGCTCGCCCGCGTGACCTCACGCTCCAGCTCCAGTGTGCCCGCGCGGCGCAGCCGGGTCCCGGTAAGGGAGTCGCGCGAGTCGCGTTCTCGCTCCCTGGCTGCGGCATCGCGGTCGCTCATCGCGGTTCCTCGATCTGAGCGCGCTTGGCCGCGCTCATCCGCTCCGGCCCCGCGGTCGGCCAAGGACATGCCCCGGTCCAGCCCGTCGAGGTCTCGGCGGAGCGCACCGGCGTCACGATCGGCCAGCGACGTCCCTCGGTCCGCCAGAGAGGTGCTGCGGTCGACCTTGGCCTCCCGGCGATGGGCTGCGGCTTTCCGTCGGTCGCTTGCGGCCTCCATACGGTCTGCAGCGGCTTGCTCCCGGTCGAGCGCCGCGACACGGACCAAGGCAGCGATCAGGTCGGGGGGGTTGCACATCGTCGGGAGAGCCACGAGGTCACGCTCCTCCGCCTCGAGGTCACGGCGGCACGCCGCCACGTCGCGCTTGACCGCCTCCACGTCGCGGCTCTCCGCCTCCTCGTCACGATCGCTCCCGGCGTCGTCTCGCAGGTCCCCTGCCCGGTCGCGTGAGTCACTGGCGCGGTCCCGCTCGAGCGCGGCGACGCCGCGGCGCCCGGCGATGTCGTCGCGCTCCGCGCCTGCGTGATCTCGCAGCCTGCCCGCCTGATCTCGCTTGCTGGCTGCGTCGTCTCGTTCGTCCCCGGCGTCGTCGCGAGCGTCGCCGACATGATCTCGGTGCGCCCTCACGGGGTCGCTGGCCGTGCGCCGCGCTCGTTCGACGGCCTCGGCTGCGGCCGCTACCGCGGCGGCTGCCATCGTCGCGGAGGCAGCCGCGGTCGCGGCAGCGATCATCGCCTCGGCTGTCACCGCGGCTTCGGCGGCGATGTCGGCGGCGGCCTGCGCGGCCGCCTGCGCGGCCGCCTGCGCAGTGCGCTCGGCCTGCATCGTCGCGCTAGCCGCTGCGGTGATCGCGGCGTTGATCATGGCCTGAGCCGTCACGGCGGCTTCAGCCACCAAGTCAGAAGCGATGTCGGCGCCGCTGGCCCCGGCAGTGCGGTGGCTGGCGACATCAGCCGCCTTGGCCGCCGCCGCGCTGGCGGCGATGACCATCGCCTGCGCGGTAGCCGCCACCTCCGCGGCAAGATCATCCGCAGCATGGCCCGCGATCTTCCCAGCAGTCTGCGCGATGCGCTCGGCACGGCTTGCGGCCTTATCGGCGGCCGCGTTCGCCGCGGTCACCGCAAGCGCCGCGGTCGTCGCCGCTTCGGCAGAGATCTCGGCCGCGGCTCGGGCGGCGATCGACTCAGCGGCCGCCAGCACCGCATCATGAGCCGCCGCCGCACGCACGGTGGCAGCCCTCTGGGCGCTCCCTACGCCCCCGTAACGATCTGACCAGCCACCCTCATCGCCTGTCGCGGCTTCGCCAACCATGAGGACCCTTCTCCTTACGAACACAACCCATCAGAACCCCTGCGGCCGGGTCTGCTACCTCAGACTCTCCCGAACTTCCACGGCACCCGGGTCCAGCGACCAGGTCGGACTGTCACCAGGCCAGCACTCAGCGTCCCACGAATATGGCTTGGCGTTCGTCGCTTGGCCGCATCAGTAGACGACACACCCAAAGACCTCCCCCGTTCGAACCGATGCCCACCAAAATCACGCGCTAGGACCACGACCACGACCACGGAGAACTTCGTGGCTGAGCACTGATCCGCACGTTCCTGGGGACTGTGGATCTCACGGTGGTTCTTGCCCGACCCGCCGACTGAGTCGGCGGGGAGGTGCCGTGATGGACAGACACTGAACGGGGCGATGGCCGAGCTCCTTGGACACGAGAAGAACCGTGCCCCTGGCGACCGGGACTCGGGCAACGTCCGCAACGGGACCTGGCCGCGAAGGTACGTGCGAACCAGTCATCGTGAAGAGGCGACAACGCCGCCTCACCGAGGTCGACGAGATCGTGCTCTCCCTCGATGCCCGCGGGCTGACCACGGGGGAGATCGACGCCCACTCCGACCAGAACTACGACGCCTCGGCGTCGAAGGAGACGATCAGCCGGATCACCGACAGGGTCCTCGAGGAGATGCAGACGTGGCCCACCCGGCCTGCGGCGATCCGCTCTATGCGGCAATTCTATGCGGCGATCTTCTTCGACGCGATTGTGGTGCAGGTCCGCGGCGCCCAAGTCGCCAACACGTGAAGCGCGCCTGCTCGGCAGATGCTGGCCGCGGCGTTGCAGGCCGAGATCGCGGCCTACGTCGCGGCTTCGCCGTCGAGCTCGACGCGGTGGGACTTCGGCCGGCGGTCCGCAAGCCCCCACCAGCCCCGTGAGTTCACCACGGCTGCGGACGCGATCCCGGCGCGGGCACCGCGGGTCAATGACAAGCGCACCGACCCGGTCACCGGCGACCGACCGCGGTTCGCCGAGGCGATCCTGTCCGCGTGGTCCCAACTTCCCGCAGGTCGCGGAGGTGCTGACGCTGTTCTACCTCCATGGCCTGCCGCCCTTGGACTTCGGGGCCTGCGTTGGACGAACGCAGCCGAGCCTGACGTGCGGGGGGCCAGGCATGGGATCGACTCAGAAGCTGGTCTGCGACGCGGGTGGGGTGCCCAGTTCGGCCTCGATCCGGTCAGCGAGAGTCGCGAGCGCGGTCCGCTCGGCGGAGTCGAAGGGCTGGGCATCAATGGTGGCGCGCAACCGCTCAAGGTGGTCTCGCACGACCGGCCGCTGATCGGGAGCCACCCGGTGACTGAGATCGAGCAGGACCTGGCCGATACGTTCCATAACCTGCGGGTCCTGGGCGCCGTAGCGTCTCGTCTGGGAGAGGCCCAGATCGACGTAGCTGGCCAGGTCGGGCCGGTCCAGTTCCACCCGCGCCCGGTCATCTTCGTCGCGCAGCACCTCGGGGCCGAGGTCACGGTCGGCTAGGTCGCACAAGAACGAGGAGATGTGGCCCAGCGTGTGGATCGCGGTCGTCGGGTCGTTGATGCCCGGGGAGAGAGCCTTGCTCGCCACGTCGGCTAGTTGGCGCAGCCCGAAACCCACGTCCTGGGAGTTGGTCCGCTCGAAGCCCAGCCGGACGCACCCGGCCACCCGGTCACCGATCCGGCTGGCTGCCTCCTCACCGAGCGTTCCTCCCGCGACCGGCCACGCGGTGCCCAGGGGGGTGCCGCGGACCACGTACCTACCCGGGTGCACGTCAATCCTGACCACCACGCCCTCGTCCACGACCACAGCCAGGAGTCGCTGCTGCCTGATCCGAGTCACAAAACCGTCGCCGCGGACGAGCAGCCGGACCGCGTCGACCGGTGGAGGCAACATGGTTGGCCGGTCGCCGAGCGCACGGTCCCGCTCCCCGAGCACCTCCTGCATCGTGCTCGAAGCGTCAGCATGGACGTTGCGCACCATCGCCTCGACCCGGATCAGCTCGGTGAGATGGGCCAGGAAGAACACGAGCCCCAACACACTGCCAATGGCGAGCAGGAACGCCACGGTCACCGCCAACTTGGGGACGAACTCGCTTTGCCCCCCGTCGTCCGCGCTGCGCACCGTGCGGAGCACGGTCAACGCGAAGGTGAACGTCGCTAGGAACAGCGCGAGCGTGACCTGGACGAACTGGTCACTAGTGAAGCTTCGCAACAGCCGGGGCGAGAACTGGCTACTGGCCAGTTGCAAGGTGACCACGGTCAGCGAGAAGGTCAGCGCGGTCACCGTGATCAACGAGGAGGCGATCGCCGCGAGCAACGTACGAGCCGCGCCCGCGTCACCCCCGAAGAGCCAGCCACTCACCCCGGGCGCCAGGTCACCGCTGACCGCCGCGTCGAGCTCTGGCAGACCCACGCCGAGGAGCAACGCTGCCACCACCGCGATGGTGGGAATGGGCCACAGCTCGGCCCGGATCGTGTCGCCAGCCGTAGCGAACCAGGATCTCATACGCTCATCCTCGCAGCGGCCGCGCCGCCGACCGTCGCCGGGCCCGTTCGCACCTCGATCACCCCTCTCCAATGCCGATCCTTTCCCGGAACGATCCCCTGCAGGACATGAAGCGATGACCCCGGCACACGCGCACCAGGTGTTCAAGTCGCTCCGGTACATTCGGGCATCGGGCACCACGTCTCACCGGTGTGAGACATGCCTTGACGTCGGTGATGGTCGACGGGTCGGGTGTCTGGTCACGGGTGATCAGGGATGGGTCGGTTGACCCGACCCCTCTCAAGGCACTCGCCGGCACGATGGTTGCGTGGGGTCCTCTGTACTTCACGTTGGACCAGCCGGTCTTCTGGCGGGTCGCGGCTTTCTCCGGTTCACTGACCTGGTGGCGGTGACCGATCGATCGACGAGCGTTGTGCTGCCGGCGCACGCTTCGAGTGTCGGCGCCGCTCGTCGACTGGTGGGTGAGGCCCTGGTCATGGCTGGTCTCGAGACTTGGCTTGATGATGCACAGCTCGGGGTCAGCGAACTCGTCACCAACGCTCTGGTCCATGTCGGAAGCGTGATCGGGGTGCGCGTGAACACCAGCCCCGACCGGGCTCGTATCGAGGTCTCTGATGAGAGCAGCCACCCGCCGGCCCCGCGCCACTACTCCACCAGCTCGGGCACGGGGCGTGGACTTCGCCTCATCGATGTATTGGCCGACCGGTGGGGAGTCGATATCGACGACTCCAGGAAAGCAGTGTGGTTCGAACTAGGGCCTCAGACCCCTCCTCCGGCTAGGGCAGCGGGCCCGAGCGGCGTTGTCATCGCGCCCACCAACGACACAGTGGTCGTCGACCTGCTGAACTTCCCCCTGCTGATGCACCAGGCGTGGCAGGAGCACGCCTCGGCGCTGCTTCGCGAACTTCTGCTCGTCGACCTCGACGACGAGATCAAGGCACCGTTCGAACGGCATGCGCAGGCCAGCGATGCCATGAATCTGCTCCACGAGCAGGTACCAGCGCCCGAGCTCCTCGATGACCCCGAGGCCATCATGGCCAGCGCCATCGAGCCCGGGGTCTCCGCGCCGCGGGTCTCTCTGCGCCTTCCCCGGGCATCGTTGCCCCACTTTCGAACCCTCGACGACATGCTCGCAGAAGCGACCGCCCTGGCAGCTAGCGGCAGCTTGTTGGTATCCCCCACCCAGCCAGAGATTCAGGAGATGCGTCACTGGATCTGCACACAGGTCCACCGCCAGAGCGCAGGTGCTCACCTTCCCGACCCGTGGGCGCCGGACACGGACGCGACGCGTCAAGTGGGCTTCCAGACGGGCACGGACTGGGACGACCGGCAGGTCACTGAGTCAGAGCGCGCCCTGATCGCTACCGATGAGGTCGGTGTCATCATGGCGGTGAGTCCGGGAGCGGCCGCGTTCTTGCGCTACTCGGCAGCCGAGGATCTGGTGGGGCGGCGGATCATTCGCATCATCCCTGCCAGGTACCACCAAGCGCACATCGCCGGCATCGCCCGGCACATGACCAACGGCCGTGACGCCCTCATCGGCGTTCCGATCACGCTGCCAATCGTACGAGGAGACGACAGCGAAGAACCCGTCTCGCTGATCGTTGAGTCACACCCACTCCCGCATGAACACCGACTGTTCGTCGCCGAATTCTTCGTTGCCTCAGACGACCAACCTCCGCAGAGCCCCTGCGTGTCAGGGTGAGTTGAGTCCAGTGGTTCACAGCAAGTCCGCCTGACGCAGGGCGAGATCCAGGAATCGATTCACGTGTCCAGTTCAGTTGTTTCAAGCCCGATCCGCCTCACCGATGATGGTCGGATGGATGGTTCGTCTTTGTCTCCTCGTGCAGGGGGTCCGTCGCGTCGACGGTCCTTCACGCCGACCCAGAAACTCGAGCACCTGGCCGCCTATGAGGCAGCGTGCGAGCGCTCCGCGGGCGGCGCGTACCTGCGCCGTGAGGGGCTGTATTCCTCGTTGATCTCCGAATGGCGCCGGCTGCGCGATGCCGGGGTGCTTGAGGGCAAGAAGCCTGGTGCGAGGGTCGGACGGCCCAGCGCGGAGCAGGCCGAGATCGGCCGGCTGCGTCGCGAACTCGCGGACCGTGAGCGGAGGTTGGCCACCACCGAGACGGCCCTGGAGATCATGGGAAAAGCACACGCGCTCTTGGAGCAGGTCTCCGAGAGCGCGGACACCGAGCAGCCGCCGCGGCTGCGCAGGAAGCGCTGATGGCCACCTACGCCGAGCTCACCGACGCGGGGGTCACCACGAGGACGGCGGCTGTGTTGACCGGGATCCCCCGGGCGACCGCATCTCGGGCTGACAAGCCGCGTATCGGAGCCGACCCGGCACCCAGGAAGGTGGTGCCGGCGAACCGGCTGAGCCTGGCCGAACGGACCCGGGTCCTTCAGGTTCTGGACTCGGTCGAGTTCGTCGACCAGGCGCCGTTGCAGGTCTACGCCACGCTCCTCGAACGCGGCCAGTACCTCTGTTCGGTCTCGAGCATGTATCGGATCCTGGCCGAGGCCGGTCAGGTCACCGAACGGCGACGGCTGGCCCGTCACCCGGCCCGGGCAGTGCCGGAGCTGGTCGCGACCGGACCCGGGCAGGTCTACACCTGGGACATCACCAAGCTCCCCGGCCCGAGTCGCGGGGTCTACTACGACGCCTACGTGATGATCGACATCTACTCCCGCTACCTCGTCGGCGCCCATGTCCACGCCCACGAGGCCGGTGTCTTGGCCGAGGAGCTGATGAAGGAGATCTTCGGGATCCACGGCATCCCCTCGGTGG
>JBBPYL010000130.1:0-16199 GCA_038199935.1 Propionibacteriales bacterium | reverse complement strand
TTCTTGACCGTAACCGGTGTGTTTCGCTCGTGTAACGCCGACCGTCCCGCGGACGCCTGCCGCCACCGCCGCCACCGAAGTGGTGGGGGGCTTGGCCGGTGGGAGACCCACAATCGCGCACAGCCACCACAGTGGCGGGGGAGCGTGGGGCGCCGGGCGAACTCGCGCCCGCGAGCCGCTGGGTAGGTTGGGGGACGTGGACGACACGACTGCGGCGGCGTACCCCGGCTCCCGTCTGGGCCTGCCCGCCGACGGCTCCGGCTCGGTGGCTTCCTGGGCCCGCCGGATGGCTGCGCTAGGGCTGGACTGGGTCGCGTGCCTGCTGGTGGCCTCGCTGCTGGTCGGCCCCGCGGTGTGGGACAACGGGTGGGAAGCCTGGGTGCCGCTCGGCGTCTTCTGGGCCGAGGCCACCGTGCTCACCGCCCTGGCCGGCGGCTCCTTCGGTCAGCTCGCCCTACGGCTGATCGTCGTACGCGTCGACCACGGACCGGTCACGCTGCTGCACGCGCTCCTGCGCTCGCTGCTGATCTGCCTGGTGGTGCCGCCGCTCATCTTCAACGCCGACAATCGCGGGCTGCACGACCTGGTCGTCCGCACGATCACGCTTCGCCGCTGAGCCGTACGTCGGCACGACCACGCGAGCCACGCGGTCAGCCTGAGGCGAACCTTAGGCCGCGTCGCCGAGCCGCTCCATCCGGATCTGCGCCACGTCGATGTAGCCGGTGCGGAAGCCGGCCTCGCAGTAGGCCAGGTAGAACTCCCACATCCGCCGGAAGGTCTCGTCGAAGCCGAGCTCGGCCACCTCGTGCCAGCGTCCGAGGAACTGCTCACGCCACAGCCTCAGGGTGTGCGCGTAGTGCTGACCCATCGGCCGTACCCGGGTGACGCTCAGCCCGGTGTGCGCGGATAGGGTGTCCTCGATCGCCCGGACCGAGGGCAGCAGGCCGCCGGGGAAGATGTACTTGTGGATCCAGGTGTAGGTGTCCCGGGTGGCCAGCATCCGGTCGTGCTGCATGAGGATGGCCTGGATCGCGACCTTGCCGCCGGGGGCGAGCAGGGAGTCGATGGTGGAGAAGTACGTCGGCCAGTACTTCTCGCCGACGGCCTCGATCATCTCCACGCTGACCACCGCGTCGAACTGTCCGGTCTGGTCGCGGTAGTCGCGCAGCGCGATCTCCACCCGGTCGGTCATCCCCGCGGCGTCGACGCGGGCCTGGGCCAGCGCGGCCTGCTCGCGGGAGATCGTCAGCGTGGTCACCTGCGCCCCGCGCCCCGCGGCCCGGATGGCCAGGGTCCCCCAGCCAGTGCCGATCTCGAGCAGCCGGCTGCCCGCGGTGACGCCCGCCTCGTCGAGGATGGCGTCGACCTTGGCCAGCTGGGCGGGCTCGAGGTCGGCGGCCGCCGGTGTCACCTCGAGGTCGCCGAAGAGCGCCGAGGAGTACGACAGCGACGGGTCGAGGAACGAGGCGAACATCTCGTTCGACAGGTCGTAGTGCGCCTCGATGTTCTTCTGGGCGCCGTCCCTGGTGTTCTCCGGGTTCAGCCCGCGGGGAAGCACGGTGTGCCGCAGCTTGTAGAACGTGGGCTTGATCAGGTGGGTGAGCCGCTCGGCGAAGGGGGCGAGGGCGTCGGCAAGGTCGGTGTGCGGCGCGGCACTCCACTCGGCGGCCATGTAGGACTCGCCCAGGCCGATCATCGGGCTCCGCGCGAGCCGGGCGAAGAAGGCCTGAGGCTGGTGCACGTCGATGACCGGCAGGCCGGTCTCCACCGGGGCGCCGAAGACCTCGCCGTCACGCAGGCGCGCGGTCACCGGTACGTGGCGCAGGATGCGGGCCAGGACGGTGCGGGCGATCTGGGCGCGGACGCCGTAGGTGGGCGCGATCTCCAGCGCGGTAGTCGCGGTGGTGGAGATGGGCTCGAACGAGGTGGTCATGGCCGGGCCATTCCTTTCGGCGCGTGGTGCGGACGTCGCGGGACGACGGGGAGCCGGCGCAGCCACAGGCGGATGCCGTGCCAGCGGATCAGCGCCGCGACGCGCTGGGAGGGGATCGGGTTACGCGCAACGGCGAGCACGGTCCGTCGCCGGGTGGCCGGCTCGAGCACGCCGTGCACCGCGGCGGTGAACACGGTCCGCTCGCCCTGGGTCAGCGAGATCGACACCGCGACCAGGTCGCCGGTCAGGCGGGTACGGATGTCGTAGCGGCCCTCGACGGCGAAGAACGGCGAGACGTAGAACTCCTTGTCGACCTCCGCCGCGGAGCCGTCGGCGACCTCGAGGGGGTAGCAGTGTCGCTCGCCGTAGGTGTTGTGCACCTCGGCCAGCACGCCTTCGAGGCGCCCCTCGGCGTCGAAGCAGAAGTACGTCGTCAGCGGGTCGAAGACGTAGCCCAAGGAGCGCGCGTTGGCCAGCACCAGGACGCGGTACGCCGACCACGGAACCTCCTGGGCGGCGAGGAAGCCGCGCACCTTCTCCAGCAGCGGCCGAGGGTCGCTCTCGGCGAAGTGGTCCTCCGCGCGCAGCGAGGCGAGCCCGCGCAGCCAGCGGGGGAAGGCGGCCTCGGGCTTGGCTGCGTCGACCAGCCACATCGTCGTACCGTGTCGGAAGCCGTAACTGAAGGGGTGGCTGCGACCGTGGGTGACCTCGGCGCGCACCCGCGCCGGCACCTGGGGCAGCGGCGGGACCGCGCTCACCAGCGTGCGCCCAGCGCCTGCGCGGCGGCCACCCCGGAGCGGCAGCCGTCCTCGTGGAAGCCCCAGCCGTGGTAGGCGCCGGCGAACGCGACCCGCTCGTCGTTGAGCGAGGCCAGCCCGGACTGCGCGGCGACCGAGGCCGCGGTGTAGGTCGGGTGCTGGTAGGACATCTCGGCGACCACGTCGGCGGGACGGGCGTTTGGCTCGGGGTTGAGCGTGACCAGCAGCGGGTCGCTCTCGGGGTGCCCCTGGAGCTTGTTCATCCAGTAGGTGACCCGGGTCCGGTCGGTGTCCATGTCGCAGGTCTCCAGCCGGTAGTTCCAGCTGGCCCGGGCCCGCTCATGGGTGGGCAGGAAGCCGGCGTCGCGGTGCAGCAGCGTCGTGTTCGTGGAGTAGCCGAAGCTGCCGAGCAGGGCGGTCTCGCTCTCGTCGGCATCGGTGAGCAGCGCGAGGGCGGTGTCAGCGTGGGTGGCGACGACGACCTTGTCGACGCTGTGGTGCGCACCGGAGGCCGTGTCGATCTCTACCGTGTCGGGCTTGCGGCTGATCGCGGTGACCGGGTCGCCGACGTGGACGACGTCGAGCCGGTCGGTGATGGCGCGGACGTAGCTGCGTGACCCTCCCACGACGGTGTGCCAGGTCGGGGCGTCGCCGAGGGTGAGGAAGCCGTGGTGACGCAGGAAAGCGAACAGGTACGCCGCCGGATAGGCCATCGCCTCGGTGTAGCCCATCGACCACACGCAGGAGACCACGGGCAGGGCGTAGTGCCGCACGAAGTGCTCGCGGTAGCCGCCCCGCTCGAGGAACTCGCCATAGGTCAGTGCCGCCTGTTCGGCGTCAGTGGGGTCGGTGTCCTCCAGCAGCGCCAGCGCCTGCTTCTGGAAGCGGCGGATGGTCAGCAGGAAGCGCCAGAACGTCGGGTCGAGGAGCCTTCTGCGCTGGGCGAAGATGCCGTTGGCCTTCACCCCGCCCTTGTAGCTCAGCCCGCACCCGTGGCAGGAGACGCTCATGCTCATCTCGGTGGGACGGGTCTCGACCCCAAGCTCGCCGAAGAGCCGGCGCACCAGGGGATAGGTGCGGTCGTTGAGCACGATGAAGCCGGAGTCGACCGGGACGGTCCCGCCTGAGGTCTCGACGTCGTGGGTGTGGGCGTGGCCGCCGAGCCGGTCCTCGGACTCGAAGAGGGTCACGTGGTACGTCGCGGAGAGCAGGTACGCCGCGGTGAGGCCGGAGATGCCACCACCGACCACGGCGGCGCGCAGGCGCTCGTCCACGTCGATGAGGCGGTCGTCGGTCATGGCAGGTGTTCGTCCCCGAGGATGGTCAGGATGGGTCTGCGGGTGCGCGCCGACCCCTCAGCGCCCGCGCATGTTCTGGCGGGACCCCTTCATGCTCGTCGGCAACGGACCCTTCGGCAGCGGCACCGCCGACCGGGTGGAGTCCAGGGCCTTGAGCCGGGCGAGCACGTCGGTCATCTCGGCCGGCTTCACCTTCCGGCCCAGCTTGGTCACGTGCCGGTTCAGCTTGCTGACCGGGACCGCCTCGGGGTGGGCCTTGGGGTCGCCGCAGATGACCTCGTGGATCGGCGTCTCGGAGGTGACCCGCTCGTGCTTGCGCCGCTCGGTCGACAGCAGGGTCTTGAGCCGGGTCGCACTGCCCTCGCCGACCAGGACGATGCCGGGGGGGCCGACCACCCGGTGGACGATGTCCTGGTTGCGGTTGAAGGCGATGGCCGGCTCGACCTTCCAGCCCTTGCGCAGCATGCCCAGCGCGGCCGCGGCGGCTCCGGGCTGGCCTTCGATCTGGGCGTAGGCCGAGGTCTGGGCGCGGCGCCCGAACACGATCAGCACGCCCAGGACGCCGACCATCATGGAGGTGACGATGTCGAGGGTCCACCACGGCGGCGGCACCAGCGCCAGCAGCCCCAGCGCGACCAACGTGGTGAGGACGAAGGTCCCCGCCAGGATCAGACCGATCTTGGGATCGGCCTTCTTGGTCATCGTGTAACTGGCGGCGAGCTGCTTGAACCGGCCCTGCTTCTTCGGCTTCTTCGGCTTCTCGGGCTTGGCGGGCTTCTCGGTCTTGGCCATGCGGTGCGTGCCTCTGCTTCTGTGGTTCTGGACTGTCCGGCACGGGGATTGTCCCAGACGCGGAGCCGTGATCAGACCGCGGCGACCGGCTCCCGGGTGGCGGCCGCGCCGCGCTGCTCGATCGCCTGCTGGTAGAGACGCCCGGCCCGGTACGACGAGCGCACCAGCGGCCCCGACATCACGCCGGAGAAGCCGATCTCGTCCGCCTCGTCCTTGAGCTCGACAAACTCCTCGGGCTTGACCCACCGCTCGACCGGGTGGTGCCGGGCCGAGGGGCGCAGGTACTGGGTGATGGTGATCAGCTCGCACCCGGCGCCGTGCAGGTCGCGCAGGGCCTGGGAGACCTCCTCGCGGGTCTCGCCCATGCCCAGGATCAGGTTGGACTTGGTCACCAGCCCGAAGTCGCGGGCGGCGGTGATCACCTCCAACGACCGGTCGTAGCGGAACGCGGGCCGGATCCGCTTGAAGATCCGGGGGACCGTCTCGACGTTGTGCGCGAGCACCTCGGGACGTGACTCGAAGACCTCGGCGAGCTGGTCGGGCTTGCCGTTGAAGTCCGGGATGAGGTTCTCCACCCCGGTGTCCGGGTTCAACTCGTGGATGACGCGGACGGTCTCGGCGTACAGCCACGCCCCGCCGTCGGGCAGGTCGTCGCGGGCGACCCCGGTGATCGTGGCGTAGCGCAGGCCCATCTTCTGCACGCTCTCCGCGACCCGACGGGGCTCGTCGCGGTCCAGCGGCTCGGGCTTGCCGGTGTCGATCTGGCAGAAGTCGCACCGGCGGGTGCACTGGTCGCCGCCGATGAGGAAGGTCGCCTCGCGGTCCTCCCAGCACTCGAAGATGTTGGGGCAGCCCGCCTCCTGGCACACCGTGTGCAGTCCCTCGGACTTCACCAGCTTCATCAGCTCGTTGTATTCCGGGCCCATCTTGGCGCGCGTCTTGATCCATTCCGGCTTGCGCTCGATGGGTGTCTCGGCGTTGCGGACCTCCAGGCGGAGGAGCTTGCGGCCCCCCGGGACGGGGGCCGACGAGGGCTGGCTGGGTGCGGTCGTCACCCGCTCACTGTACGCCGCAGGCTCCGCACGCCCAATCGGCCGTGGAGGGGCTCCGGGACGACTCAGGGGATGTCTCGGCGGCGGAAGAGCAGCAGTGAGAGGAGGACGACGACGAGCACCGTGGCGCCCAGGTAGACCGCGCCCTGCTCGAAGCTGAGCCGGCCGTACTGCACGCACTTCCCCGACCCCGGCCTGCACACGAGGCTGGGGTCGTAGTACCGGGTGCCGTCGCGGATCCAGGCGATCACGTTGTTGCCCAGCGCCCAGCGGCCCGTCCCCTCGACCGGGATGGCCGCGACCACGGCCTGGCCCACCACGGCGTAGCCGAAGACCATCGCGAGCGTGCCCACGGTGTGCCGCAGCAGCATGGTCAGGGCGTAGGACCCCAGCGCCGCGAGGGCGGCCAGGAGAGCCGTCCGGGCGATCGTCCACCGCAGGTCGACCTGGACCGTCGCCCCGGTGGGGATGCCCCGGGAGGCGGCTGCGAGGTAGAGCGTCAGCCAGAACAAGGAGAGCACCACCGCGGTGACGAGGAAGGCGGCCAGGGCGACCGCGCCGGCCTTGGCCAGCCAGACCCGGGACCGGCGAGGCTCGAAGAGGAGCTGGTTGCTCATCGACCCCGAGGACCAGTCAGCGCCGGCGAAGGTCGCGCCGGCGACCAGGGTGACCGCGACGGCCAGGAAGGCGACGGCCAACCCCGTGTTCTGCCGCTCCGCGGCCACGGAGAGGTCGGTGCGGTAGAGGTACCACTCGGCCTGGGGGAGCAGCATCTCTTCGCAGTCCGCCGCCACACCTTGGCGGCCCAGGTAGCGCTGCGGGCGCTTCTCGCAGCGGGCCACGTCGCGCTGGTAGCCGGGCTGCTGGGCCTCGGCATCGGCCTGGGCCTGGGCCGAGGCGCGGTCGGCGGCGCTGACCGGCCGGGTCTCGTAGATCCGGGACCCGGCCAGGAAGGCCGTGAGCAGGAAGGCAGCGAGCAGCATCAGGACCACGGCGCGACGCGAGCGCAGTCGGGACAGCTCGACCAGGAGGAGTCTCACTCCGGCTCCTCCGTCGTTCCGAGGGTGTCGCTCTTGGTGAGCTGGAGGAAGACCGACTCGAGGTCCCGGCGCACCGGGCTGAGCTCGGAGACGAAGAGGTCGTGCTCGGCCAACAGCCGGGTGATCTCCTCGGGGGCCGGGGCGCCCTCCACCCGCAGCGCCCCGTCGTCCTCGGCGACCGTGAAGCCGGCCGCGCGCAGGTGCTCGGTGGCGCGGTCCGGCGCGTCGACCACGACGCGGGAGGCCGACGTCGTGCTTCCGCCCACCAGGTCGCGCACCGAGCCGGAGGCCAGCAGACGACCGTTGCCGATGATGGAGACCGACTCGCAGACCTGCTGGACCTCGGCCAGGATGTGCGAGCTCAGCAGCACCGTCACGCCGCTCTCGCCGAGCTCGCGGATCGTGGTGCGGATGTCCCGGATGCCGGCCGGGTCCAGCCCGTTGGTCGGCTCGTCGAGAATCAGCAGGTCGGGGTTCTTGACCAGGGTCGCGGCGATGGCCAGCCGCTGCTTCATCCCCAGTGAGTAGCCCTTGAACCGATCCTTGTCCCGACCGGAGAGTCCGACCCGCTCGAGGGCCGCGTCGACGCTGGTCGTGGAGGCGCCGATCGACCGGGAGAGCAGCAGCAGGTTCTTGCGGCCGGTGAAGGTGGGGGTGAACTTGGGTTGCTCGACCACCGCGCCGATCCGGTTCATCACCGCGGGGAGCCGACGCGGGACCGGCTCGCCGAAGAGCCGCATCTCGCCCTTGCTCGCCCGGGCCAGGCCCAGCAGCATCCGGATGGTGGTGGTCTTGCCCGACCCGTTCGGGCCCAGGAACCCGTGCACGCCTCCGGCCGGGACGCTGAGGTCCAGGTCGTGGACAGCGACGATGTGCCGCCCCCGGCGGGTGCGGAACTCTTTGCGCAGGCCGACGGCCTCAATGACTGGTGTGCTCATGGATCCCCCGTGATCTCCTCCGGGTCATCGTGACCCGGCGCAGGATCAGGCGCGGGGATTGAGCACGGGGACGCGCCGCGTGTCCGGCGCGGTCTGGTCCACCGATGGTCGGGGGGCGCGGCCGGGCTCGGGTCGTGCCTCGTAGTCCGGGGTCCGGGTGTACGGCCCCCAGGCCAGGATCTCGCGCAGCCTGGCCTCCATCAGCGGAGCCACCTCGGTCACCGTGACCTCGCGGCCCAGCTCCCGGCTGAGTGAGGTCACCCCGGCGTCGGCGATGCCGCAGGGCACGAAGGTGTCGTACCAGCCGAGGTCCACGTCGCAGTTCAGCGCAAACCCGTGCATGGTGACGCCGCGGGCGACCCGGATGCCGATCGCGGCGATCTTGCGCTCCGGTCCGGTCGCGTCGGCCCGCAGCCAGGCGCCGCTGCGACCAGGTACCCGGGCGGTCGCCAGCCCGAGGTCGGTGCAGGCGCCGATGAGCGCTTCCTCGAGACGTCGTACGTAGTCCACGACGAAGACCTGGTCCGGCAGGCGCACGATCGGGTACCCGACCAGCTGCCCGGGCCCGTGGAAGGTGATCTTCCCGCCGCGGTCGACGTCGACGACGGGGGCTCCGGCCACCTGGGGGCGCTCGTGCGGCTCGGTCCGCTTGCCCGCGGTGTAGACCGGCGGGTGCTCGAGGAAGAGCACGGTGTCGCCGCCCCCGTCCACGACCCCGGCGTGCACCTCGCGCTGGAGGTCCCAGGCGGCGCCGTACTCCACCGCCTCGTCACCAAAGCCCACCGTGCGGAACTCGATCTCGCTCACACGGCGAGCCTACGCGGGGTCCGAGGTCGCACCCCCGGCGCCGATGCGGGAGCATGGACCCGCGTGCCCGTCCGGTCCCCGTTCGAAAGGCCCCCCGATGAGCTCGTCCGCCCGCTCCCGGCGCTGGATCCTGCCCCTGCTCGTCCTGCTGCTCTGGCTCCTGGTCGGAGGTCCACTCGGCTCGTTCGCCGGTCGACTGGCCGAGGTGCAGGAGAACGACAACGCCAACTTCCTGCCGCAGAGCGCGGAGTCGACGACGGTGCTGCAGGAGTTCGTCCGGTTCACCGGTCAGGAGAGTCTGCCGGCCACCGTCGTCTTCGAGCGCGCCGGCGGCCTGACCGACGCCGACACCGCGGCGATCAAGGACTACTCGGCGTCGCTGGCCGACGTGGAGTTCGTCGACGCCGCCGGCATCGAGCCGCCCGTCGTCTCCGACGACGGGGAGGCGGCGCAGGTGGTGGTCCCGGTGGTGGCCACGGACGGGGAGGAGATCCAGGCCGCGATCGCCGACATGCGTGAGGTGCTGGCCGACCCGCCCGCCGGGCTGACGGTCCTCGTGGGTGGGCAGGGTGGCGTGCTCGGCGACTTCATCAAGGCCTTCGGGGCGATCGACGGAATTCTCCTGCTGGTGGCCGGGATCGCCGTGCTGGTCATCCTGCTGCTGGTCTACCGCTCGCCGATCCTGCCCTTCGTGGTGCTGTTCTCCGCGGTGCTCTCGCTCGGCGTCGCCTCGGCGGCGATCTTCGGGCTGGCCAGCAACGGCGTGCTCGACCTCAACGGGCAGAGTCAGGGCATCCTGTTCATCCTGGCCATCGGGGCGGCGACGGACTACGCCCTGCTCCTGGTGGCCCGCTTCCGCGAGGAGCTGCGCGACACCGAGTCGAAGTACGACGCGATGCGCCACGCCTACCGCAACGCCCTCGAGCCGATCGCCGCCTCGGGCACCACGGTCATCCTCGGCCTGCTCTGCCTCCTGCTCTCCGACCTGTCCAGCCTGCGGGGCCTGGGTCCGGTGGGCGCGATCGGCATCGCCGGCGCGATGTTGGCTGCGCTGACGCTCGTCCCCGCGGCGTTGGTCCTGCTCGGACGGTACGCGTACTGGCCGTTCGTGCCACGCTACGGCTCCGAGCACCCGGACGCGAAGGGCGTCTGGGGCGGGGTGGCCCGGCTGGTCGGACGCCGCTCGCGGATGGTGTGGGTGGGTACCTTCGTGGTGCTCGCCGCCTTCGCCGCCTTCCTGCCCACGCTCAACGAGGACCCGGTACCGCAGACCGAGCTGTTCTTGACCAAGGTGGACTCCAAGGAGGCCCAGGACGTCCTGGACGCGCACTTCAAGGCCGACGCGGCCAGCCCAGCCATCATCCTCGCCCCCGAGGAGGACCTGCGCGCCACGATCGAGCTGCTCTCCACGCACGACGGGGTGGCCCAAGGTGGCGTCAACTACCTCCCAGCCGGCCCGCCCACCGGTGGCGGCCCGCCGGAGCCGAAGGTGGTCGACGGGGACGTGGCCGTCTTCGCCACCCTGAACGGGCCCGCCGACTCCGCGGAGGCCACCGCGACGCTGCGCGAGCTGCGGACCGATCTCGACACGGTGGGCGACGACGTCCTGGTCGGCGGCTCGACCGCCATCCAGCTCGACACCCGCGACACCACGGACGCCGACCGGGCCAAGGTCATCCCGGCCATCCTGCTGGTGATCTTCGTCGTCCTCGCTCTGCTGCTGCGCTCGCTGGCGGCCCCGGCCCTGCTCCTGCTGGCCAACGTGCTGTCCTTCGGCGCCACGATGGGGATCAGTGCGCTGCTGTTCAACCACGTCTTCAACTTCCCGGCCTCCGATCCCTCGACGGTGCTCATCGGCTTCGTCTTCCTGGTCGCGCTGGGCATCGACTACTCGATCTTCCTGATGACCCGGGTGCGCGAGGAGTCACTGAAGCAGGGCACCCATCCCGGCATTCTCAAGGGGCTCTCGGTCACCGGCGGGGTGATCACCTCGGCCGGCGTCGTGCTCGCCGCGACCTTCGCCGCGCTCGGGGTGGTGCCGCTGCTGTTCCTGGCCCAGATCGCCTTCATCGTCTCCTTCGGCGTGCTGCTGGACACCCTGGTGGTCCGCTCGTTGCTGGTCCCGGCGCTGACCTACGACATCGGGCCGAAGATCTGGTGGCCCTCGACGCTGGCGCGCACCGACGACGACGCGGGGTCGGAGACGGCGGCGATGGCGCAGGTCGGTGGCGGCCGGCACGCCAAGGGCGTGGCCCTGGACGCCGAGCCCGGAGCGGACGACACCACGCGCTGACCTCGCGGCTCCGAGCCCCGAGCCCCGAGCCCCGAGCCCCGAGCCCCGAGCCCCGAGCCCCGAGCCCGGATCCCCGAGCCCGGATCCCCGAGCCTGGGCCTGTGGACGAGCGGCGACGCTCACCGTCGAGATCGGCCACAGTGGAGCGATGGGTCGTCACGTCCGCCGCCGGGAGGGACGCGCCCCCGCGCGTCGGCGACCGGTCACCGTCCTCGGGGTGGTGCTGACCGTGACGGCGACCGCCGTCCTGGGTCTCACCTGGCCGGGCCTGGAGCGGGTGCCCGCGCCGCCCCCCGCGGCCGCAGCCCGACCGGCGCCGGGTCCTGGCCCACCGGTCCCCACCACAGCGGCGGCACCGGCGGCACCGGCGGGACCGGCGGGCGTCCCTGCCCGCGGCTCGGCCGCGGAGACAGCGGATGCACGCCCGACCCGAGTCGGAGCGGCGGGGCAGATGGTCACCCGCTGGCACGCCGCGCGGTCGCGGGCGTACACGAGCGGCTCGCTGCGCCGCCTGCGAGCGCTCTACGCCGACGGCGCGGCCGGACCGGACCTGCGAGTCCTGCGGGACTACCGCGACCGTGGCGTCCGGCTGAGGAGCCTGCGGGTACAGGTCCTGTCCGTCGCGGTCCTCCGGTGGCACCCCGCCGAGCGTCTGGTGCGGGTGACCGACCGGGTGGCGCGGGCGGTGGTGGTCGGCACGCAGGGTCGTCCTCACCTGCTGCCGCGGGACGCCGCGTCGACGCGGGCCGTGCGCTGGCTGAGACGGGCCGGCCGCTGGCGGGTGGTCGAGGTGCGCGCCGTCTCGACCGAACGGAGACCTCAGAGGCGGGTCAGTCGCCCTGACGCCCTAGCGCGGCGGCGATGATCGCCTCCTGGGTCCGGTGCTCGAAGAGGAAGCCCTCGTCCTCCAGCCGTCGCGGGACGACCCGCTCGGAGCCCAGGAGCTCGCTGGAGACGTCGCGCAGGGCCAGCTTGACCGCGAAGGCGGGGGCGCGGACCACGGCGGGCCGTGAGACCAGCCGCGCGAGCGTCTTGGAGAACTCGCCGTTGGTCAGCGGGGTCGGGCCGACCAGGTTGTAGGGCCCGCGGGCGTCGTCGCTGCCGGCCAGGTAGGTCGCGGCGCGGACCCAGTCCAGCGCGGAGATGGTGGAGAAGTACTGCTGGCCGTCACCGACCGGACCGCCGAGCCCGAGCTTGAAGAGCCGGGAGAGGGGAGCGAACGCGCCGCCGCCGGCGCCGATGACGATTCCGGTCCGCATGGTCACCACGCGGGCGCCCGCCCCCTGGGCGGGCATCGTGGCCTCGGTCCACTCTCGGGTCACCTGGCCCATGAAGGTCGGCGCGTCGAAGTCGGCGTCCTCGCCCATCAGCGTGCTGCCATGGTCGCCATAGCCGGCGATGCCGTTCTGCGCCAGGAGGGCAGGCTTGCGCTCGGAGCGTGCGATGGCCTCGGCCAGCGTCCGGGTGGTCAGGACCCGGCTGTCGGTGAAGGTCTTCTTGTAGCTCTCGGTCCACGGCACGTGCACCAGGGGGGCCCCGGAGAGGCACCCCACGACGTCGGCACCGTCGATGACCGCGTCGTCGACCTCTCCGGCGTAGGGGTCCCATCGAGACTCGCTGGCCGACATCGGTTCTCCGCGGACCAGACGGACCACCTCGTGGCCCTCCTGGGCCAGGTGGTCACGCCAGGCGGTTCCCAGGAAGCCGGAGGCACCGGCGAGCACGAGCTTCATGCCCTGAGCCTACGGGCGAGGAGGTAGGCCTGCGGACCCGCGGCGGGCCTACCTCGTCGGCCGGGTCCTACTCAGGCCGGCTCACACCTCGAACTGCGCGCCCTCGAGTCGGGCCTTGACGTCGGAGAGGAAGCGGGCCGCGTCGGCGCCGTCCACCAGCCGGTGGTCGTAGGTCAGAGCGAGGTAGAGCATCCGGCGCACCGCGATCGTCTCGCCGAGGTTGGCGTCGTCGATGACCACGGCCCGCTTGACCACCGAGCCGGTGCCCAGGATGGCGACCTGGGGCTGGTTGATGATCGGGGTGTCGAACAGCGCCCCGCGGCTGCCGGTGTTGGTCAAGGTGAAGGTGCCTCCTGACAGCTCGTCGGGACCGATCTTGTTCGTCCGGGTCCGCTCGGCCACGTCAGCGATCTTGCGGGCCAGCCCGGCGATCGAGAGGTCACCGGCGTCCTTGATCACCGGGGTCAGCAGACCCTTCTCGGTGTCCACCGCGATGGCGACGTTCTCCCGGTCGAAGTAGGTCACCTCGCCCTTCTCGGTGTCGAGGGTGGCGTTGAGCGAGGGGTGCTCCTTGAGCGCGTCCACGCAGGCCTTGGCGAAGAAGGGCATGTATGAGAGCTTCACGCCTTCCCGGGAGAGGAAGTCGGCCTTGGCCGCGTCCCGCATCCGCGAGATGGAGGTGACGTCGACCTCGACGACCGTGGTCAGCTGCGCGCTGGTCTGCAGCGACTCGACCATCCGCTTGGCGATCACCTTGCGCAGCCGGCTCATCGGCGCCGTCGTACCGCGCAGCGCGCTCGCCTTCTGGTCACCGCCGCCCGAGGTGGGGGACTTCTCGGTCGACGTCGCCTGCTTCTCCTGGCTGGGAGCGGGCTCCGCTGTGGCCTTGGCTGCCTCCTCGGCGGCCTTGGCCGCGTCCAGGACGTCCTGCTTGCGGATCCGGCCGCCGACTCCGGTGCCGTTGACCGACTCCAGGTCGACGCCGTGTTCGGCGGCCATCTTGCGCACCAGCGGTGTGGCGTACGCCCCGGAGCCTGCGGACCCCTCGGACGACTCGGCCTTCACCTCCGGCGGTGCGGACTCCTTCTCCGGCTGAGCGGACTGGGCCTTGGTCGGCTCCGGTGCCTTCTTGGCCGCGGGCTTCTCGGCGTCGGGCTTCTCGTCGGAGGCGCCCTCGGGCTCGGCCTCGGGTTCCGGCTCGGGCTCGGGCTCGGGCTCGGGCTCGGGCTCCGGCTCGGGCTCGGGCTCCGGCTCCGGCTCCGGCTCCGGCTCCGGCTGGGACTCGGAGGACGACCCGGAGCCGATGATGGCCAGCTCGGCGCCGACCTCGACGGTCTCGTCCTCGTCGACCTTGATCTCCTGGAGCGTGCCGGCGACCGGCGAGGGAATCTCGGTGTCGACCTTGTCGGTGGAGACCTCCAGCAGCGGCTCGTCCACGGCGACCTCGTCGCCGACCTTCTTCAACCAGCGGGTCACGGTTCCCTCGGTCACCGACTCGCCCAGCGCGGGGAGGGTAACCGGCGTGCCGGACCCCTGCGACCCGTCGGCCGCGGAGGAGTCGGACTCCGGCTTGGTGTCCGCGGAGCCCTTCGGCGTCTCGGCCGAGGAGGGCGACTCCTCGGTGGTCGCCGACGGCGGGTCGGTCTCGGTCTCGGTCTTGGCCGACGGCTCGTCGGAGTTCTCACTGTCGTCGGCAGCCGGAGCGGCCTCGGCGGACTGCGCGTCCTGCTCCTCGTCGCTGGGGGCCTCGTCCTGACCGCTCTCGGCGTCGCTGGAGTCACCGGAGTCACCGGAGTCACCGGAGTCACCGGAGTCACCGGAGTCGTCACCCTCCTCACCGATGGTGCACAGCTCGGCGCCGACCTCGACGGTCTCGTCCTCGTCGACCTTGATCTCCTTGAGCACCCCGGCGACGGGAGAGGGGATCTCGGTGTCGACCTTGTCGGTGGAGACCTCGAGCAACGGCTCGTCCACGGCTACTTGGTCACCGGGCTGCTTGAGCCAGCGGGTGACGGTGCCTTCGGTGACGGATTCGCCGAGTGCGGGGAGGTTCACTGAGGTCGCCATTGCGTTCCTTCGCTCCTTGGGTTCTTCGCTGCGGTGAGGGGGTGAGTCTATGAGTGGGAGTGCAGAGGCTTGCCGGCCAGTGCGAGATGGGCCTCGCCGAGAGCCTCGTTCTGGGTGGGGTGGGCGTGCACGAGCGGGGCGACGTCCTCGGGGTGCGCTTCCCAGCCGTAGATCAGCTGGGCCTCGCCGATCAGCTCCCCGGCGCGGGCGCCCACCACATGTACCCCGACCACGGGCCCGTCGGTACGCCGGACCAGCTTGACGAAGCCGACCGTGCGCAGGATCTGGCTCTTGCCGTTGCCCGCAAGGTCGTAGGTCAGGACCTGCACCTCGTCCTCGCCGTACTTCTCGCGGGCGGCCGCCTCGGTGAGCCCAACCGACGCCGCCTCGGGATCGGAGTAAGTCACTCGCGGGATGCCGGACTCGTCGATGGGGGCCGGTTCGAGCCCAGCGATCTCCTCGGCCACGAAGATGCCCTGGGCGAAGCCCCGGTGCGCCAGCTGGAGGCCACGGACGATGTCGCCGACCGCGTAGACACCCTCGACGCTGGTCCGCAGGTGCTCGTCGACGGCCACGAAGCCGCCGTCGAGCCGTACGCCCACCTCGTCGTACCCGAGGCCGCCTGTGCTCGGGCCGCGCCCGACGGCGACCAGCATCAGCTCGGCGTCCACGGTGCTGCCGTCGTCGAGGTGGACGACGACGCCGTCCTCCCCGGACTCAACCGACGAGAAGGCCGTGCCGGTGCGGACGTCGATGCCCCGCTTGGCGAACGCCTTGGCCAGCGCCGCCGAGACGGCCTCGTCCTCCGCGGCGACCAGCCGGGGCAAGGCCTCGAGGATGGTGACCTCAGCGCCGAAGGAGCGCCACACGCTGGCGAACTCGCAGCCGATCACCCCGCCCCCGAGGACAACGACGGAGGCGGGCACGTGGTCCAGACCCAGGGCGTGGTCTGAGGTGAGCACCCGGCGTCCGTCGATCTCGAGCCCGGGAAGGCTGCGCGCGAAGGAGCCGCTGGCCAGCACGACGTGGTCGCCGAGGTAGCGCTGCCCGTCGACCTCGACAGTGTCCGGCGCCACCAATCGCCCCTCGCCCTCGACCACGGTGATCCCGCGCGAGGCGATCAGGCCGGTGAGCCCGCGGAACAGGCGGGTCACGACGCCGTCCTTGTACTTCGTGACCCCGCCCATGTCCACGCCCTCCAGGGTCGCGGTGACCCCGAACTGCGCCGAGTCGCGGACCGCGTCGGCGACCTCGGCCGCGTGCAGCAGAGCCTTGGTGGGGATGCAGCCGAGGTGCAGGCAGGTGCCCCCGAGCTTGCCCTTCTCGACCAGGGCGACCCGGAGACCGAGCTGGGCCGCACGCAGGGCGCAAGCGTACCCGCCGCTGCCGGCTCCGAGCACGACGAGGTCGAACCGTGGGGCCTTCGGGTCGTTGCCGTCCACCGTGACCTCCGGTCACCTCGTCGTTCCCGCGGGTCCACCCCCGGGT
>JBBPYL010000129.1:0-31923 GCA_038199935.1 Propionibacteriales bacterium | reverse complement strand
GCGACGTTGACCCGGCCGACCTCGACGCCGTCCATCATCTGGTAGAAGCCCTGCCCCGGGGTGCCGCCGAGCACCTGGTCGGCCGAGATCCGGTGGCGCTCGAAGACCAGCTCGGTGGTGTCGACGCCCTTGTAGCCCATCTTCTCGATCTTGCCCGGCACAATCACGCCCTGGGCGGTCTCGCCGAAGCCGGACTCCTTCTCCACCAGGAACGTGGTCATGTTCTTGTACGGCGTGGCGCCGCCCTCGTCGGTCTTGACCAGCACGGCCACGAGGTTGGCCGACCCGCCGTTGGTCAGCCACATCTTCTGGCCGGTGATCGTGTAGTCGCCGTCCTCGCCGCGCACGGCCTTGGTCCGGATCGCCGACACGTCCGAGCCACACCCCGGCTCGGACATTGAGAACGCCCCGCGGACCTCCCCGGTGGCCATCCGGGGCAGGTACCGCTGCTTCTGCTCCTGCGTGCCGTGCTGGAGCAGCATCCAGGCCACGATGAAGTGGGTGTTGATGATCCCCGAGACGCTCATCCAGCCCCGGGCGATCTCCTCCACGGCCAAGGCGTAGGTCAACAGGGACTCACCCAGGCCGCCGTGCTCCTCGGGGATCATCAGGCCGAACAGCCCGAGCTCCTTGAGCCCCTCGACGATCTCGGTGGGGTACTCGTCGGCGTGCTCGAGCTCGGTGGCGACCGGGAGGATCTTCTGCTCGACGAACACCCGGACCGCCTTGAGGATCTCCTCCTGGAGATCGGTGAGGCCTTCGGTCTGGCACAGACGGCCCATCAGGCACGGTCCTTCCCGGTTCGGGTGCGGCGGAGCGCCCCGAGGACGGGGCTACTGGCCAGTATCGCCTCGGCGCGGCAGCCGATGCTGTGAACGGCGCCACAGTCCGCGCGCGGTGCGTGCGGCCTTTCTCACACCGACTCTCGCGGCGGGTCCGACCCGGCCGTCGCGCGCCGACGGAGCGTCGTTGGCGGCGGTCCGGTCTCGCCGTCCGGCTCCCCCACGGCCCCGGTGCTGCCCGGTCAGCCGGCGCACGTCGGTGAGCATCGACCCGATCGTCGTCGTGGCTGCGGCCAGCATCTCCGCGTCGGTCACCGAGGACGGATGGCGTCGTGCCGGGAGGTCCTGCGGCGTACGCAGGTCCTCGAGATCGCCGATCACGTCGAAGCCCTGCTCGGCCACGAAGGCCACCGCGGCCTCCCCGCGGGCCCGCAGCTCCTCGATGCGCTCGACCGAGGGCCAGAACTTCTCCCCCGCGCGCGGCACCAGGGTCTCCTGGGCGAGGTAGCCGCGGATCCACACCCCCCGGTCGAAGGCGCTGCGGAAGCCGGTCAGCTCCGCGTTGACCCGCCGGAGCAGCTCCACCTCGACGACTCCCAACGACTCGTTGGCCGTGGAGCCGCCGAGGTCGCAGCAGTCGGGGGGCAGGCCGAGCAGGTCGGCGAAGCGCGCCCAGAGCGCCTCGCGCGGCTCGGAGGGCTTGGGCAGGGTCAGCACGTGCACCCGCTCTGCGGGCACCGCGGCTCCCCACCGGGCCAGCACGTCGGCCAGATCCATCGACCCCCAGTCCCAGGGGTCGGCGGGGCTGGTCTCCTCCGAGGCGGGGTAGTCGTCCACCGCGACGGTCGAGCCGTTCTTGACCATCTCCTGCCAGCGCGCGGTGACCAGGCTCAGGGTGTCGCGCGCGGTCACGACCACGTGCACCTGCGTCCCGGTCTCCTCGACGCGCAGGGCGGCGACGGCCTCGCGCGCCTGCCCCGCCGACGCCCCGGCGAAGAACTCGTGGCTGATCAGCGCCGTCCCCGGCCACGCCCGTACCTCGCCGACCAGCCGGTCCCAGGCCTGCGGCGCCTCCTCGTGCCGACGGCGGACCCGGGTCTCCTCCCGCACCACCGCACTGGCCCACAGGTGCTGTCGCGGGCCGAAGCCGGGCAGCAGCACCCCCTGGTCGCGTAACACAGCCTCGTTGGCCCAGGCGATCGTCTGCAGGTAGGTCGTGCCGGTCTTGGGCAGACCAACGTGCAGGAAGACCGTGCGTGCCATCGCCGACTCAGATCCCCTGGGCGTACTTCTCCAGGACCTCGGCCACCCGGGCGTCGTCCCGCTGGGCGACCGGGAGCAGGAGCTCGCCGACGACGTCGGTCAGCTCGGCCAGGCGCAGGTTCAGCTGGCGACACTCCTGGACCTCGTCCTCGAGCACCGCCACCCGGGCGCGCAGCTCCGCGACCTCCGACCCGGCCCCAGGGCCGAGCTTGGAGACCTGCGCGGACAGCCGACGCTTCGCGCCACCCCCGCGGGTGCGCAACGTCTGCTTCAGCGTTCCCATGTCACCACCATTCGACAGGCGCGACGGCCGGTGCCGTCCTCGCGCAGGATCTTGCGGGTCTCCACGGTGCCGCCGTGCCGGCCGATCTCTCGCTCGACCATCGCCGGTCCGAGCGTGCGCAGGTGGTGCTCCTTGGCGAACGGGTCGCCCGTGCCCCGGTCCACGAGGAACTCCAGGTAGAGCTTCCCGCCGCCGCGCAGCATCATCTGGCTCAGTCGCCACAGTCGGTGCCGCCCGAGGCCGTTGGTGGCGTCGGCGAGGTGCCTGGCGACTGCGACCTTCGGCCCCGGGACCCGGGACTCGCGCGCCCCCTCGGCCAGCACCGACCGGAGCTCGAGCAGGTTGAGCGAGGCGAGCTCGAGGGCCAGGCCCTCCTGGGCGGCCACGGCGGCCACGGCCTCGCTACCGCGCAGGGAGTAGTCCAGACCGCGGACGACGGACCGTTGACGGGCGAACCACAGGGCGTCGGCCGCGGTGCCGCAGCCGAGGTCGACCACCCGGGCCGGGATCCCGCCGTGGCGCCGGCGCACCCACGCTGGGAAGTCGGACGGGGTCAGGTCGGGCTCGGCCCGCCGGGCGGCGGCGTAGGTCCGCTCCCACTCGGCCCGGCGGATCCGGGTGCCCCGGAACCAGCCGTTCAGCCGGCGGTGAGTCGACTCCGGGGTCTCGAAGACGTACGCCGGGTCCGGCACCCGCCAGCTCGGACCGTAGGTCGCGGTCAGGAGCTCCTCGGGGTTCGACGGCGCGGGCAGCGTCCGGCCCTCCAGGGTCGTCTCGCCGAGCGGGAAGATCCAGTCCTCACGGAACGGGGTGGCGATCTCCCCCATCAGGTAGAGCCGGCCCTCGCGCAGGAAGCCGCCGAAGACGTCGAGGCCCCGCCGGGAGCCGTCACCCTCGCGGACCTCGACCTTGAAGGCGGCGCCGCTGTACCGGCTGATCGTGTAGCCCATCGCGCTCAGCGCCCGTTGGAGGTCGAAGGACTCCCGGACCACGTCGACCGGGTGGGTGTGCCGGCTGACGTACCCGAGGTCGGCGTCGCTGTCGTGACCGATCAACCTGCCCCCGCGTACGGCGCCCAACAGCGTGCCGTAGGCCGGGAAGGCGTCGATGCCGGCCGCCTGCAGTGCGGCCAGCACCTGCTCGACCGCATCCAGCAAGGGGGCCACGTGCTCGGCGCTGCGGGTGTCGAAGGTCTGGGCCAGCCGCAGCGACTTGTCGATGCCCAACGGGAGGCCGCGGTCGTTGACCACCGCGATCCTGTCGGCCCCCGAACCGAGGCGGACCTCCTCGTCGAAGAGCACCCGGCCCGAGACGTGCTCGGCGACCTGGAGTCGCGTCGTGCCGTCCAGGAAGCGGGTCAGGGCGCCGGGCCAGCCCACGTCGTACCCCCGCCCGCTACGGGTGCCGTCGCGCAGCAGGTGGAAGGACCAGATCCGGCGCTCGTCGAAGAGGACGTCGAGGATGACCTCGCCGTCGCTGCGCGCGTAGATCCCGGAGTCGTCGACGCGCACCGCACTGACCTCGACGGGCGGAGCCTCGGACGGCACCAGGCTGCTCCTCGGATCGGCGGGACCGGTCACGGACCGGTCGGGGTCGGCACATGCTATCCGGCAGGCCGATGCCGGACCCGCGACACCACCGGCCCCTGCCCCGCGGCAGCCGGTCCGTCGGGGCCGTCGGGTGGTCGGGCCCGTCGGGTCTGTGCGGACCACAGTGGTGGCTGTGGGCAGTTGTGCCTCTCGGCGCGCGGACCAGACCGCCAGAATCGTGCACAAGCGCCGACTCGGCGGGTCGACTCGGCGGGTCGACTCGGCGGGTCGACTCTGCGGGTCGGGTCGGATCGGGTCAGGTCAGGACGTCTCGGGCGGGGTCCAGAGGTCCTCGCGGGTCATCTGGGCCGCCCGCCCCTTGGCCGAGATCACCAGGGCCATCTTGCGCGAGGCCTCGTCGATCATCTCGTCCCCCAGCATCACCGCGCCGGTGGCGCCGCCCTGCTCGGAGGTGAACCAGCCGTAGGCGTCGAGGATGTTCTCGGCGCGGTCGTAGTCCGACTGCAGCGGGGAGTAGACCTCGTTGGCCTCGGCGATCTGGTCCGGATGCAGCGTCCACTTGCCGTCGAAGCCGAGCGCGGCCGACCGTCCGGCCACCCGACGGAACCCGTCGAGGTCCTTGATCTGGAGGTACGGCCCGTCGATGGCCTGCTTGCCGTGGGCCCGCGCCGCCATCAGGATCCGCATCAGGATGTAGTGGTAGGCGTCGCCCACGTCGTAGCCCGGCGGCTGCTCGCCGACGACGAGGCTCTTCATGGTGATCGAGGCCATAAAGTCCGCGGGGCCGAAGATGATCGTCTCTACCCGAGGCGACGCGGAGGCGATCGCGTCCACATTGATCAGGCCCAGCGCGTTCTCGATCTGCGCCTCGATGCCGATCCGGCCGACCTCGTAGCCCATCGTCCGCTCGATCTGGGTCACCAGGACGTCGAGGGCGACGACCTGGTCGGGTGTCTGCACCTTGGGGAGCATCAGGCAGTCCAGATGGGCACCGGCGCCCTCCACGACCTCGACGACGTCCTTGTAGGTCCACTGCGTCGTCCAGTCGTTGATCCGGACCGTCCGCACCCGGGAGCCCCAGTCGCCGGCGGTGAGCACCTCGACGATGTTGGCGCGGGCCTCGGCTTTGGCCAGCGGGGCCACCGAGTCCTCCAGGTCGAGGAAGACCTGGTCCGCGGCCAGCCCCTGGGCCTTCTCCAGGAAGCGTCGGTTCGAGCCGGGCACCGCGTGGCAGGAGCGGCGGGCGCGCAGGGGCTCGGGACGGGCGGGCTCGGGACTGACGGTCGGCATGGCGGCCTCTCTGGGCGTCGGGGAAGCCTCCCGACCGTAGCGCCGCCCGGGCTCCCGGGACACTGGGCGTGGCCTTTGTCACCCGGGTGCCGGCGCTAGTCGACGGGGCCTACGCGCAGGGGCTCCCGCGCTCCGCCCCGGCCCCCGAGGATGACCAACGCCATCCCGCTGAGCATCACCGCGAGCCCGACCAGGGCCAGCGGCGGGGGGAGCTGGCCGAGGATCGCCGCGGCCAGGATCGAGGCTCCCGGCACCTCCAGCAGGAGCGCGAACGAGACCGCGACCGGGCTGGTCGTGGCCAGCAGATGGTTGAGGACTGAGTGCCCGAGGAGCTGCGCGGTCAGCGTCACCAGCAGCAGCAGCCCCCACTGCGGCAGCGCCACGACGACCAGGTCCTGCCCGAAAAGCAGGCAGGCCACGGCCAGGATCAGGGCGCACACGCCGTAGCAGACGAAGGTGTAGGCCGTGGTGCTCACGCTCTGCCGGGCCTTCGAGCCCAGCACCGTGTACGCCGCCGCGGCAACCCCGCCGAGCAGGGCCAGGACGTCCCCGGTCACCGCGCGCACCGAGAGGCTGAGGTCCACCCCGGAGACGACCAGGACGCCGGTCAGCGCCAGGACCAGCCCGGCGGAGACCTGCACCCCGAAGCGCTCGCCGCGCAGCAGCTGGAAGATGACGATCCAGACCAGCTGCAGACAGACCAGCGCGGTAGCCGAGGCCACCGAGGTCAGGGTCAGGGCGGTGACCCAGGTGCCGAAGTGCACGGCGAGCGCGGTCCCGGACAGCACGATGTAGCCCAGCCCGGACCGGCTCAGTCCGCCGAGCTGGGACCGGTGCCCGCCGCGCCCCTCCGGGGCCAGCGCCACCGGCGCGAGCAGGAGGGTGGCCAGCGCGTTGCGCCAGAAGGCGATGACCAGCGGCGGGACCACCATCGCCGCCATCAGCGGACCGGACAGCGAGACGGCCACAACCGCCACAGCCATCAGCAACAGGGTGCGCACGGGGGCAGAGTCTGGCACGCTCGAGAGGTGGACCCGACCCCCGCCGGAGCGCCTCCCGACGTCATCCTCGCGCTGATCACCGAGCTGGCCCGCAAGACGTCGGTGAGCTGGCTGCGCTACGGCGAGAGCACCCGGGCTCTGCCCGCGTGGCACCTGTGGTCGCAGGACGCCCTGGTCATCCTCTCCGGCGGGGACGAGCAGCCCCTGCCCGGGCTCGAGGACGCCCAGAGGGTCGAGGTGACCATGCGCAGCAAGAGTGACGGCGGGCGGCTGATCACCTGGATGGCCGACGCCTCCCGGGTCAGCCCCGGGGACGACCTCTGGGTGCCGACCACCGCGGCCCTGGCCTCGGCCCGGCTCAACGTGGCCGATCTCGCCGCAGCACCGACCGGCTGGGCCGGGACGTCCTGGGTCACCCGACTGGTCCCGACCGGCGAGACCCTCGAGGATCCAGGCCACCTCCTCCCCCTGGACCACCGGGCCGTGCCCCCGGGCTCACCGGCCAGCACCCGTGGGCCCCAGCCGTGGGTGCTGCACCGGCGGATCCTGCGACAACCGCCGCTCAGCTGATCGCGGGGACGACGACCCGGCCCTGGGCCACCCGTTGCACCTGGCCCGCGACGTGGCACAGCGTCGGGTGGCCGAGCTCGCATACCTCGACCCGGCAGGACAGCACGGAGGGGCGTCCCATCTCGAGCCCCTGCCGGACGACGTAGGCCCCTCCGCCGGGGAGCTGCCCGGTCTCCACGAGCGCGATGCCCAGACCCGCCGCCGCAGACCCGGTCGCCGGGTCCTCGGGCACCGAGAGCCCCTGGACGAAGACCCGGGCGTGGATCTGCAGCTCCGGGCCACGAGCCACCGAGTACACGTTGACCCCCTCGAAGGGATCGACGACGTCGGGCAGGTCGACGTACTGCGAGAGTCCACGTGCGGGGAGCCGGGCGCGCCCCAGCGCGTCGTCGACGACGGGGATGTGCGCGAAGGTGAGGCCGCAGCCGGCCACCCAGACCTCGCCGGCCAGGTCACTGGGGAAGAGTCCGAGATCGGCGAGCAGACGCTCGACCATCCGCCCCCGTTGCGGCACCCGGTCACGCGGGGTCGCGGCCAGCTCGACGCCACTCTCGCCGAGGAAGCGCACCTCGATGTCCCCCGCGCCGCAGCGCTGCACCACGCGGTCCCCGCTCACCTGACTGCGCTCACGCAGCACCCACGCCGACCCGAGGGTCGGATGACCGGCGAAGGGGATCTCTCCCCCCGCGGTGAAGATACGCAGCCGATAGCCCCCGTCGGTCAGCGGCTCGGGAAAGGCAGTCTCGGAGAAGTTGAACTCACGGGCGAGGGCCAGACACTGCGCCGTACTCAGCCCGGCGGCTCCGTGCACCACGGCGAGCTGGTTGCCCGCGAAGGGGCGGTCGGTGAAGACGTCGACGATGTCGAAGTCCAGCAGCATGGCACCAAGTCAACCAGAAGCGGCCGCGCTAGCCTCCCGGTGTGAGTACCTCCCCTTCGCGTGTCTTCGCCGGCCGCCTCTCCGGGCTGCCGGTCTTCGACCCCGCGGGGGATCAGGTCGGGAAGATCCGCGACATCGTGGTCGTCCTGCGGCCCGTGCCGATGCAGCCCCGGGTGCTCGGGCTGGTCGTCGAGGTCTTCGGCCGCCGCTCGATCTTCGTGCCGATGACCCGGGTCACCAGTGTGGACAGCGGGCAGGTCATCACCACCGGGGTGGTCAACATGCGCCGCTTCGAGCAGCGTCCCACCGAGACCCTGGTCTTCGGCCAGATGCTGGACCGCCGGGTCACCGTGCGCGAGGCCGACGTGTCGGGCACGGTCTACGACGTGGCCATGGAGCAGGTCCGCAACCGGGACTGGGTGATCAGCCGGCTCGCGCTCCAGGAGGGCTCCAAGCGGTTCGGTCGCCGGGGTCAGACCCACGTCGCGCAGTGGCGCGACGTCGAGGGCTTCGCGATCCCGGAGGAGAGCCAGGGCACCACGCACCTGCTGGCCGCCATGGAGGAGATGCGTCCCGCCGACCTGGCCAGCGTGCTGCACGACCTGCCTGCGAAGCGGCGTAGCGAGATCGCGGCCGCGCTGAACGACGAGCGACTGGCCGACGTGCTCGAGGAGCTGCCCGAGGAGGACCAGGTCGAGATCCTGGGCAACCTCGACAACGAGCGCGCGGCTGACGTCCTGGAGGAGATGAGCCCCGACGACGCCGCGGACCTGATGGCCGAGCTGCCCCCGGAGACCGCGGAACGGCTGCTGGCGCTGATGGAGCCGGAGGAGGCCGACGACGTACGCCGGCTGATGTCCTACGAGGAGCGGACCGCGGGCGGGATGATGACCACCGAGCCGGTCATCCTGCCTCCCGACGCCACGGTCGCCGACGCGCTGGCCTACGTCCGTCAGGCCGAGCTCAGCCCCTCCCTGGCCGCACTGGTCTACGTCGTCCGGCCGCCGCTGGAGCCGCCGACCGGGCGACTCATCGGGGTGGCCCACATCCAGCGCCTGCTCCGGGAGCCGCCGTCCTCCCTGGTCGGGGTGGCCGTGGACAGCGACATCGAGAGCCTGCGGGACTCCTCCAGCCTCGAGGACGTCGCGCGGCACCTGGCAACCTACAACCTGGTGTCCGCTCCGGTTGTGGACGACGACGGCCGGCTGCTCGGCGCGGTGACCGTCGATGACCTCCTGGATCACCTGCTGCCGGAGAACTGGCGCGACACCCCCAGCCGGACCGACCACCGTGAGCTGGGTCGGCACGGGATCGGCGGCGGGCATGGATAGCCCTCGCGAGAGCGGCCGCAGCGGCGGCAGCGGCAGAGCGCGACGTCCTGAGCGTGAGGACCGCACCGGAGCGCGGCCACGTCCCCGCGCCGGGCGCAACGAGCGGGGTCCACGGCTCGACCAGCCGCAGCAGACCCGACGGTCGCTGATCCGTCGCCCCGACGCCGACTCCGACCGGTTCGGTCGCTTCGCGGAGAAGTTCGCTCGGTTCATGGGCACGGCCCGCTTCCTGCTCTACATGACGCTCTTCGTGCTGGTCTGGCTGCTGTGGAACGCGCTGACCAGCGGCGGACTGCCCTTCGACGCCTACCCGTTCATCTTCCTGACCCTGATCCTGAGCCTGCAGGCCTCGTACGCCGCACCGCTGATCCTGCTCGCCCAGAACCGCCAGGAGGACCGGGACCGGGTCATCGGCGAGCAGGACCGCCAGGCCAACTCCCGCGCCCACGCGGACATGGAGTTCCTGGCCCGCGAGATGGCCTCGCTGCGGATGGCCCTCGGCGAGGTCGCCACCCGGGACTACGTCCGCTCCGAGTTGCGGTCGTTGCTGGCCGACCTCGAGGACCTCGAGGAGCGCACCCGCGACCGCAACGAGCCGGGCTCGCGCTCCGCACCCCTCGACCGGGGCGACTGAGCCGGCTGCGGGGCTGTGGGGCGGCGAGCGCACGGACCTCGGGGTCGGGCGGCGAGGGCACGGACCTCGGGGTCGTAGGCTGACGAACATGACCTCCCCCGTGCTCGACGAGATTCACGCTGCCCTGGCCACGGTGAACGACCCAGAGATCCGGCGGCCCATCACCGAGCTCGGCATGGTCGACTCGGTCACGGTCGACGACGCCGGAGCGGTGTCCGTGACCGTCCTGCTCACCGTGTCCGGCTGCCCCCTCAAGGACACCATCACCCGCGACGTGACCGCCGCCGTCGGGGGCGTCGCCGGGGTCACCGGGGTCGACCTGACGCTGGGCGTGATGACCCCCGAGCAGCGTTCGGGGCTCCAGGAGACGCTGCGGGGCGGGCAGACCCAGCGCGAGATCCCCTTCGCCCGGGCCGGCTCGCTGACGAAGGTCTACGCGATCGCCAGCGGCAAGGGAGGCGTCGGCAAGTCCTCGGTGACGGTCAACCTGGCTGTGGCCATGGCCGAGCAGGGGCTCCGGGTCGGCATCGTGGACGCAGACATCTACGGCCACTCCGTGCCGGCCATGCTCGGCGTCGGCGACGTCCGGCCCACCCAGGTCCAGGACATGATCATGCCGGTCCCGGTGCCCCTGCGCGGCGGCGCCGATCCCCGCGAGGGGCTGGAGACCGACGCGGAGGCAGGGTCGCTCTCGGTGATCTCGATCGGGATGCTCAAGCCGCGGCGCGACCAGGTGGTGGCCTGGCGCGGCCCGATGCTCGACCGGGCCCTGGTGCAGATGCTCAGCGACGTCTACTGGGGTGACCTGGACGCGCTGCTCCTCGACCTCCCCCCGGGCACAGGAGACATCGCGATCTCGCTGGGCCAGCACCTGCCCAACGCCGAGGTGCTCGTGGTGACCACGCCCCAGGAGGCCGCCGCCGAGGTGGCCGAGCGCGCCGGGACGATGGCCTCGATGATGCACCAGCGCGTGGTCGGCGTGGTCGAGAACATGTCTTTCCTGCCCTGCCCCCACTGCGGGCCCGAGCACCGGCTGGAGGTCTTCGGGTCCGGCGGCGGCGCCCGGGTGGCGGCCACCCTGTCGACCCGGGTCGGCTACGACGTCACGGTGCTGGGCGAGATCCCGCTCGACCTCGACCTGCGGGCCGGTGGCGACAGCGGGCTGCCGATCGTGCGCACCGCCCCCGACTCCCCCGCCGCGCGCGAGCTCACCCGGGTGGCGCAGGGGCTCTCGGGTCGCGGTCGTGGTCTGGCCGGCCTCCAGCTGGGCCTGAGTCCCGCCGGTAGGTTGTAGCCGTGTTCGGAGTCGGACTGTCCGAGTTGGCGGTGATCATCGTGGTCGCCATCGTCATCTTCGGACCGGACCGGCTGCCGGAGTTCGCCAGGCAGGCCGGGCGGGTCGTGCGCCAGCTCCGTACGTTCTCCCAGGCCACCCGCGACGACATCCGCAAGGAGCTCGGTCCGGAGTTCTCCGACTTCGAGCTGACCGACCTCGACCCGCGCCGGGCCGTGCGCAAGTACATGCAGGACGCCTGGGACGAGAGCTCGCAGGACGATCCGCGCCGAGGTCCCGACGGCACCCTGCCGCAAGGTCAGCGCCCCCTGCAGGAGGGGGAGCCCCCGCCGTACGACGAGGACGCCACCTGAGCGACGGCGACGGTCGGATCGGCTGGGTCAGCCGACCTTGGCGTCCAGCCGGATGCTCAGCTGCCGGGCCGCACCGTCCCGGGTGATGCTGAAGGCGACGGACTCGCCGGGCTGATGCGTCCGGATGGCCACGATGAGCCCGATCCCGTCGTTGACCGGCGTGCCGTCCACCGCGGTGACGATGTCACCCTCCTCGAGGCCAGCGCGGTCCGCGGGCGTGCCGCTCGGCACCTCCTTGACCACGGCGCCGAGCCCGGCCGTGGTGCGGGTGTCGACGTTGGCCCCAATGATCGGGTACTTCGCCTCCCCGGTGCTGAGGATCTGGGCGGCGGTCACCCGCACCTGCTCCATCGGGATGGCGAACCCGACCCCGATGTTGCCCGACTCTCCCCCTGCGGTGCCGCCGGTGGTGGCGATGGCGGAGTTGACCCCGACGACCTCGCCGCGCAGGTTGACCAGGGGACCGCCGGAGTTGCCCGGGTTGATCGCCGCATCGGTCTGCACGGCGTTGATGAAGGAGGACTCGTCGCTGGCCCCGCCGGTGGTCACCGGCCGGTCCAGCGCACTGATGATCCCGGAGGTCACGGTGCTGCTCAGCCCGAGCGGCGAGCCGATGGCCACCACGGACTCCCCCACGCGCATCGCTCGGGACGACCCCAGCGCGGCCGGGGTCAGCCGGTCGGCCTTGGCCACGTTGAGGACCGCGATGTCGTAGACGGCGCTGCGCCCGACGATGACCGCGTCGTAGCGCTTCCCCTCATTGTCAACCACGGTCAGCTGGCCCTCGTCCGTCGCGTCGGCCACCACGTGGTTGTTGGTGATCACGTGACCCTCGGTGTCCAGGACGAAGCCGGAGCCCGTGGCGCCCGACCCGTCGGCGCCGGATCGAGCGAGGATCTGGACGGTGCTGGGCAGGAGTTGCTGGGCCACACCGGCCACGCCGCCCTCGCCCTCGGCCAGCGGCGCCAGGGTCGGGGCGTCGCCGCCCAGCACCGGTCCGTCGATCGAGCCGTCGGAGAGCGACCTCGAGACCGCCACCCCGCCGAGGGTGCCGCCCAGCAAACCCACGACGAGGGCCATCGCCGCGACCGAGGGCCACAGCCAACCCGGCACGGTCCGTGCCGCGGGCTGCGACCAGTCGGTGGGTGAGGCCTGTGGGTACGCCGCGTCGGGGTAGGCGACCGGAGCGACGGGAGCGATGGGCTCCGGGTACGTCGACGTCGGGGGCCCCTCGGACGCACCGGGCCACGCCGGCGGCGGCCAGGAGCCAGGGGCCCTCGAGGAGTCGCTGTCGGGGTGGCTGATCGGCTGGGTGTCGTCCTCGGGGTCGGCCCAGGAGGCGTCCGGCTGCTCGGCCGGAGCGTCAGGGTCGACCGCGGAGGCGTGTGACCCCTCGGGCGGAGGACCGTCGGGGTCGCCAGCACTGACCGTCCGGTCAGGCTCGGCGGGGTCCCGCCCGTCGTTCTCGCTCACACGCGTCATTGTGTCCCACCCTGCCCAATGTGCGTCGCGGACCCGGTGAACCGGTGCCGGCCCGGGTCAGCGCGGCGAGGGGGCGAAGATGGGCAGGGTGTCGCCGGAAGGAGCCAGTCGGACGCCGCCCAAAGGTCGTCGGGTGGGGGCTCCGGACCCCCGCGGGGCCGAGACCGGCGACGCGGCCGGAGGGGTGTGCAGGGTGCTCGGAGCGCCGGGGGCACCTCCGATACCCAGGGGGGCACCGCTCAGCGCGGAGAACCCGAGAACGGCAGCGGAGACCGACCCGACGCCCACGGCGGCGATACCCGCCCGCCGACGACCGCGTCCTCGATGCTCCAGCTCGGCCACCGCGGCCCAGGACTCGGCGATCTCGGTCTCCGTCGGTGCCAGGGCGCCGCCGTCGCGACGCAACTCGACCAGCGCATCGATCAGGCTCGACGAGGGCTGGCTCCCCCCTACCGACCGGAGCCGACTCTTGGTCCGCCCCTCGTGCTCGACGGCCACGCGGCAGTCCGGGCAGCCGGCGACGTGCGACCAGGCCCGCTCCGCCGCTGCGGGGTCGAGCTGACCGTCCACGAGGGCGCTGACGGAGGCACCGAGATGGCCGCCGAGGCCGAACAGGCCCGGCATCAGGTGCCCTGCGCCGTCAGTCCGCGCCGCGCGACCTCGAGCGGTCCGGCGTGCCGGGAGCGACCCTTCGGCGGGGCCCGGTGGGCGAGCGAGGCACGGAGCATGGTGCGACCGCGGTGGATCCGGGAGCGCACGGTGCCGAGCTTGAGCCCGAGGACGTCGGCGATCTCGTCGTAGCTGAGACCCTCGACGTCGCAGAGCACCACGGCGGCCCGGAAGTCCGGTGACAGGTCGCGCAGTGCCGCCTCGACGTCGTCGTCGAACAGCCACTCCACGACCTCCCGGTCGGGGGTCACACCTCGGCTGGGGATCCTCGACTCGGCGTCGTCGGTCAGGGCGTCGAAGCGGATCCGGGCCTTGCGGCGCGCCTGGTCGAGGAAGAGGTTGGTGGTGATCCGGTGCAGCCAGCCCTCGAAGGTGCCCGGGGTGTAGCTCGACAGTGAGCGGAAGACGCGGACGAACACCTCCTGGGTGAGGTCCTCGGCGTCCTGCCGGTTACCGGTGAGCCGGTAGGCCAGCCGATAGACCCGGGCGGAGTGGGTGGCCACGATCTCCTCCCACGACGGCGGTGCCCAGTCCTCGACCCAGTCCTCGACCCGGTCCTCGGCCCGCTCCGAGGCGGGGGACGTCGGGTCACTGCTGGTCATGAGGGGCTCCTGGGCCGCTGGCGTGGTGCCGGTCAGCATCGTCCGAGCCGTCCGTTCCGGCCCTGCGCTGCCTGGTCCACGGTAGAAGTCCCGCCTGAGAAGGTCCTGAGGAGACGCGGTGGAGTCACCGCACACCAGGCCAACGGACGGCATCGCGGGGAGGTTCCCGAGCCCGACGACCGGGGCGTGGGCCGGGGGCGGGCGGGACGGTAGAGTCCCGCGCACAGCCCGTCGCGCGTCGCGTGGGCCCTGACGAGGGAGCGCATCATCAGCACGGGACTCAAGCCGGCCAGCTGGACCTTCGCCGAGCAGTTCGTCGCCGAGGACGAGGTGCTGCTCAACGCCCGCGGCCGGGCCCACGAGGTCGGGGTCGCCCCGATCGGCTCCGGGGGCGGCGCGGCGCTCCGCTTCCTGGCTGCCATCACCGAGGCCCGAGCCGTGGTCGAGATCGGCACCGGCACCGGCGTGTCGGGGGTGGGGCTGCTGCGCGGGATGCGTCCCGACGGGGTGCTGACCACCGTGGACACCGAGGCCGAGCACCAGCGGCTGGCCCGGAAGGCGTTCACCGAGGCTGGGATCCCCACCCAGCGTGTGCGACTCATCCCCGGGTCGGCCCTCGAGGTCCTCCCCCGGCTGACTGACGGCCACTACGACCTGATCTTCGTCGACGGCGACGCCCAGGAGTACGCCGCCTACCTCGACGAGGCGATGCGGCTGCTCAAGCCGGGCGGGATCGTGGCCTTCGACAACGTCCTCGGGCACGACAAGGTCGCCGACCCGGCGCAGCGGGACCCCGAGACCGTGGCCCTGCGCGAGCTCGTCCGGGTCGTCGGAGATCACGAGTCACTGCTTCCCGTCCTGCTGCCGGTCGGCGACGGCCTGCTGGTGGCGAAGAAGATCTGGTCCCCGGAGGCCTGAGGCAGCCCACCGCCGCACAGAGGCCTCGCGACGGGTCAGCGGGGCAGCTGGTCCCCCCGCTGCTCGACCATCTCGATCGGCGCGGTGAGGCGCCACGCCTCGAAGGTCAGCTCGGCCAGCTCGTCACGCTCGACCCCCCGAGGTGGACCACCACCCAGCCGTAGCCGCCCGAGGTGAACTGCACCTCGAAGACCTCGGGTCGCTCCCCCACGAGCATCAGCTGCTCGACGACGGTCTGCCTCAGCCCGACCGTGGTGGTGGCTTCCCACAGGTAGCCCAGTGGGTGTGAGGCGACCTCGAACCTGGCGTAGCGCCCGTGGTCGCTGCGTAGGACCTCGGGGAGCTGGCCCACGAGGCTCACGAAGTCGACGACGGCGCAGGGCACGCCTCATCCTCTCCGGTCGCACCGACACTCACCGCGCTCGCTGGGCGCCTGTCAGGAGAAGCGGGGGGCCGCGAGGAACCCGGCCCGACCCTCGGCCACCGCGACCACGACGCACGGCTCGATCAGCACCGGGGCCGAGCCGATGATCTCCGACCCCGCCGAGGTGTCTGCCACTGCGGTGAACTCCCGCTCGAAGGCGTCTCGGGACTCGGAGGACTCGAAGACGTAGCAGCCCTCGAACCACTCGCCGGGGCGCATCCGCCAGGTCTTGAACCGCAGGGAGTCCATCGCGGTGAAGCGGGCGTGCGAGGTCCCGGCAACGTAGTCGGCCAGCGCGGCCTCCACGCCCGCGGGAGCCGAGGCCAGTGACCACCGTACGGTCAGTGCGTGCACGCGCTCACCCGTCCCTGTCCAGCCGCAGCGGCTCGGGCTGCTCGAGCCAGCTCAGCAGCGCCCGGGCGCCGAAGCCGGTGGCGCCCTTGGTCCACTCGAAGGCGTCGTCGGGCGAGTCCCCCACCGAGGCGAGATCCAGGTGCGCCCAGGGGACCCCGGCCGCGAAGTGCCGCAGGAATAGCGCTGCGGCGATGGCTCCCGGGGGGCCACCGGCGTTGTCGGCGTCGCCGACCGGAGAGGCGAGCCGGTCCTCGTAGTCGTCGACGAGCGGCATCCGCCACATCGGCTCGCCGCCCGCGAGCGACCCGGCCCGCAGCGACGCGGCCAGGGTGTCGTCGGTGGAGAAGAAGCCTCCGGTGCGCTGCCCGAGGGTGATCCGCATGGCGCCGGTCAAGGTGGCCACGTCGACCAGGACGTCGGGGGCCAGCTCGGCCACGGCGTAGGCCATGGCGTCGGCGAGGACCAGGCGACCCTCCGCGTCGGTGTTGGTGACCTCGCTGGTCCGGCCGCCGTAGTGCCGGACCACGTCGCCGGGCCGCACCGAGCTGGCACCGACGGAGTTCTCCGCGCAGGCGAGCAGCCCGGTGACCCGGATCGGACAGCCGAGGTCACGCAGGGCCCCCATCACGGCGAGCACCACTCCCGCCCCGGTCATGTCCCGCTTCATCGTGGCCATGTTGTCCCGGGGCTTGAGGGAGAGGCCGCCGGTGTCGAAGGTGATGCCCTTGCCGCACAGCACGAGGTGGGGAACCCTCGTTCTGACCCCGCGGCGGCCCCGGCCGGTCCGGGGTGGTGAGTAGTCCAGCCGGACCAGGCGGGGCGGGCTGGCCGAGGCCTGCCCGACGGCGAGAATCCCGCCGAAGCCGTCGTCGCTGAGCTCGTTCTCGTCCCACAGCCGCAGGTCCAGCCCCGCCTCGTCGGCGACCCGACCCGCCTGCTCGGCCATCCAGGCGGGGTTCTTCTGGTTCGAGGGCACCAGGGCCAGGGTGCGCGAGAGCCAGGCGGCCCCGGCGACCGCGACCGCCCGGTCGAGCTCGGGGCGACGCGTGTCGGCGTCGCCGAGACCGGCCAGGACCACGCGCTCGACGGGCCGCGACTCGAGGCGGACCGAGCGGAGCGTGAACTCGAACGAGCCCAGTACCAGACCCTCCACGACAGAGCGCAGGCTGGTCGAGTCCCCGACCGCGGCCAGGGAGGTGGCCAGGGCGGCACAGCCGCGGGTACGACGGGCCAGCGCCGCCGCTGCCCGCCGGAGATCGTCGGCCTCGCCGGACCCGATACCGACGAGGAGCACGAGCCGCGGCGCCTCGGCCCAGCCTCGGCCCGGGAGCACCGCCCGCTCGACGATCTCTCCGACGGCGCCGGTGGCATCGTGCAGGTCCAGCAGGTCGAGCAGGTCCTCACCGAGCGCGTCCTGGAGATCGGCCGCCCCTGGTCCCAGGACGGGTCCTCCCGCGTCCGCAGCGCGCGCTGGCGCGGCCGACCCTGACGGCACCGGCGGCCCCGAGGCGGGACCGGCGAGCACGGGGACCGCGACGACGTCGGGACCGACCACAGAGCTCGGGGCGACAGGGCTCAGGGCGAAGACCGGAGGCGCGACCTGGCCGGACAGGGGCACGGCGCACTCTCCTCCCGAGCGGGGAGACGACTGTCTCCTGGACGTTCTGCGTACTGAGGGGCGAGCCTACCCATCTTCCGAGGGTGCGGCTCGACCCCGGGAGACCTCGCCCTCGGCGCACCTGCGAGGGGCAGAGAAAGACCCCTCCCGCTCCGAGCGGAGCAGGTGGGGTCTTTCGAACGTCTCGTCGAGACGGGTCAGCCGACGACCTGGTGGAGTGCCTCTCCGAGGGCGCCCGCCTCGTCCGCGTTGAGCTCGACGACCAGACGGCCACCTCCCTCGAGTGGTACGCGCATCACGATGCCGCGTCCCTCCTTGGTGACCTCGAGCGGGCCATCGCCCGTCCGGGGCTTCATCGCCGCCATCTGCGCACCTCTTCCTGTGTCCTGTCGCGCCGATGTCTACGCGGTGACCACCAGAGCTGGACAACCTCGGCGCGCCGCCGTGGCTTCATTATCCCCCAGATTCGGCGGTCCTACGCCTCGGGGCCGGACGTGGACCGCCGGAGGGGAGCGGACACGGGCTAGGTTCGTCTCCGGATCAGGCCCAGTGAGGGGAGCACGGACGATGAGCGACCGCCCGATCGGCTACGACGTCACCGAGGGCGTCGCGACCATCACCTTGCAGCGACCCGAGGCGATGAACAGCCTCGACCTCGCGACCAAGGCGGCCCTGCTCGAGGCCGTCGACCAGGCCGCCGACGACGTGGAGGTCCGCTGCGTGGTGCTCACCGGCACGGGCCGGGCGTTCTGCGTGGGCCAGGACCTCAAGGAGCACATCGGTCTACTGGCCCGCGGCAGCGACGAGTTGTTCCGGACCGTGCCCGAGCACTACAACCCGATCCTCACCGCGGTCGCGACGATGCCCAAGCCGGTGATCGCCGCCCTCAACGGCGTGGCGGCCGGCGCCGGCGCGAGCCTCGCGTTCGCCAGCGACCTGCGCATCCTCACCGACACCGCCGGCTTCAACCTGGCCTTCACCGGGGTCGGTCTGTCCTGCGACACCGGCGCGTCCTGGACGCTGCCCCGGCTGGTGGGCTCGGCCAAGGCGCTGGAGCTGCTGTACTTCCCCCGCACCATCGGGGCCCCCGAATCCCTCGAGCTGGGGCTGGCCACGCGCGTCGTCCCGGCCGACGAGCTGCCCGAGACGGTGGCGGCGCTGGCGCGTCAGCTCGCCGCCGGACCGACCGTGGCCTACGGCGCCGTACGCCGCTCGGTGGCGTTCTCCGCCGGTCACCCGCTGGAGGACTCGCTGGCCTTCGAGGCCGAGATGATGGCGCTGACCGGGGCGTCGAGCGACCACGCCCGCGCGGTGGCGTCGTTCGTGGCCAAGGAGAAGCCGACCTTCGAGGGCCGCTGAGCGGACCTCAGGACGCGTGCTCGGCCTCGACCCGGTCCCGCAGGCCGGAGAGACCCCGGTCGATGAGCCGCTCGACCACCGGCCGGACCAGGAGCCAGCCCCAACCGCCGACCCGGCCCAGCGGCAGCACGGCCATCTCCTTCCAGACGAAGCGGCTGCTGGCGGGGCCGGTCGCCTCGACCGCGAACTCCCCCTCGCCCTTGACCACGGCCCCGGTGTGCAGCACCTCGCACCAGCCCGAGCCGTCCGGGGCCGTCGACCACCCGGTGATCGTCATGTGGTCCCAGAAGCCGAGCGGGCCAACCCCCGACCAGGCCCGAATCCGACCGCCGACGGCGTGCGCCGGGTCGTGCGCCACGAACCGCTCCACACGGGTCTGCGGGATCCACTCGCCCTGGCGCGGCCAGTCGGTGACGTAGTCCCACAGCGTCTCGGCCGGGACGGCGACCTCGACCTCGCGCCGGAGCAGGACGCGCATCAGCTCTGACCTTCCACGGCGCCGGAGGGGCCCTCGGCCCCCGACGCGGCCTCCACCCGGGTCTCGGCGAGCTCGGCCGCCAGCCGGTCCAGCAGGGCGTCGACCTCGGACATCCGGTAGCCGCGCAGGGCGGTCGAGAAGCGCACCCGGCGCAGGTCCTCGGGGCCCAGAGCGACGTCCGCGGGGACCACCGAGTCCGGTCGGTCGTCGTAGGTCTCGGCCATGCTCCCGCCGCGCCCGGCCGCGACCACGGCGACGCCTCCGAGCACGAGCACTGTAAGGATCGCGAAGAACCAGGTCATGACCTCATCGTGCCACGCTCACCCGGAGCGGACCGGCGTCTCGGGCCCTGTGGTCTCGGGCCCTGTGGTTCGAGGATCTCCGGGGTGGGAGCCTCCGGGGTGGGAGCCTCCGCCGGGATCCGCCGAGACGCGCAGGTCACGGGCTCGGGTCATCACCGCGACCGCCTCGTCGGGGTCGTCGGTGACCCGCAGCATGTCCAGATCCGCAGCGGAGACCTTGCCGTCGGCCAGCACCGTGCCGCGCAGCCAGTCCAGCAGACCCGACCAGTACGCCGTCCCGACGAGCACGATCGGGAACGAGGTGACCTTCTCGGTCTGCACCAGGGTCAGGGCCTCGAAGAGCTCGTCGAAGGTGCCGAAGCCACCCGGCATCACGATGAAGCCCTGGGAGTACTTGACGAACATCGTCTTGCGCGCGAAGAAGTAGCGGAAGTTCACCCCCCGGTCGACGTACTCGTTGAGGCCGGACTCGAAGGGCAGCTCGATGCCGAGGCCCACCGAGACGCCGCCGGCCTCGCAGGCCCCCTTGTTCGCCGCCTCCATCGCGCCGGGTCCTCCCCCGGTGATCACCGCGAACCCCGCCTCGACCAGCGACCGGCCCACCCGCTCGGCGAGCAGGTAGTAGGGGTCCTCGGCCTTGGTCCGGGCCGAGCCGAACATGGAGATCGCCGGACCGAGCTCGGCCAGCGCTCCGAAGCCCTCGACGAACTCGCTCTGGATGCGCAGCACGCGCCAGGGGTCGGTGTGCACCCAGTCCGAGGGACCCCGGGAGTCCAGCAGCCGCTGGTCGGTGGTGCCGCGGTCCATCTCCTCGCGCCGCAGCCGCATCCGGCCCTGGTTCTTCTCGGGCTGGGGGTCGCTCACTGCTGCTCGCCCTCGCCGAGCCAGGTTCGCAGCTGCTCCTCGACCGAGTTCAGGTGAGCCAGCGGCACGAACTCCTCCTGCTTGTGGGCCAGGTGCGGGTCCCCGGGGCCGAAGTTGACCGCCGGGACGCCCAGGGCGGAGAACCGGGCCACGTCGGTCCACCCGAACTTGGGTTTGACCTGACCTCCGACGGCCTCCACGAACGCAGCCGCAGCCGGGACCGAGAGGCCGGGCATCGCGGCCGGCGCGGAGTCGCTGATCACGACCTCCAGACCGGCGAACACCTCCCGGACGTGGGCCTCCGCCTCGGCCTCGCTCCGGTCCGGGGCGAAGCGGTAGTTGACCGAGACCACGCACACGTCGGGCAGCACGTTGCCGGCCACCCCGCCGGAGATGCCGACCGCGTTCATCCCCTCGTGGTACTCCAGGCCGTCGATCACCGGGCGTCGCGGCTCGTAGTCGTTGAGCCGGGCCAGCACCTCGACCGCTCCGTGGATGGCGTTGACCCCCTTCCACGACCGGGCCGAGTGGGCGCGCTCGCCCCGCGTGGTCACGTCGGCACGCAGGGTGCCCTGGCAGCCCGCCTCGACGATCGCGTCCGAGGGCTCCATCAGGATCGCGAAGTCGGCCTCGAGCAGCTCGGGATGGCCCTGCGAGAGCAGGAAGAGTCCGTTGCGCTCGGCCTCGACCTCCTCGCACTCGTAGAACAGGTAGGTGATGTCGCGGTTCGTGCGCGGCATCGTCGCCGCGGTGCGCAGGGCGAGCGCCACCCCGCCCTTCATGTCGCAGGACCCGAGGCCGTGCAGGTCGGTGTCGGTACGCCGGGCGGGCAGGTTGTCGTTGTGGGGCACCGTGTCGATGTGGCCGGCGATGACGACGCGCTCCGCGTGACCCTGGTCGGTGCGGGCGACGATCGTGTTGCCGAACCGACGCACGGACAGGTGCTCAAGACCGGTCAGCGCGACCTCGATCGCGTCGGCGATGGCGGCCTCGTTCCCGCTGACCGACTCGAGGTTGACCAGGGCCTCGGTCAGGTCGACGGCAGGAGCGGTGAGGTCGAGGGCGGCGGAGTCGTGGGCCATGGCGTCATCCTGCCCCAGTCGGGCCCGGCCGGCGCGGATCGGGGGGACGAGCCGGCCCGAGCAGCCGTACGCCGTTCCGCTACGGCCACTCGGTAGCGTGGTCCCCGTGACCGACAGCCAGACGCCCTCGACCAGGACGCCCCCGAGCCCGACCGGCCCGGCGGACCCGACCTCGGGCGCCTGGGCCTTCGGACTGGCCACCTTCGCCGGCACCGAGGGTGAGGGCGGCGTCCTGGACACCTGGTACCCGGTCCCCCGGACGGGTGCCCCGACCGGGGACGTCGAGGCGCCCGCCGAGCTGCTGCTTCTCGAGGGCGTCGACGAGCTGAGGGCCACGCGGCGGACGGTGGTCCTCACCGTCATCGAGGACCTCGCCGCTGCCCCCGTCGACACCCACGACGCGTGGCTGCGGTTGCACCTGCTCAGCCACCGCCTGGTCACCCCGCACGCACTGAGCCTGGAGGGCGTCTTCGGCCTGCTCCGCAACGTGGTCTGGACGAGCGCCGGCCCGTGCGCGGTCGAGGGCTTCGAGCTGGTCCGCGCCCGTCTCCAGGAGTCCCACGGTCATGTGAGCGTCTTCGGGGTCGACAAGTTCCCGCGGATGACCGACTACGTCGTGCCGTCCGGGGTCCGCATCGCCGACGCCGACCGGGTGCGCCTCGGAGCCCATCTGGCTTCCGGGACGACGGTCATGCACGAGGGCTTCGTGAACTTCAACGCCGGCACCCTGGGCACCTCGATGGTCGAGGGCCGGATCAGCGCCGGGGTCGTGGTCGGTGACGGCTCCGACGTGGGCGGAGGCGCCTCGATCATGGGCACGCTCTCCGGCGGCGGCAGCACGGTGATCTCGGTGGGCGAGCGGTGCCTGCTGGGCGCCAACGCCGGCATCGGCATCTCGCTGGGCGACGACTGCGTGGTGGAGGCGGGCTGCTACATCACGGCGGGGACCAAGGTGCTCGTGCACACCGGCCACGGAGCCGAACCGACCACCCGCAAAGCGGCCGAGCTCTCCGGCGCGGACAACGTGCTCTTCCGGCGCAACTCCGGCACGGGTGCGGTCGAGGCTCTGCCCCGGGCGGGTCAGGGCATCGCCCTGAACGCCGACCTCCATGCCAACTGAGGCCGGGCGCGTCTCGGTACCCGGTGCCGCCCTCGTTCTGACCCTGCTCGCCGCGCTCGGCGTCGGGACCCTCCTGGTGCTGCACCAGGGGGTCGGCCCGATCCCCGACCCCGAGGGCTGCTCGGCCACCGTGCGCGGACGGACCGTGCCGATCACCACCGAACAGGCCGAGAACGCCTCCCTGATCGCCGCGATCGCTCAGGCCCGGGGGCTGCCGGCCCGGGCGGTGTCGATCGCGCTGGCCACGGCGTACCAGGAGAGCAAGATCGTCAACCTCGACTACGGCGACCGCGACTCGGTCGGGCTGTTCCAGCAGCGCCCCTCCCAGGGCTGGGGGACCGCCCGCGAGATCCAGCAGCCGGTCTTTGCCACGAACGCCTTCTACGACGCGTTGCTCAGGGTCGAGGGCTACGAGACGATGCGGATCACCGAGGCCGCCCAGCGCGTCCAGCGCTCCGGCTTCCCCGAGGCGTACGAGGACCATGCCGCCGACGCCCGGGTGCTCGCCTCGGCCCTGACCGGGTACAGCGAGGCACGCTTCACCTGCGTGGCTCGGCCCGACCCCGGCGAGCCCCAGGCAGAGGGCGCCGAGGGCCTGACCCCGCGCGCCGAGACGGTGCGCGCCGACATCGTCGCCGCCTTCGGTGAGCAGTCGCTGGGCGGCTTCGCACCGGGCGGGGTCCGGGACGGTCACATGTCCGGGTCGGCGCACTACGATGGCCGCGCCGTGGACGTGTTCTTCCGCCCAGTCGCCCCGGCCAACCGCCGACGAGGCTGGGCCCTGGCCCATTACCTGGTCGCCAACGCCGACCGGCTGCAGCTGGCCACGGTGATCTTCGACGGCCGAATCTGGTCCTCCGGCGCGCGCTCGGAGCAGGGGTGGCGACGCTACGACCCGCCCTCGTCCTCCGCGGGCTCACGTGTGGTGCTCGAGCACCGGGACCACGTGCACGTCGACGTCACGCAGGGCGCCTGACCATGTGACTCTGGTCACAGAAGCACGCCAGGGTCTAGTCTCGGATCCGGGGGTTGATCTGGTCGGCCCCGTCAAGGGGGAACGACATGCTCAGAGCCGCACGATCCACCGCAGCAGTGCTCACTCTCGGGCTCGGGGTCGCCCTTCCGCTCCCCGCGGCCGTGGCAGCAACCCCGCCGACCTGTGAGGGACGGCTAGCCACCGTGGTCGGCACCGAGGGCCCGGACACCCTGGTCGGCACCTCCGGTGACGACGTGATCGTGTCCCTCGGCGGTGACGACGTCATCCGCGGTCGCGGTGGCGACGACCTGGTCTGTGCCGGAGTCGGGGACGACTTGGTCCAGGGTGGTCGCGGCGCGGACACGTTGCGCGGGGGGCCGGGCGACGACCGACTGCACGGAGGACGCGACGGACTCGGCCAGATCCGCGAGTCGATCACCACGATCGGTGACGACCTGTACGGCGGACCGGGCGACGACCTGCTCGACGGTGGTCTGGACACCCGCGGTGACGAGGCCCAGTCCCGGGACACCGTGCACTACGACCGGTCCGAGGCTGCGGTCGAGGTCGACCTGCGCACACTCACGGCGACCGGACAGGGGTTCGACACGCTCACCCCCGACGCCTGGGCCGTGGTCGGCTCCTCCTTCGCCGACCGCCTCGAGGGGGGGCCGGATTCCGACGTCCTGATCGGCGGACCGGGCAACGACCGTCTCGCCGGCCACCAGGGTGTCGACGTGCTCCAGCCCGACAGTGAGGGGGGCCCTGCCGACGCGGACCGCGTCTTCGGCGGGCCGGGACGTGACGAGATCACCGTCTTCGCCGGCGCCGACCTGCTGGTCGGAGGCTCGGGCCGCGACACGATCCGCGACGTCGGCCGCACCGGCGCCGACCGCCTCCGCGGAGGGCCCGGTCGCGACGTGATGTCGGACTACCTGGTCGACACGTCGGGGCAGTCGGCTCGCGGGGGCTCGGGCTGGAACTCTCTCGGGCTCCTCACCGCCGTGGGGATCAGCCGCCCTCCCGGGGTCGTCGACCTCGCGAAGGGCACGGCGGTGGTGCGGGCCGGGGGACACCTGGTTGTCTCGGAGGTGAGCGACGTCCGAGTGGTTCACCTGCCCGAGGGCGCCTGGGACTTCTACGGCACTGCCGGCCCGGACACCGTCTACGGACGGATCGGACCCAACCGCCTCTACGGTCGCGGTGGCGACGACCACCTCGAGGGCTCGCTCAAGAACGACCTCTTCGTCGGGGGCAAAGGCCAGGATCGTGCGGAGCCCAGGGCAGGGGTCGACACCTGCCGGTCGATCGAGACCGTGATCACTCCCGAGCGTGGGGTCTGCGACGTCTCGTCCTGAGACGTCGAGGGCGGAGGGCACTCTGTCGGGCCCTGGATGGCCGTTCCTGATTGACTGAACGGCTATTTGTGCCAAATGTCGGTTTCCCCACTTCCTCGATCCCCCATCCTGAGTCTCTGGTCGTCACCAGGAGGGGAGTCGACCAGGCCGGCACGACATCGAGGCACGACCGACACCCTGGGGGACTCAGATGAACAGCTCCATCCTCTACACGATCGGCACCGCACTGAACCGGGCCTACGAGCAGGACGTCCCGGTCGAGGTCCTCGTCGAGGGCCAGTGGGTCTCCGGCACGATCTCCGCGGTCGACGGTCACGGCGTGGTGCTCACCGGCGACGACCTGGACCACTCGGTCGTGCGCATGCAGAGCATCTCCGCGGTCCGGGTCTTCTCCGCCGCACCGGGCATCCGCGTGCCGGTGACGATGGGCGCCCACGAGATGCCCGCCGCCGCCAGCTCCTGACCTCCTCGCTGCGGCGCCGGCCCCGAGGTTCAGCGCCGAGGCGCTCAGCCCAGGCGAAAGCAGGCCTCGGCGACCCGTTCGTCGGTCGCGGTGAAGGCCACCCGGACGTGCTGGTCGCCCGCTGAGCCGTAGAAGGCACCGGGCGCCACCAGGATGCCCAGCCGGGCCAGGTCGGCCACCGTCTCCCAGCAGCCCTGGTCGCGGGTGGCCCACAGATACAGCGACGCCTCGCTGTGGTCGATGCGGAAGCCGGCGCCCTCGAGGGCCTTGCGCAGCGCCGTACGTCGCGCGGCGTACCGGGCACGCTGCTCGTGCACGTGCTCCTGGTCCCCCAGGGCCACCCTCATCGCCACCTGCTGGGGCTCCGGCAGCTGGAGACCGAGGTTCTTGCGTACCGCGAGCAGCTCCGCGACCACCGCCGGATCGCCAGCGGCGAAGGCACAGCGGTAGCCGGCCATGTTCGAGCGCTTGGAGAGCGAGTGGACGGCGAGGATCCCGGTCAGGTCCCCGTCACAGACGTCCGGGTGCAGGACGCTCACCGGCTGTTGGGCGGGGTCGGAGGACCAGCCGCACTCCAGATAGCACTCGTCGGAGACCAGCAGCACCCCGCGCTCACGGCACCAGGCCACCGTGGCGCGTAGCACCTCGACGCCGAGGACCCGACCGGTGGGGTTGGACGGCGAGTTCAGCCAGACCAGCGCCACTCCCGCGTCCTCCACGCCGGAAAGGTCGTCGGTGGCGAGCGTGCGGGCCCCGGCCAGCGTGGCCCCGACCTCGTAGGTCGGGTAGGCGAGCGCCGGGTAGACCACCAGGTCCTCCGCGCCCAGACCCAGGTGTGTGGGCAGCGAGGCGATCAGCTCCTTGGACCCGATGACCGGGAGCACTCCGTCCAGCCCGACGCCGCGGGCCCCACAACGACGCTCCAGCCAGTCCACGCAGGCCTCGCGCAGCTCGACGCGGCCGATGGTCACCGGGTAGCCCGGGGCGTCGGCCGCCGAGCGCAGCGCGTCCTGGACCAGGGTCGGCGTCGGGTCGACCGGCGTGCCTACGGAGAGGTCGACGATCCCGCCGGGATGCGCCCGGGCCGTGGCCGCGTGCGAGGTCAGCGCGTCCCAGGGGAAGTCCGGCAGCCGTCGCGAGACCGCCGTGGAAGCAGCGAGCCGCCCGGCCCCGACGGGGGCGGACGGCGTCGCGCGGGGGGCCAAGACGGCCCCGGTCACTCGTGGCTCTGGGGCGGCAACGCCGCGACGATCGGGTGGTCCTTCTCGATCACGCCCATCTTGGCCGCGCCCCCGGGGGACCCGAGGTCGTTGAAGAAGTCGACGTTCGCGGTGTAGTAGTCCTTCCACTGCTCCGGGGTGTCGTCCTCGTAGAAGATCGCCTCCACCGGGCAGACCGGCTCGCACGCTCCGCAGTCCACGCACTCGTCGGGGTGGATGTAGAGCATCCGCGACCCCTCGTAGATGCAGTCGACCGGGCACTCGTCGACGCAGGCGCGGTCCTTGAGGTCCACGCAGGGCTCGGCGATGACGTAGGTCACCTTGTTCCTCCTCGGGTGCAGCAGGTGCGGGTGGGGATCGTCGGCGCCCGCGACGGAGCGTCTCGACCTGTCACAGCCTAGTATCACGCGGGTCTGGTCCCGCGTCGTACCCGGTCCGAGCCTCGAAAGTCCTGCCGTGCCCACGCCCCCCTCCTCCGCCTCCTCCGGCCCGCCCGGGCCCCCGGGTCTGGGGCCGCACTGCCGGGGAGTCCGGGTCGTCGTACGACGGGTGCTACGGGGCCAGACCGGCCCCAGCGGCGGCCCCGCGATGACCGACCTGCTCGGGGTGATGACGGCCTGGGAGCCACCGACCACCACGGTGCAACCCGACGTCGGTCCGGCGGTGGTCATCGACCTCGCGGACGTGGTCTCGGGCAAGCCCGTGCCTCCCCGGGCCTCGCCCCGGCACCGCGTGTCCTCGCGGTCCGCGGAGAGCCACGCCCTCGTGCTGTGGCCCACCGTGGAGAACGCCGTGCTCGGCGACTGGGTGCTGCGCAGCGAGACGCGGCCGGTGGGCCGGCTGCTGAAGCGGGCCAACTCCTGCCTGGCCCTCGGCGACCCCGGTCAGCCGCCGGCCGCCGCGGCCGCACAGGTGCGCGAGTTCTACGACGCCCGCGGCCGGGACGCCCTGGTCCAGGTCGAGGCCGACGGCGAGGTCGACGGCTGGTTCGCGGCGGCCGGCTGGAGCGAGATCCCGGCGGGGGCCTCGACGTTCCTCCTGGCCGGGGTGGGCCGAGCCCTGCGGACCTCTCGCCGTCACGGGTCCGCGGGCCGCACGATCGACCTCATCGAGGACGGTCCCCGAGCCCTGGTCGAGCTGCCGATCGAGGGCAAGGTGGTCGCGAGCGGACGCGGGGGGTACGACGGGGACTGGGTCGGCCTGCACTCGCTGGTCGTCGAGCCCGGGCACCGCCGACGGGGGCTGGGCACCGCGCTGATGGCCGAGCTCCTCGACTGGGCCGCCGGCCGCGGCGCCACCACCGCCTGGCTGCACGTCCAGACCGCCAACGAGGCGGCGCTGGGGCTCTACGAGGGCCTGGGCTTCACCCCGCACCACCACCTGCGCTACCGAGGGGCCCCGCCGAGGGAACCGCCACCACCGCCGCAGGCTCAGTCCTGACAGACCACGGTGTCCGAGGGGGTATAGGTCGTACGGAAAGTCTCCCGCCGGACCACCTTGTCGCGTCCCGGCTTGGAGAACGCCCGGTAGACGTCGATGTCGAAGCCGCCGTAACCCGTGTTGGGCACGCACTCGTCACCGCTGAGCGTGCGCGTCTGGGGGCTGGTCAGGTTGTAGCGCTCGGACTGCGAGGCCCGGATGTCCCAGGTCTTGGTCGACCACATCCGCACCGTCAGCGAGCCGGTGGTCGAGGGGGTGCTCGGGTCGATCGAGGCGGCGACGAGCACACCGTGCCGGGTGTCGTTCTCGAACCGCAGGTCGACCGAGGGCCAGGCCACGGTCGCCTCCCGCCCGACCGGGTAGCGGTCGATGTAGAACGAGTGCGGCTTGTGCTCGACGTCCTTGAGGCCGGCGAAGAACATCGCGTTGAACGCCGTGGTGGCCACCTGGCTGACGCCACCGCCGAAGTCCTCCTTGAAGACGCCGTCGCTGATGATGAAGCCCTTGACGAAGCCGTTCTTGGCGGTCCGCTCCCCCACCAGGGAGTTCAGCGAGAACACGTCGCCGGGCATCAGCAGGGTGCCGTTGATCAGCTCGGCGGCCCGACCGAGGTTGGTGTTGCGGTAGTCCGAGTGCGGGAAGTACGTGGTGAACTCCGAGACCACCTCGCGCACCCCCAGTCCGCGGGCGTGCTTGGTGGTGAAGTCCGGACGTACCGGCTTCGTGGCCAGCCGTAGCCTCCGGCTGCCCTCGCGCTGGGCCAGCACGTTGACCAACCCCTCGGTCAGCTCCCCGGAGTCGAAGGTGACGCCGTTGGTGGCCTTGATGACCTTCGGGCGCCCCTTCACCAGCCGCACGGTGGCGTCCTCCGGCGCCTGGGCGCTGGAGCGACGGCGCGCGTCGATCCGGCGGACCAGCCTCGTCTCGTCCACGCGAGGCACGAGCTCCCCGTCCTGGGCCACCATCGACAGTGCGGGTACGAGGTCGCGCCGTGTGAGCACGACGCGCTCGGAGCCCAGCACCAGGCTCACCGCCCCGGAGACCGCGGGGTTGGCGAACTCCGCCATTGCCTGGCTGACGTCGCCGGCGTCGATTTCGGGACGCACCACCTCGGTCGGCAGCTCGACCCGTGTGCTGCCGCCCAGGTAGGCGGCCCGCACCGCCTCGGCTGCGGCCAGGGGGTCCACCCGCTCGCCCTCGACGGGTGCGGTCGGCACGGCCTTCTGGCGGCGGAAGACCACAGCGCCGTCCTGGGGGCTGGTGTCCACCTCGCGGGCGAAGGACCCGATCGCCTCGGCGAGCTGGTCTTGGTCCACGGTGACGACCGCGTCGAAGTCGTCGCCGCCGGTCAACGAGTCCCAGATCCGGGTCGGGTCCCACGAGCGACCGCCACCGGCCTGGGAGACCGACGCAGTGACGTCGACCCGGAGGCCGGCCCTCGCCGGGTCGATCCGGCTGTTGGTGTCCAGCGCACGCACCGGGATCGTGGCCCGGGCCGGGCCGGAGAGCGCAGTGCTCAGCGCGGCCCGCGCCCCCGCCGGGGTGAGCCCACCGATCTCCACCCCGCTCACCGTCGTCCCGCGGGGTACCCGGTCGCTGGCCACCGCGTAGCCCGTCAGGTACAGGCCCCCGAAGAGCGTCACCAGGCCGACCAGGAGCCACGGGATGACCCGGCGGTCGTTGGAGCGGTAGGCGTCCTTCATCCGACCGATCCTAGGCGGCTTCGCGTCGTCGTCGGGCCGGCAGCGCGCCGGTCCCCAGGACCACGAGGGCCGCGCCGGTCGCCACCAGCGCGTAGCCGGCCAGGTCGCCCCCGACCGCCCAGTCGCCCTCGGGACGGCCCAGGAGGACCAGTCCGACCAGGACCACCCAGCCCAGGGCGAAGGCCGAGGCCAATGAGGGACGGGTGCCGGAGCGCAGCAGCAGCGGGACGGCCAGGCTGGTCACGACGGCCAGCCCGAGCGTCAGCAGACCGTCACGGTGCACAAGCACGGCGGCCACCCCCACCACGAGGCCGACGAGCAGCGCCGCGAGGTGTCTCACAGCCCGGCGAAGAGGTCGCTCTCCAGGCCGGAGTCGTCGGTCGGCCCCGGCGTCCCCTTGACCAGCCGGTAGGACTCCTGGGCCCACACCTCGTTGCCGACGTTGTTCGACAGGGCGAAGAACGGTCCGTTGACGTCGATCTGGGTGGGGTAGGACCGCATGGCGCGCAGCTTGGCTTCGACGAAGTCGCTGCCGTCCACGACCGCCGAGAGCAGGCGGTCGGGGGTGACGAAGGGGGGAAGCGGGCCGTCGGGGTCCATCCCCTCGAACGTGGTCGTGTCGCCCGCGTCGCGCAGCCGTCGGAGGCTGGCGCGCATCCGGGACTCCGACATGCCCACCCAGTAGATCTTGGCGATCTCCCACGGCTCGGCCTGTCCGGGACGGTAGGAGGCGACACCGGCCAGGGAGGCGGCGTACATCGCCACCCGGTGGGCCTGGATGTGGTCGGGGTGGCCGTAGCCGCCGAACTGGTCGTAGGTCACGAGCACCTGGGGCCGGACCTCGCGGATGATGTCGACGAGATGGTCGGCCGCCTCGAGCAGGTCCGCCCGCCAGAACGTCGCGTCCTTGACGACCTCCCCGGCGATCGCGTGACCGTCCTCGTGCCAGGCCATCCCGGTGTCCCGGTAGCGGCCCTGTCCCCCGAGGTACCGGTGGTCGGTGACCCCGAGCTCGGCGAGCGCGGCCGCGATCTCGGTGCTGCGGTGCGGTCCCAGGTCGTCGTCCCGGTCCGAGGCGAGATGGGCCAGGTCGGGGACGAGCACCTCCCCCTCCTCACCGAGGGTGCAGGTGACCAGGGTGACCCCGGTCCCCCGGGCAGCGTACGCCGCCATGGTCGCGCCGTTGTTGATGGTCTCGTCGTCGGGGTGCGCGTGCACGAGCAGAAGCCTCTGGTCCATGCCGACAACTCTAGGGCGATCCCCGGGCCGCTCCCGCCGCGGCGGGGTCCGGTGGTGACGTCGCGGGCCCGCCGGCAGGTCCAGGGGCGCGCTGCGGGGGGCCACCGTCACGGGTTCGGGCGGGGCCTCGACCCAGCCGTCGAACTCGTCGGCCAACAGCTCGGCCAGCGCCTCGGGGGCGTCGCTGAGGACGGCCCAGGCGTGGTCCTCCTCGTCGTCTTCCCCCGCGAAGCGCTCGCGCTCGAGAGTCGCCGCGAAGCCAGCGGTGCGCAGCCTCGCGAGAAGCGCGAGGGCGTCGTCCCGGTCGTGGAGGACGACTCTCACGACTCCTCCAGCAGCGTGCGGACCAGGGGCAGGAAGGGCAGGTCCGCCGCCGCCCAGGCCACCCGGTCGAGCTCGTCGGGAAGCAGCCACCACAGCGCGTCGTGCTCGAGGGGGCGCGGCTCGGAGTCGAGGAGGTCCGCCACCGCGACGACCAGGACGAGACCGGGACGGATCGTGCTGCGCAGGTCCCAGAGTCCTCGTACGACGATCCGGCAGCCGAGCTCCTCGCCGATCTCGCGGACCACGGCGCTCCGTGGCGACTCCCCCGGCTCGACCTGCCCGCCCGGGAGCTCCCACCGGCCCGCTCCCGGGTCTGGAGCCGCCCGTCGGGCTGCGAGCACCCGTCCGTCGCGGACGATGGCCGCCCCGACGACGAGCCGGGATCCGTCGGCGAGACTCACCGGATCATCGTCCCACGACGGAGTAGACGCGGCGGAAACGGAGACACTGCCGCCATGCCCCCCTCCCCGCAGCCCGACTTCGGGGTCCACCTCGCCCACGTCGACGAGCGCTCCGAGACCGTCGCCGCCCTGGCCGACCACTGGGGGACCCGCGTCGGGCTCGCCGGCGTGCTGGCCACGCTCAACCGGCAGGCCCAGCTGGGCCAGGTCCCGGCCCGGGCCGCGACCTGGGGCTTCCAGCTCGCACCCGACGACGACCGCAGCCGCCGGTGGTGGCCCCAGGGCATCACCACCTC
>JBBPYL010000128.1:0-14927 GCA_038199935.1 Propionibacteriales bacterium | reverse complement strand
GTCCTCATCCCCGAGCAGCCCTTCGACATCGACAAGGTCTGCGAGCACGTCGAACACCGCTTCCGTACGCAGTACTCACCGATCATCGTGGTCTCTGAAGGTGCCGTCCCGATGGAGGGTGGCGCCATGACCCTGCAGAGCGGGGAGGTCGACTCCTTCGGGCACGTCCGCCTCGGCGGCATCGGCGACCGCCTGGCCGCCGAGATCGAGGCCCGCACCGGTGCCGAGGCGCGGGCCGTCGTGCTCGGGCACGTCCAGCGCGGCGGTACTCCGACCGCGTTCGACCGCTGGCTGGCCACCCGCTTCGGGCTCCAGGCCATCACCGCCGTGCACGAGCGGGACTTCGGCAAGATGGTCGCGCTGCGTGGCGCGGACATCATCCGGGTCCCGCTGATCGAGGGCACCGGGAAGCTCAAGCTCGTCCAACCCGACCAGTACGCCGAGGCCGAGGTCTTCTTCGGCTGAGGGTGGTCGCCCCTACGGTGGGGCCATGACCACGACGACCTTCACCGCGTCCCGTGCCGAGACCGCCGCTGCCGTCATCGCGGCGATGGCCGGTCCGGGGGCGCGGCTCCGCGAGGACCAGGAAACCGCGGTCGCCGCGTTGTGCGAGCCGTCGGCCCGGGTGCTGGTCGTCCAGGCCACCGGGTGGGGCAAGTCCGCGGTCTACTGGGCCGCCACCGCCGTACGCCGCTCGGAGGGCGCCGGACCCACCCTGGTCGTCTCCCCGCTCCTCTCGCTGATGCGGGACCAGGTCGCGGCGGCGGAGCGGGCGGGCCTCCACGCGGCCACGCTCAACTCCTCCAACATCGATGCCTGGTCGGCCATCGAGGCGGACCTGCGCGAGGGCCGGCTCGACGTCCTGCTCGTCTCCCCGGAGCGGCTGGCCAACCCCGGGTTCGGCCGTCGCGTGCTCGACACGCTGGCCGGACAGCTCGGCCTCGTCGTCATCGACGAGGCCCATGCGGTCTCCGACTGGGGCCACGACTTCCGTCCGGACTACCGCCGCGTCTCCGACGTCCTCCAGCGGCTGAACCCCGAGACCCCCGTCCTGGCCACCACGGCCACCGCCAACGCCCGGGTCACCGAGGACGTCGCCGCCCAGCTCGGGCGTGACCTCGGCGAGAGCGCCGGGACCGAGACCCTGGTGCTGCGCGGGCAGCTCGCCCGAGCCTCGCTGGAGCTCTCCGTCGTGCCCCGCCTCTCCCCGTTGGACCGCTACGCCTGGGTGGTCGACCAGCTGCCCCGGCTCAGCGGCTCGGGCATCGTCTACTGCCTCACCGTCGCCGACGCCGAGCGGCTGGCTGCCGCGGTCCGCGAGGTGCACGGCGACGCCGTCCCGGTCGCGGCGTACACCGGCCAGCTCGAGGCCGGCCGACGCGAGGAGCTCGAGGACGCGCTGCGGGGAAACAAGCTCAAGGCCCTGATCGCCACCTCGGCGCTGGGCATGGGCTACGACAAGCCCGACCTCGGCTTCGTCGTGCACGTGGGGGCACCACCTTCGCCGGTGTCCTACTACCAGCAGGTCGGCCGAGCCGGTCGTGCCATCGAGCACGCGCACGCCGTCCTGCTGCCCTCCGACGCCGACGCCGGAGTGTGGGACTACTTCGCGACGGCGACCATCCCCAAGCCCGAGCAGGTCCAGCGGCTCCTCGAGGTGCTGCCCGTGGCGCCGGCCGAGCCGATGTCGGTGGCGGCGCTCGAGGCCCAGACCGGCCTGCGTCGGGGCCGCGTCGAGCTGATGCTCAAGCAGCTCGCCGTCGACGGGATCGTCGACCGGGTCGAGGGCGGCTGGGTCGGCACCGGACGACCGTGGGCCTACGACGCCGAGCACTACGACGCGGTGATCGCCGTACGCCGCCGCGAGGCCGACATCATGCGCGCCTACACGCGCGGCGAGAGCTGCCTGATGCAGCTCCTCCAGGCTTCCCTCGACGACCCGCACGCGGAGCCCTGCGGTCGCTGCTCGGTCTGCACCGGTGGCCTCTCCGACGACCTCGCCTCGGCTCCCTCCCCCGAGACGCTGACGGCGGTCACCGGCCTGCTCCGGGGCCAGGTCCACCTGCTCGAGCCACGCAAGATGTGGCCTGGCGGCGCGTTCGGGCCGCGCGGGCGGATCCCGGCCGACGAGGCTCACGAGGTGGGTCGCACCCTGGTTCACGCCGACGCCCCCGAGTGGCGGGAGTCGATCGCCTCGATGTTCGGCGCGGACGCCGCGGCTCCGGCGGACGTGGCCGAGGCCTGCGTCGGGCTGCTGGCGGGCTGGAGCCGCAGCTGGTCCGCGCGACCCGAGGTCGTGGTCGACCTGCCCGCGGCGGGTCAGCGTCGGCTGACGGCCTCGCTGGCCGACCACCTGGCGAGCGTCGGACGGCTCGACCGGGCCAGCCTCGCGGTGCCCGCCCGTCTCCCCGCCCTGCGCGAGCTGAGCTCGGCCGACGAGGCGGCCTTCTGGCGGGACGCCTTCCCGCCCGGCTCCCTGCTGCGGGCGGCGGGCTCGGTGGCCGGGCGCAGCGTGCTGCTGGTGGTCGACGCCACGTCCTCGTTGTGGCCGGTCACCGTGGCTGCTGCCGCCCTGCGACGGGCGGGCGCGCCGGCCGTGCTGCCGCTGCTGCTGCACCGGCGCCCCTGAGCCGATTGCCACGCGAGTCGGCGCCGACACCGGGCATTCCTGAGTCGGCTGCGACGCGCGTCGGCGTCGTCATCGGCGTCCCTGAGCCGGGGCCGCGGGTGTCCAGACCAGTCGGTGCCTACGGGCGGAAACCGTCGGTGGTCACCGAGAAGATCGAGGTATGTCGGTCCAGCAGCTCCACGAGCCAGAGGCACCCCGGTGGGTGTCCTCGGCGCGTGAGGCTGTCCAGGCGGCCCGGGTCTCCGGGTGGTCCACCGTCGGCGACGCGGAGCTGTCCCGCGCGCTGACCGAAGTCGTCGCGCTGGAGGCGCAGGCCGCGGGGCTGCGCCTCCAGGTGCTGGCCGAGGTGGACTCCCGGCGACCGGCCGACCAGACCGGCGACACCGGGACCGACGCGTGGGCGGCCCGACTCACCGGCACGACGCGAGGGGTGATGGCCGGCGGCCTGTGGCTCGCCCGGCTCCTGGAGGAGCGGTACGCCGCGACCCGGCGCGCGCTGGTCGAGGGTGGCGTCAGCGAGGCGCAGGCGCGGGTCATCGTGCGCGCCGCCGAGCAGGTCCCGGCCGGGGTCTCCGCCGAGGAGCGGGCGCAGGCGGAGGTCCACCTGGTCTCGCTGGCCGTCGAGGGCCTCGACCCGACCCGGCTCAGGCAGCGTGCCCGCCGGATGCTGGAGGTGGTCTCCGCGGAGCACGCCGACCAGCACGAGGCTGACCTGCTGACGCGCGAGGAGAGGCGGGCCGAGGTCGAGACCTGGCTGACGCTGCACGACAACGCCGACGGCACGTTCTCCGGTCGCTTCGTGATCCCCGAGCTGCACGGGCATCTGCTGCGGCACGCCCTGGAGCGGCTCACCTCACCCGAGCGGCTCTCCCGCAACGGCGCCGGCAAGCTCGTCCACGATCCGACGGTGCCCGGCGAGGCGCCCCGACTGAGCTGGTCCGAGGCACGAGGCGCCGCCTTCCTCGAGCTGCTCGAGCACCTGCCCACTGAGGGGCTGGGCGGGGTCGGTGCGAGCCTGCTGGTCACCATCCCGCTGCGACACCTGCGCGACGGCCTGGCTTCGGCCGGCCTCGACACGGGGGCCCGCATCTCGGCCGGTGAGGCGCGACGACTCGCCTGCGGAGCCGGGTTGGTGCCCGCGGTGCTCGGTGGCCGCTCGGAGGCGCTCGATCTCGGCCGACAGCGACGGCTGCACACGCCGACGATGCGGCGGGCTCTCGCGCTGAGGCACGACAGCTGCGCCGCGGAGGGCTGCGAGCGGCCATTCGCCTGGTGCGACGTCCACCACCCGCACGCCTGGAGCCGAGGGGGAGGCACGAGCGTGGACAACGCCCTGCCGCTGTGCGGGCATCACCATCGGCGAGCCCATGACCCCGACTTCCACCTCGCGCTCCTGGCCAGCGGCGAGGCGAGGTTCCGGCGACGACGGCGGGCGCGAGAGCGCCCCCGCCGGTGACCTAGGCTGGTGTGGTGATCTTGCCCGTCTCCTCCGACCCAGCCGTTCCGGACCTCGCGACACTGCGGGCGATGGGAGCCGCGCAACAGCCGTCGTGGCCCGACTCCGACGCCGTCGACGCGACGGTGGCGCGGCTGCGCGGGGTGCCGCCGCTCGTCTTCGCCGGCGAGTGCGACGAGCTGAAGGTCAAGCTGGCCGCGGTGGCGCGGGGTGAGGCGTTCCTGCTCCAGGGCGGGGACTGCGCCGAGACCTTCGCCGGGGTCACCGCGGACAACGTGCGCAACAAGCTGCGGGTGCTGCTCCAGATGGCCGTGGTCCTGACCTACGCCGCCTCGGTCCCGGTGGTGAAACTGGGTCGGATCGCCGGCCAGTACGCCAAGCCGCGCTCCTCAGACGACGAGACCCGCGAGGGACTCACGCTCCCGGCCTACCGGGGCGACGCGGTCAATGGCTACGACTTCACCCGCGACTCCCGGGTGCCGGACCCGCAGCGGCTGCTCGACGTCTACCACTCCTCGGCGGCGACGCTGAACCTCGTCCGGGCCTTCGTGACCGGCGGCTACGCCGACCTGCGACAGGTGCACACCTGGAACACCGACTTCGTGCGCAGCTCCCCGGCCGGCCGACGCTACGAGAAGATCGCCGGCGAGATCGACCGGGCACTGAGCTTCATGCAGGTGATCGGGGCCGACCCCGACGAGTTCCACCGGGTCGACTTCCACTCCAGCCACGAGGCGTTGATCTTGGAGTACGAGCACGCGCTGACCCGGGTCGACTCGCGGACCCAGGCGCCGTACGACGTGTCGGCCCACTTCCTGTGGATCGGCGAACGGACCCGGCAGCTCGACGGCGCGCACGTCGAGCTGCTCTCCCGGATCCGCAACCCCATCGGCGTCAAGCTCGGGCCGACCACCTCGCCCGACGACGCGCTGGCCTTGGCCGACAAGCTCAACCCCGACAACGAGCCCGGACGCCTGACCTTCATCACCCGGATGGGAGCCGGCCGGATCCGCGACGCGCTGCCCAACCTGGTCGAGAAGGTCACGGCCGCCGGGGTCAGCGTGGCCTGGGTCTGCGACCCCATGCACGGCAACACCTTCGAGGCGTCCTCGGGCTACAAGACCCGCCGCTTCGACGACGTCATCGCCGAGGTGCAGGGCTTCTTCGACGTGCACCGCGCGCTGGGCACCTGGCCCGGCGGCGTCCACGTCGAGCTGACCGGCGACGACGTCACCGAGTGCGTCGGCGGGGGCGAGGCGCTGCTCGAGGCCGACCTGCACAACCGATACGAGTCGGTGTGCGACCCGCGTCTGAACCGGGTCCAGTCCCTCGAGCTGTCCTTCCTGGTCGCGGAGATGCTCGCCGCGGCCGAGCCGACGAACGTGCCCGAGGCATGAGCGGCGGCAGCCTGGTCGACCTGCGCTCGGACACCGTCACCCGACCCACCGAGGCGATGCGGACCGCGATGGCCCGCGCCGACGTCGGCGACGACGTCTACGGCGAGGACCCGACCGTCAACGCGCTCGAGGAGCGGGTCGCCGCGTTGTTCGGGCACCAGAAGGCCCTGTTCACCCCCACCGGCTCGATGGCCAACCTACTCGCGGTCCGATCCCTGGTCGCTCCCGGCCAGGAGGTGCTGTGCGAGTCCTCGGCGCACATCGCCCGCGCCGAGCTCGGTGCGCACGGTGCGTTCTTCGGAGTGACCATGCGGACCTGGACCGGCCGGAACGGTCGCATCGACACCCCGGCCATCGAGGCGATGTTCGCCCCCGATATCTCGCCGTTCTACGTGCCGACCAAGGCGATCTCGATCGAGAACTCGCACAACTTCGGTGGCGGCACCGTTCAGCGGCTCGAGGAGATCGACGCGCTGACACCGCTCATCGAGGCCCACGACATCGGGCTGCACGTGGACGGCGCCCGGATCTGGAACGCGGCCACCGCCTTGGAGGTGCCGCTGTCCGAGCTGGGTCGCCGCAGCGGCGTGCTCACGGTCTGCCTGAGCAAGGGGCTGGGAGCGCCGGCGGGCTCGCTGGTGCTGGGCTCGGCGCCGATGATCGACGAGGCCCGCGTGTGGCGCAAGCGCCTCGGCGGCGGGATGCGGCAGGTCGGCGTCCTGGCCGCCGCCGGGCTGCACGCGCTGGAGCACCACTACGACCGGCTCGGCGAGGACCACGCGCACGCCGCCGTGCTGGCCGAGGCCTGCGGAGTGGACCCCGCCGGGGTGGACACCAACATCGTCGTCGTCTCGGTGCCCGACTCCTCCGCCGTGGTCGCCGCCGCCCGGCAGGAGGGTGTGCTGCTCTCGGCGCTCGGCCCCACGACGATCCGGCTGGTCACCCACCTCGACGTGAGCCGGGCGATGGTGGACCGCGCCGCGGTCCTGCTGAGCCGTCTGGTCGTCGGCGAAGAGAGCTAGACCAATACCGTCGGATCCCCTCCGACCACTACCTGCGACGGTCTCCAGGCCGACGGACTCACGCCGGGCTGGTGGTGGACGCCGCTCCCGGTCGGGCGTCCCAGCCCGACCACGGCCCTGGCCCTGCTGAGTGGCTGCCCACCCCCTTCCCGCGCGCCGTGGACCTTCGACGGCGCACCGGCGGTGCCGAGCGAGCCGGGCTGGTCGCTGGCCGGGTGCCGTGCTCCGACCCGGAGGACTCCGTGCGCTCGAGCCGGTCCGCGGCGCCCTCACCCCGGTGGTCGTTGCCGACCGGGTGCCCCGCGCGGAGACCAGCGCCCTCACGCTGCGCCGGGTGACCGCCGTCTGCCTCGTCCCGTCCTCGCCGGCCCGGGAGCTCGGGCTGCTCCTGTTTGTGCCGAAGCGAGCGCTGCGGGGCTGCGGCTGCGGGTGGAGGACGGCGACGATCGCGCCGTGCGCTCGCTGGACATCGGCAGCGCCAGCCTCGGCGACGCTTAGCACCCGCTGCCACCGAGGCTGGCCGACGCCTCCGGCCCTGGTACGACCCGGTCCTGCGGGCCTCCCGGCTGGCCCTGCGCCCCGCCTCCGAGGAACCAGCCCTCGCTGCTCCCGGTCTACCTGCACCTCGACGACCTCGCCGAGACCGGTGCCGCCTTCGTCCTCGGCTGGGTCGACGCCAGGGCAACGGTGGCCAGGGGGACGGCGGCCCCGCGCTGCCGACCGCGCTCGACCAGGACCCTGACGATCACGCGCTGCTGGCACCGGCTCAGACGTTCACGGTCGGCGTCCAGTGGCGGGCAGCCTGGGTCGACCAGGACCTCCAGCCCGTGGACCCCGCCTGGCTGCCCGTCCAGACGCAGTCGTTCCCTTCCGCACCGACCCGGTGACCGAGCCTCCGGCCGACCTCCTCGACGCCTACGACCGGAATCTCCAGGTCGTCGTCCAGGCCGCCTCCGGAGCGCATCCGGCACCGCCTGGTGGGACTCCCGGTTTCGGTCACACCACGCACTCGGTCACGATCTCCTGCCCTACGACCTCGAGCCGCTCACCGACTACCTCGTCGACGTCCGCTCGGTGCCGCAGAGCCCGGCTGGCCAGGCCGGGGACCTGGTGCACCGGATCGCACCTTCACCACCTCGAGGTTCCCCAGGGGCGCACCGGTCTTCCCCGCCGACGGCCGGATCCATCTGGTCCGTCCGGTGGGCCGCACCCTGCCCGGCGCCCCGCGCTACGTCGCGTGGGTGCCCCTGGTCCGGCCGGTCGTCCTGCAGGTCACCCTGACCGACGCCGACGGCGCGCAGGTCGTTGCCTACCCGACCAGGCGCCCCGGAAGGCCGACCCGCGCGTGGCCTGGGTCGACACCGAGGCCAAGGTCCTGCACGCCGGGAAGAAGAGGATCCGGATCGCCCTGCGGGGGTCGATCGCCCAGGTGCGTGCCACCCACAAGGGGTTCGTCGTCGAGCGGGACCTCCGTGGCGAGCACTCGCTGTTTCACCTCGGCCGCGCGGGCAAGACCCGGCTGATCACCCGGAACCTCCAGGACTGGCGGGCCGTCACCGGTCCGAACGCAGGCACCCGGGTCGCCACCATCAGCTACCCCCGCCCCGGACACCCCGCGCTTCAGGTCCATCGGTCCCGGGACGTGGACCGTGGCTCGCAACACGGTCAGCTGGTCCCTGCTGATCGGCACCAGGGTCATCGACGGCGTCAGCGGCACCCAGGTGAGCGGCACCGGCACGGGTCTGAGGTTCGTGCCGACCCGAGTCTCGGCGTCGTGCAAGACCTGGCGGACCACGGACCGGGGCGTCTTCAGCTGGTCGCCGGACCAGCGTCGGGTCCTGACCTACGGACTGTTCTCCGCCGATGACGGATCCACCCGTCGGATCGCCGTGCGCAACGCCACGACGGGCGAGGCGCTCCGGACGTTCAGGGGCTACTTCTCGTCGAACCCGGGTTGAGGTGCGGGTGGGTCAGACGAGGAAGAGCGTGATGGTGCTGCCGATCGGGACCAGCGTCCCGAACTCGGGATCGGCCGAGGAGACGAAGCCGAGCCCGAGGTACGCCGAGCTCTCCTCGGTCTCGACCACGAGGCCGAGGTCCTCGAGGGTCTCGGTGGCCGAAGCCACGCCGTTGGCCCGCAGGTTCGGGACCTCGACCAGCTCGGGCCCGCGGGACACGGTGAGGCTCACGGTGTCCCCTCGGAAGAGCTCGCCCTCGGAAGGGGACTGGGCCACGACGTCGCCCTCGCCCACGGTGCTGGAGTACTCCGTGGTGGTCTCCACGGTGAGGCCGAGCCGGCCCAGCCGGGCCGTGGCCCGCTCGGCGTCCTTGCCGGTCAGGTCGGGGACCTCGATCGGCTTGCGCCCCTTGCTCAGCACGAGGTCGACCGCGGACCCGGGCCGCAGCGAGCGACCGGCCTCGGGGGTGGTGGCCAGCACCGTGCCCGCCGCGACGTTCTCGTCGAACCTCCGGGTCACGTCGCCCACGCTCAAGTTGCCGCGACGCAGCGTGCGCCGGGCGGCGTCCACCGTGCTCCCACCCAGCGCCGGCACCTCGTAGCGCTCCGGACCCAGCGACAGGGTCACCACCACCGGGTCGTCGGGCAGGATCCTCGCCCCCGGAGCCGGGTCGGCGCTGACCACGCTGCCGGCCTCGACGGTCTCGGAGTACGTCGGGTCACCCTGGTCGTAGGCCAGGCCCGCAGACTCCAGTGAGGCGCGGGCCTGGGTCGCGCTCAGGTTGATGACGCCGGGAACGCTGGTGTAGCGCCCCGAGCCGAACCACCAGCCCCCGACGCCCGCGGCCGTGGCCAGCAGCAGCACCAGGGCGAGCAGCAGCGGTCCGCGGCGTGACCGGCGACGCGGTCGGGGCGGGAGCGGGCCGGTGGGACGGACGACCCGGACCGCCGTGGCCCCCGAAGGGACCGGATCGGTCGCGGTCGTCTGCGTGGGCACGATCGCCCCCCCGACGTCACGGCCGCCTCTGGGCTGCTCACGGCGTCCGGTCCCGAGCAGGCCGAGCACGTCGGTGTCCTCGCCGCCGGCCACGGCCACCGCCTCGGCCGGGCTGAGGATGGTGGGCACGTCCTCGGTGACGTAGTCGATGTCCGGCCCGGTCTCGGTGCCGACCGCGCGCCAGGACCGCGTCGGGCTCAGGTCGGCGGTGAGCTCCTCGTCCTCGCGGACCCCGTGGTCCAGCGCGTGACGGACCCGATGGACCTGGTGCAGCAGCACCCGGGCGTCAGCCGGTCGCAGCTCCCGGTCGCGGGCCGTGGCCCGGGCGACCAGCGCGTCGACGTACGCCGGCAGCCCGGGCACCAGCGCCGACGGGGGCGGGACGTCCTGGTGGACGTGCTTGTAGGCGACCTGGATGGGAGAGTCGCCCTCGTGCGGCTTCCGGCCGGTCAGGAGCTCGTAGAGGACGACCCCGGTGGCGTACACGTCGCTGCGCGCGTCGGCCCGCCCGTCGACCACGAGCTCGGGGGAGAGGTAGGAGACCGTGCCGATCAGGACGCCGCCGGTGGCGGGGTGCTGGGTCTCGGCGCTGGTCGCCCGGGCCAGCCCGAAGTCGGCGACCTTGACCCGCCCGTCGTCGGCGAGCAGGACGTTCTCGGGCTTCACGTCCCGGTGGATGAGGCCGGCGGAGTGGGCGGCGGAGAGTGCGGAGAGGATCGGCTCGAGGAGCGCGAGCGCTCGGGCGGGGGAGAGCGGGGCCTCGGCGCGGATCAGGTCGCGCAGGGTGTGACCGGGCACCAGCTCCATGGCCAGGAACAGCGTGCCGTCGTCGTCGCCCTGGTCGAAGACGTTGACCACGTTCGGGTGGGAAAGTCGGGCGGCCGAGCGAGCCTCGTGGACGAAGCGGGCGGCGAAGTCGTGGTCCTCACCGAGCCCGGAGTGCATCACCTTGACCGCGCAGGTGCGGTCCAGGCGCAGGTCGAGGCACTCGTAGACCGTCGCCATCCCGCCGCGCGCGATCCGTCGACCGACCTGGTAGCGGCCGTCGAGGACACGCCCGATCAGCGGGTCGGTGAGGGTCCGGTCCACGCGTCACGCCTCCAGCGGGGCAGCCGGGAGGAGGGGAAGACCCGGGCCCGAGGTCGATTTTAGGCTGCGCGAGGGCACGGAGCACGGCCAGAGCCGGCGGTCGGCGTGGCGCAGCGGCCCGCCGCCGCGCTCAGGTGAGGCGCTCACCGCGGGCGATGCGCCGCTTGAGGGCCATCACGTTGGCCACGTAGAGCCGGGTGGAGGGGTACATCCCGTCGCGGCGCACCCCAGCCAGACCCTGGTAGTAGCCGGCCACGGCGACTCGGGGCCGGGCCTCGCTGCGCAGGATGCGGATGAGCACGACGCCGGCCGCGGCGTTGTGGTAGAGATCGCGCCGGTTCAGCCGCCGCCCGACGATCTGGGAGACCCAGCGGCCGGTCGCGGGCATGATCTGCATGGCCCCGATCGCGCCGGCCGAGGAGGTACGACGCTGCTGCCAGCCGGACTCCTGCCAGGCGATGGCCAGGGCGAGGTCGACGTTGACGTGGTGCCGACGGGCCTTGGCCGCGATCGTGCGGCGCACCCTGGTCCGGCTGGCGTCCGCGTGGTGCCATCCGGTGCGGTGCCGGACGCTGTGGCTGGCCAGCCGGCGGGCCCGATGGGCGCGCTCGGCCCGGGCGCGCTTGCGGGTGACCTTGCTCGTGGGCTTCTTGTGCGTCTTCTTGTGCGTCTTCTTGTGGTGCTTGTGGTGGACCTTCGTGGCCCGGTGGTGCTTGTGCACGGTGCAGGCGCGCCGGGCGCTGACCACCACCGGGATGGCGATGATCTCGCCGACCCGGAGACGGGAGCCGTTGCGCGCCACGAGCTCGGCGGTCCAGGCGTGATAGCGCACGGCCAGCGAGCTCGCGGTGTCACCGCGGCGTACCCGGTAGCGCATCAGTCGACGGTCCTTGCCCGCGGAGCGCGAGGCCACCAGGGTGACGTCGCCAGCGGCCCCAATCGTCGAACCAGTCGTCGCGGGTGGGGTCGCGGGCGCGGAGGCGGACGGCGTCCCGGTCAGGCCCAGCGGGGCGAGCACTAGGACCAGCCCTGCGGTGGTCAGGCCGGTCGTGAGCCCGGTGAGGACTCTCGGCGCCAGACCACGCTGACGCGACGGCGCGCTCCGACGAGCGGCCCGAACGGGGGTGAGACGCACAGTCGATCCCTCCGCACACGACCGGCGACCGTGAGCCGGACCGGGTACGTGTGACGCGTGTGATGGGTGTGGCTGTTGTGGCGGTTGTGACTCGAATGTCTCCTACCGCCCTCGGGTCCGTCAAGACGACCGCCGGGGCACGAGGCGGTTGCGACCGTGCCTAGCGGCCCGTGGCAGAGTAGGAGCCGTGACCGGATACGACCTCTCCGATGACCGTGCAGGCGACGCCCCGGCCCACGAGCCGGACCTCCAGAGACTGGTCGGCGCCTGGCTCGACTGGAGCGGGGCCTCGGCTCTGCTCTCGATCAGCGTCAGCAAGGTCCGCCAGCTCATCCGGGAGCACCAGCTGGCCGCCGCGGTGCCCACGCCCGGTGCCGGTCAGCAGGTCCCGGCCGAGCTGATCATGGACGGCCTGATCGCCAAGGGCGTGCCCGGCGTGCTGACCGTGCTGCACGACGGCGGGTACGACGACCGGGAGGCCATCGCCTGGCTGTTCACCCCCGACGAGACCCTGCCCGGGCGGCCCATCGACGCCCTGCGGGAGAACCGTGGCGCCGAGGTCAAGCGGCGCGCCCAGTCGATGGCCTTCTGAGCGAGAGGACGCCCCCGATGAGCGGACCGGCCGCCGTGCTGGCGGGTCTCACCACCCCGGACCTCTACCGGTGGACCAACGCCACGGACCCCGCCCAGGTCGACAACTTCGACGCGCTGGGCGACCACCTCGACGAGGTGCCCCCGGGCGACCCGAGCGGTGTCGTGGTCCTCTGGGACGGCTGGAGCCCGCTGGCCCGGCACGACGAGCAGGCCTTCCGGGTCGCGCTCTCGGTGCTCGGCGCCCGGGTCAACGCCGAACGCGGCGCCCCCTTCGTCGTTCTCCTGCGCGCCGAAGGCCCCACGCTGGACCTGGCCGAGCTGCCGGTCCGGGCCTGAGATGGCCGGAGTGCTCGGTCCCGGCACCACCCGCGACCTGCTCACCCGCACCGGCGTCGTCTTCGGCGGTACCGCGCTCGAGGACGCCCGCTCGGTCGAACCCCCGACCGGTCCTCCCGGCCGACGGGCCGGCCTCGGCGAGCTCACGGCGCCGTGGCAGCTCGCCCGGCTGCTCGGCGGCGCTCCCCGGCTCGCGACCGTGCCCCGAGGTGACGGCCGGATCGTCCTCGACGTCCCCGGCTGGCGCGCCTCGGAGCGGACCGGACTGCCGCTGCGGCGCTACCTGCGCTGGCTCGGCTGGGACGCCCGGGGCTGGGGGCTCGGGGTCAACCGGGGCTTCCCGGAGACGGACACGCCGGCGCTGGCGGAGGGGGTACTGATCCTGGCCGAGCAGCAGGGCGGGCCGGTCTCCCTGGTGGGCTGGAGCCTCGGCGGGGTGATCGCGCGGGAAGTCGCCCGCGAGCACCCCGACGCCGTCGACCGGGTGATCACCTACGGCACGCCGGTGGTCGGCGGCCCGACGTACACGCTGGGAGCCACCACGTACGGCGAGGAGGAGTGTGCGCGCATCGAGGCGCTGATCGCCGGGCTCGACACCGACCAGCCGATCCGTACCCCGATCACCGCGATGTTCACCCGGCGCGACGGGGTCGTGGACTGGCGCTCCTGCGTGGACCACACCTCCCCGGACGTGGAGCACGTCGAGGTGGGGTCCTCCCACCTGGGTCTGGGCGTGGACCCGGACGTGTGGGAGGTCGTGGCCCGGCGCCTCGCGCACTGAGGACTACCCCGGAGAGCTGGGCCCGGAGAGATGGGCCCGGAGAGCTGGGCCCGGAGAGATGGGCCCGGAGAGATGCCGGGACAGCTCAGACGGTGCGCTGGGTCGCGGCTGCGGCGAGCTCGCGGAGCACCTGACGCGCCGGCTCGCGCAGCGGGGCCCGCTCCAGGGCCTCCAGAGACCGGGTGGTGAGCCCGGCGATGCGGTCCTCCACATCGGCCTGCGCCCCCGACGCCTCGATGATCGTCCTCAGCTCGGCCACCTCGGTCTCGTCGAGGTCGGTGCCCAGTCCGACGTCGAGCCGCTGGGCCGCAGCCGCCGGCGACGCGGCCAGCGCCAGCGCGACGAGCACCGTCCGCTTGCCCTCGACCAAGTCGTCGCCGGCCGGCTTGCCGGTGACCGCGGGGTCGCCGAAGACGCCGAGCAGGTCATCGCGCAGCTGGAACGCCTCGCCGAGCGGGAGACCCACCTCGGAGAGGGCCGTCAGCTCCTCGACCGAGGCGCCGGCCAACGCGGCGCCGACGTGCAGCGGCCGCTCGACGGAGTACTTCGCCGACTTGTAGCGCAGCACCAGCATCGCCGTGTCCACGTCGGACCGGCTCCGGGCCTGGACCGAGACGTCGAGAAACTGGCCGGCGATGACCTCGCTCCGGGTCGTGTCGAACCAGGTCATCGCCTCGGCGACCCGGGGCTCGGGGAGTCCGCAGCGGCGCAGCAGCTCGTCGGCCCAGGACAGCAGCAGGTCCCCGACCAGCAGGGCCGCGGCCTCGCCGTACTGCTCGGCGCGTCCGGTCCAGCCCTGCTCGCGGTGCCACGCCTCGAAGGCCCGGTGGGTGGCCGGCCGCCCCCGGCGGGTGTCGGAGGCGTCCATCAGGTCGTCGTGCACGAGCGCGCTGGCGTGCAGCAGCTCGAGGGCCGCGCAGGCGCGGACCAGGGCGACCAGGGTCGACTCGTCCTCGATCCGGGCCACGCTCTGGTAGCCCCAGAAGCAGAATGCGCCCCGGAAGCGCTTGCCGCCACGGACGGCGCTCCGGGCCGCCTCGACCAGGTGCGCCGCGTCCTGCCCCAGGGGGGCGAGCCGGGCGGCCTGCGCGTCGAGGTACTCCTCCAGCGTCGCGCCCAGGGCGGCGCGGAAGTCGGAGGAGTCCCAGGTCACCCCGGGAGCCTACGACCCCGCTGCCCGCGCTCGCCGACGGGTGGGCGCCTATCCTGGAGACATGGCTCTGGGACTGCCCTCGACGATGCCGGGCGGTGCACAGACCGTCCGAGACCTCATCGCGGCCGGCGAGCGGTCCTTCTCCTTCGAGTTCTTCCCGCCCAAGGACATCGAGGGCGAACGCCAGCTCTGGCGGGCCCTGCGCGAGCTCGAGGCGCTCAGCCCGACCTTCGTATCAGTCACGTACGGAGCGGGCGGGTCCACCCGGGACCGCACCGTGGCGATCACCGAGCGGATCAGCCAGGACACCTCGATGACCCCGCTGGCCCACTTGACCTGCGTCGGGCACTCGACCGCGACCCTGCGGTCGGTGATCGGGTC
>JBBPYL010000127.1:0-15931 GCA_038199935.1 Propionibacteriales bacterium | reverse complement strand
GGTGACGACGCCACAAGCGCCCGCCACGCCCTGCTGACGATGTGGCAGATCCGTCGCTTCGAGGAGGCGGTCGACGACCTCTTCGCCCGCGGCCTGATGCACGGGACCATGCACCTCTCGATCGGCCAGGAGGCGTCGGCGACCGGGACCTGCCTCGCGCTGCGCGACGACGATGCGATCACCTCCACCCACCGAGGACACGGCCACTGCATCGCCAAGGGGGCGGACCTGGTGCAGATGATGGCCGAGCTGCTGGCCAAGGAGAGCGGCTACTGCCGCGGTCGCGGCGGCTCGATGCACATCGCGGACGTCGCCACCGGCAACCTCGGCGCGAACGGCATCGTCGCCGGCGGCATTCCCATCGCCGCCGGAGCCGGCCTGGCCTACCAGCTGCAGGGTCTGGACAGGGTGGTGGTCAGCTTCTTCGGCGACGGCGCGGCCAACGAGGGCGCGTTCCACGAGGCGGTCAACCTGGCCGCCATCTGGAAGCTCCCGGTCGTCTTCGTCTGCGAGAACAACAAGTACGGGATGTCGTTCTCCACCGAGAAGTCCTTCGCCATCGAGCACATCGCCGAGCGGGCCGCTGCGTACGGAATCCCCGGCGTGACCATCGACGGAAACGACGTCGAGGCCGTGCACGAGAGGGTGACCGAGGCGGTCGACCGGGCCCGGAGCGGTGCCGGTCCGACGCTCGTGGAGTCGGTGACCTACCGCTGGAAGGGTCACAGCAAGTCGGACAAAAACCTGTACCGCACGAAGGAGGAGATCTCCTCGTGGCGGGACCGAGACCCGATCGTCCGTTTCGAGACCACGTTGCTCGAGCGCGGCACTCTCGACCAGGCCGCCGTGGACGAGGTGCGCGCCGAAGCCACCGCGGACATCCGGGCGGCGGTCCGCACGGCCAACGCCGCGCCGGACGCGCGACCCGACGACCTCCTCGACGGCGTCTTCGCCACGGCCTGAAAGGCAGACCATGACCACCCAGCAGACCTCCCCCCCGTCGACCGGGCCCAGCGAGGGCACCGACCGCGTGATCACCTACGCCGAGGCCGTGCGCGAGGCGCTCGGCGAGGCCATGACGGCCGACGAGCGCGTCTTCCTCCTCGGCGAGGACATCGGCATCTACGGTGGCGCCTTCGGGGTCACCGGCGACCTCTACCACCGGTTCGGCGCAGAGCGGGTCCGGGACACCCCGATCTCCGAGCTCGGGATCGTCGGAGCCGCGGTGGGGGCCGCCCTGGCCGGGATGCGTCCCGTGGTGGAGATCCAGTTCTCCGACTTCACCTGCCAGGCCATGGACCAGATCGTCAACCAGGCCGCCAAGATCCACTTCATGCTCGGGGGCGCGGCCAACGTGCCCATGGTCCTGCGCGCTCCGCTCGGGTCGGGCACCGGCGCTGCGGCCCAGCACTCGCAGAGCCTCGAGGCCTGGTTCGCCCACGTCCCGGGCCTCAAGGTCGTCATGCCGGCGACCGCCGCCGACGCCAAGGGTCTGCTGCTGGCGGCCATCGACGACCCGAACCCGGTCATCGTCTTGGAGCACAAGCTCCTCTACCGCACGTCGGGTCCGGTACCGCAGGGCGCCGAACGGGTGGCACTGTCCAGCACCGCGGTACGCCGCCGTGGTGGCGACGTCACCATCGTCGCCACCGGCGTCATGGTCTCGCGGTGCCTCGAGGCCGCGGAGACCCTGGCCCAGGACGGCATCGAGGTCTCGGTCATCGACCCGCGCACCCTCTCGCCCCTCGACGACGCCCCCATCCTCGACGATGTGGCCCGCACCGGTCGAGCCCTGCTGGTCCAGGAGGCTCCCGGCAACGTCGGCTTCACCGCCGAGCTGGCGGCCCGGATCGTCGAGTCGCCCGCGCTGTACCGGCTGCTGGCTCCGGTCCGCCGGCTGAGCGGTCTCGACATCCCCATCCCCTACGCCCCGCAGCTCGAGAGCGCGGCCGTGCCCCAGGTGGACGGCATCGTGGACGCCGCCCGCTCGCTGGTGAAGGACTCCTGATGGCCCGTCTCCCGATCCGGATGCCCAAGATGTCGATGACGATGACCGAGGGCGAGGTCTCGACCTGGCTGGCCGAGGTCGGCGACGAGGTCGCGGCCGGCGACGCGGTGTGCGAGGTGATGACCGACAAGGTCGACATGGAGGTGGAGAGCACTGCCGCCGGCCGCCTGGTGGAGATCGTGGTCCGCGAGGGCATGGTCGACGTCGGCGAGACCATCGGCTGGCTCGAGGGTGAGGAGGACGGGCTCGGCGACCTGTTCGCCGACGACCCGGAGCCCGCCGCAGAGCAGCCCGAGGCCGACGCCGTGCCGGAGCCCGGCACCGGCACCGCAGCGGGCCTCGGCGGGACCCAGGCCGACACCGCCGTGCCCGACGACGCCGTCGCGGAGCCTGTCGACGCCCTCACGCCCGACGAGCCGCCGCAGCCAGCGGCCCCGACGCGTCCTCCCGCCGCGGTGCCGCGAGCCCGCGCGCTGGCCCGCGAGCACGGGATCGACCTCGCCTCGGTCACCGGGACCGGCCCGGACGGCCTCGTCAGAGTCCCCGACGTCGAGTCCCACGCCGACCGGGCGAGCGCCTCGACGTCCGCGCCGGCGGCCTCCCCTCAGGCCGCCTCCCCTCTGGCCGCCTCCCCTCAGGCCGCCTCCCCTCAGGCCGGTGCTCCTCGGGCACCGGCCAGGTCCGGCTCCCCTCGAGCGGCGATGATCCGCGCCGCCGTGGCCCGCAAGATGGTGGAGAGCGCCTCCGTTCCCCAGTTCACCGTGTGGCGCGACCTCCGCCTCGACCACGCCGACCGGGACCGGAAGGGCGTCTCCTGGACCACGGTGCTGTTGCGGGCCTACACCGCCGCCCTGCGGGAGGTCCCCGAGCTCACCTGTCGCTGGGACGCAGAGACCTCGTCGCCGGTGGAGGTCGAGACGCTCTCGGTCGCACTGGCCGTCGCTACCGGAGACGGCCTGCTGGCCCCGGTCTTCGTCGAGCCGGACCGTCGCGAGGCCGCCGATCTCGACCGCGAGCTCAAGCAGGTGGTCACGGCCGCCGCCACCGGTCGTCTGGACCCGTCCTACCTCGGCACCGCCTCTGCCTCGCTGTCCAACCTCGGCGGCCTGGGCGTGGACCGGTTCCAGGCCCTGGTCACCCCGCCGCAGGCCAGCGTGCTGGCCCTCGGGTCGGTGCGGCCGCGTCCGGTGGCGGTCCAGGGCGGAGTGGGCCTGGCGCTGACCCTCACCGCCGGGTTGAGCGTGGACCACCGGGTCGGCGACGGGGCGCACGGAGCACGGCTGCTCGACGCGCTGGCGCGAGAGCTCGGCTCGGACGCTTGACGTGACGGGGGTCACACGCTTCAATAGCCGAGCAAATGTGATAACAATCTGCACAGGAGTGACCATGCCGGCACCGCGGGACCCCAGCACCCTGCTGGCGGCCGCGCGCCTGTACTACCAGGCGAACCGCTCGCAGGCCGAGGTGGCCCGCGAGCTCGGCACCAGCCGGTCCAACGTCTCCCGGATGCTCACCGAGGCCCAACGGCAGGGCATCGTCACGATCACCATCCGGGACCCCTCCGGTCGGGAGACGTCCCTGGAGGCCGAGCTCCGTCAACGCTTCGGTCTCCTGGAGGCACGGGTCGCCCAACGCGGACACGGTCCGAGCTCCCGGGTAGAGGACCAGGTGGGCGTCCAGGCTGCGGCCCTCCTCCTGGACCTGCTCGAGGACTCGATGACGGTGGCGCTCTCCTGGGGGCACGCCCTCCAGGCGATGGTCTACGCCACCGAGGTCACCCACGACTACCACGTGAGGCTCACCCAGCTGGTCGGTGGCCTGGCCTCGATAGCCAACGAGATCAGCGGTGCGGACCTGGTCCGCGAGCTGGCCACCCGGCTCGGCGCGGACTACCGGTCGCTGCACGCTCCGGCCACCCTGGGCTCGGCCGCCGCGCGGGACGCGCTGCTCGCCGAGGCGTCCATCGGGGCGGCCCTGGAGGAGTCCCGCTCGGCCGACCTCGCCTTCGTCGGTATCGGGACCCCCTCGCATGGCTCCTCCTCCGCCGTCCTGGCCTCGTTGCACCTGAGCCCACGCGAGGAGAAGCGCTTCTGGGACGCCGAGCCCGTGGGCGACCTCGCCGCGCGCTACTACGACGCCCAGGGTCGCGAGGTCCGCGGCCAGGTGGCCGACCGGGTCCTGGCCATCGGACTCCCCGAGCTCCGCGAGATCCCCAACGTGGTCGGCGTGGCCTACGGCCGGTCCAAGGCCCCCGGTGTCCTCGGTGCCGTGACCGGACGACTCATCGACTCGCTCGTGTGCGACGAGTCGCTCGCACGTGCCCTTCTGGCCGACGCCCGCACGGTGGGCGACGGGCTGGAGCCTGGAGAGAGAAGGATCCGATGAACCCGATGATCTGGCTGCTGGTCGCCGTGGTGGCCGGCTGGATGGTCCAGCTCTACGCCTCCTACCAGCAGAGCATGGCCTTCAACCGGAGCGTCCAGGCTCTGCGCAAGGACGGCGCCGTGACGGTGGGGTCCGGCGGGCGCCGCTACCGCGGCGGCCGCGCCTTCGTCGCGCTGGCCGTGGACGACGACGACGTGGTCCGGAACGCGCTCACCCTGCGCGGCTTCACCACCTTCGCCCGGAGCCGCCCACTGCCGGTCGTCCTCGACCTCCCGGCCTCACGGCTCCGGGGAGAGGGGGACGTGCCCGGCCTCTCGGTGGCTGAGCGCGAGGCGACGCGGCAGGCAGCGACCCTGCTCGCGCAGAGCAGAGCCCGAGCGTCGACGTAACACAGCACTGCGGCGCCGACCGCGGGGTCCAGCCCGCGACCGACGCCATCACCGAGGGAGACCTCACCACCACCGATGCATCCAGCATCACCACGGCCAGCTTCTGGCCCACCCGATGAGGAGTAATCATGCCACTGCTCGACACGGCCGCGAACTTCGTGTTCGCCGCCGAAACCACCACCCTGGAGGACCCCTCAGGGTTCTTCGGGGTGCTCGCCGGCGCCGCCGAATGGTTCATCGGACTGTTCCAGGCGGGGGGCGAGGTCTTCCTCGGCCTCGTCACCGGGATCATCCCGCTGCTCGTGGTGCTGCTGACCGCGGTCAACGCGCTCATCCGGCTGATCGGACCCGAGCGGATCGACAAGCTCGGTGAGGCGGCCGGCCGCCCGGGCATCGGGTGGTATCCGGTCCGATACCTGGTGCTCCCGGTGCTGTCGGTCTTCTTCCTGACCAACCCGATGGCGTACACGATGGGGCGCTTTCTCCCCGAGAAGTACAAGCCCGCCTTCTACGACTCCGCCGTCAGCTTCGTGCACCCGATCACGGGCCTCTTCCCGCACGCCAACCCCGGTGAGCTGTTCGTCTACCTCGGCATCGCCGCGGGCATCACCAGCCTCGGCGGCAACCTCGGTGACCTGGCCGTCCGCTACCTGCTGGTCGGGATGGTCGTCATCCTGATCCGCGGGATCGTCACCGAGTTCATCACCCTGCGGATGATGGCCCGTCGCACCGACACCGACGACACGACCACCGAAGGAGCTTCGGCATGAGCACCACGACCACAAGCAAGCCGTCGGGCATGGACTCCTTCAACAAGGTCCTGGTGACCATCGGCCGCGGCGTCGGCGGGGTGGTCGGCACGCTGTACCAGTCCGGCCGGGACGCAATCGACACCATCATCCGCAACATCCTGCCCTTCATGGCCTTCATCGCCGTGCTCATCGGCATCATCAACGAGACCGGCATCGGCGACGCCCTGGCCAACCTGGTCGCGCCCCTGGCCTCCAACCTCATCGGGTTGCTGGCCATCAGCATCTTCTGCTCCATCCCGGTGCTCTCCCCGGTGCTCGGCCCCGGGGCGGTCATCGCCCAGGTCGTCGGCGTCCTGCTCGGCACCCGGATCGCCGCCGGCGACATCCCCCCGCAGTACGCGCTACCCGCCCTGTTCGCCATCGACCCCCAGGTCGGCTGCGACTTCATCCCGGTCGGGCTCGCGCTCGGCGAGGCCGAGACCGAGACCGTCGAGATCGGCGTCCCCGCCGTCCTCTTCTCGCGCATGATCACCGGGCCCCTCTCGGTGGTCATCGCCTACTTCGCCAGCTTCGGTCTGTACAGCCAGAGCTGAGCCACCCACCAGCCCCAGGAAAGTGAGCACCACATGAGCAATTACAAGTCAGTACGCGTCACCCAGGGTCGCGGCGGATGGGGTGGTCCTCTGACCATCACGCCCACCGACGACAAGCCGCTGATCTACTCGGTCACCGGCGGAGGGATCCATCCCGTGGCCCAGAAGATCGCCGACCTCACCGGCGGAGAGGCCTTCGACGGCTTCAAGAGCTCGGCCAAGTTCGAGAAGATCGCCGTCGCGGTCATCGACTGCGGAGGCACCGCACGCGTCGGGGTGTACCCGATGAAGAAGGTGCTCACCGTCGACATCCACGCCACCTCCCCGGCCGGCCCGCTGGCCAACTTCATCACCGAGGAGCTCTTCGTCTCCGGGGTCAAGCCCGAGAACGTGGAGGAGGTATGAGCCAGACCGCGCATACCACGCGGGTGCTCTACGAGTCCGCCGTGACCGGGGTGGGCGAGCAGGTCGCCGCCTTCCTCGAGCACGGCATCCTGATCTTCTTCGACGAGAAGGCTCCCGAGGAGCTGCACGAGATGTCGGTGCAGCACCGGGCCACGGTCGCCGAGGAGGGTCCTCGTCCGGGGGACCGGATCCAGCTCGGTGGGGCGGACCTGGAGATCCTGGCCGTCGGCCCGGTCGTGGCGGACAACCTGCTCAACCTGGGTCACCTCGACCTCAAGGCCGACGGCAAGACGGAGGCGACGCTGCCCGGCGATGTCTGCGTCGACCCGCAGACGCTGCCCCTGCTCGTCGAGGGCGACGCCTTCCGCATCGTGCGCCCCGAGACGGCTGTGCTCTGATGAGCTACCGCGACCGGATGCAGGCTCGGGAGAAGGAGGTCGGCCGCCCCCTGCGCGTCGGCCTGGTCGGTGCCGGGCAGATGGGTCGCGGCTTCGCCGCGCAGCTGCTCCGGATGCCCGGGGTGACGCTCTCCGCGGTGTTCGACGTGGACCGGGACCGGGCTCTCGAGGCCCTGTCCCAGTCGGGCATCGAGGCTGCTCACGTCACCACCACCGACGCCGCCGCCCGGGAGATCGAGAACGGCGGATCGGTGGCCCTGAGCGGCACCGATGAGCTCGGAGCGCTTCCGCTCGACGTGGTCGTCGAGGCGACCGGGGTCCCCGACGTGGGGGCCAAGGTCGCACTCGAGTGCCTGCTCGCGGGCATCGACGTGGCCACCCTCAACGTCGAGTCGGACGTGACCATCGGGGCCCTGATGTCGGCCACGGCGGACACGGCCGGGGCGATCTACTCGATCTGCCGTGGTGACGAGCCGGTCGAGACCAAGATCCTCGTCGACTACGCACGAGACCTCTCCTTCGACGTGGTGTGTGCCGGCAAGGGAAAGAACAACCCCCTCGACGTACACGCCACGCCGCAGTCGTTGGCGGCTCGGGCGGCACAGAAGCAGATGAACCCCAAGATGCTGTGCAGCTTCGTGGACGGCTCCAAGGCGATGATCGAGATGGCCGCCCTGGCCAACACCACCGGCCTCGGCGTGAGCAAGCGCGGCATGCACGGTCCGCCCTCGAGCGTTCCCACCCTGCACGAGACCTTCTCGCTGGTCGAGGACGGCGGCGTGCTGGAGCGGGCCGGCGTGGTCGACTACTGCACCGGTCCGGTGGCCCCGGGCGTCTTCGTGGTGATCCGCACCGAGGATCCCTACATCAACCACGAGATGAGCTACCTCCAGATGGGAGACGGGCCCTACTTCTCGCTCTACCGTCCCTACCACCTGGCCAGCATCGAGGCCCCGCTGACGGTCTGCGAGATGGTGCTCGACCAGCGACCGTCGCTGGTGGCCGAGCACTGGACCGCGGAGGTCGGGGCGGTGAGCAAGCGACCGCTCAGCGCCGGTGAGCCCATCGACGGGGTCGGTGGCTCGATGGTGCGCGGCCTGATCGACGTCGCCGAGGACTTCGCCCGGGACCGGCTGGTACCGCTCGGGGTGCTGGCCGGGGCGCGGCTCCGTCGCGACCTCGGCGTCGACGAGGTAGTGACCTACGACGACGTGGAGCTCGACGAGTCCTCCACGATCGTCCGGCTCCGCGCTCTCCAGGACGACATGGGCACCTCGGGAGCCCCCTCGTTGGAGGAGCTGGGGGCCTTGCTCCACCGATGAGCCCGACCCACGCCGTCGGCTCCGGGCGCACCCTCGTGCGTCCGGGGCCGACGGCTAGGCTCCGGAGGTGTCCCGCCCGTCCTCGCAGCCCCCACGCGCCGCGCTCGTGCTGCTGGCCGCGGGGTCCGGGCGGCGTCTGGGCCACGAGACGAACAAGGTGCTGCTCCCCCTCGCCGGGCGTCGGGTCTTCACCTGGGCCAGCCGGTGGGCCACCACCCTGCCCGCCGTCGACAGCGCCCTGCTCGTCGTCCGCGACGACGACGCCGCCGTGGTCCGGGCCACACTGGACCGCGAGCTGCCCGACCAGGAGGTGCTCGTGGTGACCGGAGGCAGCACGCGTCATGAGTCCGAGTGGCGCGCACTCACGGCCCTGGCCGAGCAGATCGAGGGTGGTCGCACCGACGTCGTCGTCATCCACGACGCCGCTCGACCGTTGGCCTCGGCCCGGATGTTCCACGACGTCATCACGGCCGCCGACCGGTTCGGAGGCGCCCTCCCCGTCGTCGACCAACCCGCCCTCGCCCGGCTCGACCCCGTGGGCGGGCACGTCCACGAGCGCACCGTCGCCGTCCAGACCCCGCAGGCCTTCCGGGCCCAGCCTCTGCTGGAGGCCTACCGGGAGGCGGACACCGAGGGCTTCGTCGGCACCGACACCGCGAGCTGCATCGAGCGCTACACCGACCTCCCGGTGCACTGCGTCTCCGGAGACGCCCGCAACATCAAGATCACCTTCCCCGAGGACCTCTTCCTGGCCGAGCGGCTGCTGGCCAAGGCGAGCTGGGACCTGTCCGCCGCGGCGGGCGACCGGGTCGGCGCGGCGGCTCCCATCCCCGGTCCCGGCGCCGGCCCTGCCCCCCGACGACCCCGCGGGGAGGTCGGGACCCGATGAGCCTCGAGCACGCCGACCTCGAGTGCGAGCAGTGCGGCCTGGTCACCGAGCACGAGCTGCACTACGCCGGCCGTGTGTTGGACTCGGTGCGGTGCACCCGATGCGGCCACCGCCTCCAGCTCACCCAGCGTGCGCTCGTCCCGGCCTACCTCCACGACCTCGAGCACCGGGTGGTCAGCAAGCCCCAGCGGCTCTACCACCGTGCCGTGCGCGACCCCCGGGGCTTCCTGGTCGGCCTGCCGGGTGCCGTACTGCGCCAGCCCCGCAAGTTCCTCCGGGAGTTCTGGGCGATCGCGCGACGCGAACGCTGAGCGCCGCGGACTGGTCCCCTCGTGGCCGCCGATGCTCTTGCCGCTAGGCCTCGCGCACCGACCGCTCGATCTCGTCGAGACACTCCAGCACCTGGAGCGCCAACTCGTCACCGACCCGGCGGCCTCGGGACGGAGCCCGCACTAGGCTCAGCGGCCCGCGTTCGCGCAGCCACTGCGCAAGGACACCGAACTCGTGGGTCGGAACCTGTCCACCGACCAGCGAGGCCGGCACCAGGACCGGGGACGTCACTACGGCGAGGCCGTCCCGGTCGAGCGTGCCGCAGATCTGCTCCTCGGCGACCGTCTTGACCGTGTCGGTGACCGGACGGAACGCCGCGGCGGAGCCCTCGTCGTCGACGCGGCGACACATCTGGGCCACGAAGTCCGCACCGACAAGCGGGCACAACGGGTCGTGGAGCAGCACCGCTCCCCCGACCGAGGCCCAGAACGCGTCGGCCTCCACGAACGGAGCCACGAGACGGTGGTCGCTCATCACCCGATCCGCCCGGACGTGCTGGTCGGGCGACCCGGTGACCACGACGTCGCTCAACGCGGGGACGTCGAGAAGCCGACGCAGGACGTGTGCGAGCAGAGGCAGTCCGTGCAGCAGCGCGAAGGGCAGGTCGCCACGTCCCTCGAGCGGGACCACCCCGACCAGTGCGGTCCGCTCGGGAGCCCGCCTCATCGGCCTGGTCCGCACGCACACGTGCCCCCGACCCGGAGGGCGGGGGCACGCGAGGGATGCTGCGTGGTCAGGAGGCGAGGACCTCGTCGAGAAGTGCCTCGGCCTTGTCCTCGTTCGTGTGCTCGGCCAGGGCCAGCTCGGAGACGAGGATCTGGCGCGCCTTGGCCAGCATCCGCTTCTCCCCGGCCGACAGGCCGCGGTCACGTTCGCGACGCCACAGGTCGCGCACCACTTCGGAGACCTTCATGACGTCACCGGAGTGGAGCTTCTCGAGGTTCGCCTTGTAGCGACGCGACCAGTTGGTCGGCTCCTCGGTGTGCTCCGCCCGAAGGACGTCGAAGACTCGGTCCAGGCCTTCCTTGTCCACCACGTCCCGGACCCCGACCAGGTCCAGGTTGCACGCGGGGATCCGAACGACCAGGTCCTGCTGGGCGACGATCCGGAGCACGAGGTACTCGCGGTCCTCGCCCTTGATCTGCCGGGTCTCGATGTCCTCGATGACCGCTGCGCCGTGATTTGGGTAAACAACCGTTTCGCCGACGGTAAATGTCATGTGCCACGTACCCCTTCCTAGGTGACCAGGATAACACGGTCCTGGGAGTGATCCTGCGACGTTTGTGCAGGTCAGAGGCACAATTGGGGCTTGACAGATCGGCTTGGAATGTGCAGCGGGAAAGGCGCTGAGGGCGGCCGGTGACCAGCCGCAGTCGCTGGGAAGACCCGGACGCTAGACTTAGCGGCCGCGCGCGAGCGGTGCCCGTGGACCCGGCTCGCCATCGGATCGGACCGTGGGAGAGGATCGGCTTCGTGAACCTTCGACGCAGCGCCGCTGTCGCCGCCGCCGTGCTGCTGACCGGTGGGGTCCTGACCTCGTGCGGCTTCGGCGCCCCGACCACGCAGGTCTACACCCCCGCGGTCGGCGTGAACGACCAGGACGGTTCGGTCGACGTACTCAACGCGGTCGTCGTCACCGCCGCCGACGGCTCGGGGACCCTGATCGCGACGCTGGTCAACAACGATCTGGCCCACGACGACTCCCTGACCACGGTCACTGCCCCGGAGGGTCTGGAGGTCACTGTGCCCGCCCCGGTCACGGTCGGGGCCGGAGGGCTGGTGAACCTCGCCGACGACGGGTCCCTGCGGATCGACGGCGCGTCGGTGGTCGCGGGAGCCGTGGTCACCGTGACCTTCGACTTCGCCCGGTCCGCCTCGGCCACGCTCGACGTGCCGGTGGTGGAGAAGTCCGCGGACGGACCGTACTCGGAGGTCCCCGTCGCGTCGTGAGACCGGCGGCTCGGCCTCGCTAGAGTGGACCTCATGAGTGCGCCCTACACCCTGATCCTGCTCCGTCACGGCGAGAGCGCGTGGAACGCCAAGAACCTGTTCACCGGGTGGGTCGACGTCGACCTGACCGACAAGGGGCGTGCGGAGGCGAGCCGCGGGGGTCGGCTGCTCGCGGAGAACGGCCTGCTCGCAGACGTGCTGCACACCTCGGTGCTGCGTCGCGCGATCACCACCTCGCAGTTGGCGATGGAGGCCTGCGACCGGCACTGGGTGCCGGTGCGGCGATCCTGGCGACTCAACGAGCGGCACTACGGGGCCCTCCAGGGCAAGGACAAGAAGGCCACGCTGGAGACCTACGGCGAGGAGCAGTTCATGCGGTGGCGCCGTTCCTACGACACCCCTCCCCCGACGCTGGCCGACGACGACGAGTTCAGCCAGGTCGGCGACCCGAGGTACGCCGACCTGCCCGACGAGATCACCCCGCGGACCGAGTGTCTGGCCGACGTGGTCGACCGGATGCTCCCCTACTGGTACGACGCGGTCGTTCCCGACCTGAGGCTCGGCCGGACCACGGCGGTGGTCGCCCACGGCAACTCGCTGCGCGCCCTGGTCAAGCACCTCGACGACATGTCGGAGGAGGCCGTCGTGAGCCTGAACATCCCGACCGGGATCCCCCTGGTCTACCGCCTCGAGGAGAACATGCGGCCGGTGCAGCGCGGCGGGGAGTACCTCGACCCCGACGCGGCCGCGGACGCGATCGCCGCGGTGGCCAACCAGGGTCGCTGAGCGTCGCCTACTGGATCTCCAGGGTGGCCCGGCGACGGCCCTCGGCCTCGAAGAAGCCAAGAGCGGCCAGGCCCGCACCGCCGTAGAGCACGCCCAGGCCTACCTCCTGGCCGACCAGTCCGGCCACCGACCCGAGGCCCGCGCCCGCGGCGACCTCGCGCGCGGCCTCGATCGCGTGGGTCAGCGGGAGCCAGGACCCGGTGGTCGCCATCCAGCCCGGCAGGGCGTCCAGCGCGACGTTGACCCCGCAGAAGATCAGCAGCAGACCGAACAGCACGTTGGAGAGCACCGCAGTCTCCCGCACCCGCAGCCCCAGCGCGGCGTTGGCCAGCCCCAGGCCGGTGCAGGACATCGCCGCCACGGCCACGACCAGCGCCAGCGGCAGCCAGGCACTCCCGGACACGGAGACCCCAAGCAGCAGGCTGCCCACGACCAGGCTGAACATCGAGACCACGAAGCCGTTGATCACCACCGGCAGCGAGCGGCCCAGGAACAGCGGCACCCGTCGGGCCGGCGTGGACAAGACGATGCCCAGCGTCTGGGTGTAACGCTCGCCGGCCACGGTGTTGGCCATCGCGAAGAGGCACGGGATCGCGGAGTACTGCACCGCGTTGCCGATGACGAAGAAGGAGTCGGACTCGATGCCGGCCGAGCGCCCGATGAAGGCGAAGAGCAGGATCTGGAAGATCGGCGCGATGAGCATCGAGGGGATGTAGATCCACGGGCTGAGCCAGTTGAACAGGGCCCGGAAGCTGATCAGCCCGCCCACGAAGAAGATCCGGGTCGAGGTCCTCACGTCAGGGCCAACGTCGCGTGCCGCCGAGCCGAGGTCAACACCGTCTCGGAGAGCAGCGCACCCACCAACCCGTAGACCGCCCCCAGGACCAGGCACACCAGCACCTGGGTCCAGGCTGGCTCCCCCGCCGCGGACCGTCGGATCGCCTCCATCCCCCAGGTCGGTGGCAGGGCGTAGGAGATCCACGCGGCCCAGGTCGGGAACAGGGTGAGCGGGACCAGGAAGCCGCACAGCAGCCAGCCGGGGTACTCCAGCAGGTTCCCCAGGGCCCAGGCCGTCCGATAGCGGACCACCGAGACCGACAGCAGGAAGCCGATCAGCGCGATGGACATGATCGACACCACGATGGCCACGGCGAAGACGAGCGGGTCGGCCACCGGCACGGTGATGTCGAAGAGCAGCCAGCCCCACAACAGCGTCGACCCGAGGCTGTAGAGGCCCAGGGTGGCCATCGCCGTGGTGATCGGCACCAGGATGAGGGCAAAGCGCGTGGGCGCGGCGACCAGGAGCTCGAGCGTGCCCAGCCACCGCTCGCGTTGGAGGACCCCGCTCGCCGTCGTGGCGATCACCGACCATATCCCCATCACCGCGGCGCCCAGGCCGGCGTAGACCATCACCTCCGGATCGTCGGCCTGCCGGTAGACCAGGAAGGCCGTGGTGGCGAAGAACAACGGCCAGACCACCTGGAAGACGCCCTCGAACGCCGAGACGGCGAGCATCTTCAGGTGCAGCCACCAGGAGACGGCCAGCAGTCGAACGAGCCTCATCTCCGGCTGACCAGCTCAACGTAGGCGTCCTCCAGCGTGGGCTCGCGGGCACTGACCCGGCCCACGGTGGTGCCGCCCAGGCACCCCAGCACGGCCGAGGTGACCTCTGCGCCGGACTCGACCTGGACCAGCAGCACCTGGGCCGCGGCGCGCTCCTCGACCGCTACGGAGCGGACCCCGGCCAGGGCCCGGACGGCGTCCAGGGCACCGTCGGGGAGCTCGAAGGTCTCCACCTCGACGACCCGTCCCTCGGTGACCCGCGCCTTGAGCGTCGCGGGGGTGCCCTCGGCCACGACCCGCCCCGAGCTGATCACCGCGATCCGGTCGCACAGGGCGTCGGCCTCGAACATGTAGTGGGTGGTGAGCAGGATGGTCTTGCCCTGCTCCTTGAGCAGACCGATCGTCGCGCGCAGCTCACGGGCGCCGACCGGGTCGATGCCGATCGTCGGCTCGTCGAGGAACAGCACGTCGGGGTCGTGGAGCAGCCCGCGGGCGATGTGCAGCCGCTGCCGCATGCCGCGGGAGAAGCCCTCGACCCGCTCCTTCTCGCGCCCGGCGAGGCCGACCAGCTCCAGCAGCATCCCGATCCGCTGGCGCTGCTCGCGGGGCGGGACCCCGTAGAGCTCGGCGAAGTAGCGCAGGTTGTCCAGGGCGTTGAGCCGCTCGTACAGGCCGCGGTCGCCGCCGAAGACGTACCCCACCCGGCGCCGAACCTCTCGTGGGTCCTCGACGACGTCGTGCCCCAGGACGCGTGCGGTGCCGCTGCTGGGGAGCAGCAGCGTGATGAGCATCTTGATCGTGGTGGTCTTGCCCGCACCGTTGGGCCCGAGCAGCCCGAAGAGCTCGCCGGCCTCGATGTCGAAGCTGACTCCCCTGACGGCCTCGACGACCTTCTTCTCGCGCTTCCACGTGCCCACCCGGGTTCGGTAGCTCCGAGACAGGTCGACGGCCTCCACGACTGGCATGGCGACGAACCTAGGTCAGTGGGCCGACAGTCGCGAACGGTTATCGTCCCGGCTTGGCCTGCGATGCACGGCCGCTCGGGTGGCGCACCGGTCAGGGGGTCAGCCGCGAGGCGAAGAACCTCCGGACCCGCCCCACGTCACCACTGATCTCGAGCTCGGTCACCGGCGCGCGCCCCCACAGCACCCGGTAGAGATCGGCGGCTGCGGCGCTGACCTGGTCCGCCTGGGGGTCGTTGCCCTCCCAGACCAGCGGGGGCAGCGCCCCGACCGCCTCGCGGCCCTCCCCTGGCCCGCCCTGGGACTGGCGCGGGAGGTCCTCACGCGGCACCGGCCGCGGTGTGAGCGTCCAGGCCCGCGCGGTGTCCGCAGCGACCAGGGCGAGAGGAGCGGTGAGGTCGGCTCGATGTCCGCGGTCGTGCAGCCGGGTCATCAGGACCCGGAGCACCTCGTCGCCGCCGTCCTCGGCGAGCAGCGGGGAGATCGTCCCCGCCGAGGGGGCCCGCCCGGCCGCGGTCGCCAGGTCGAGCGTGTGGACCACCGTCTCGTGCAGCTGGCGGCGCCGCCAGAAGCCGGCCTGCCCGGAGTCCGAGGTGAGGGTCCAGCAGGGTCGCGCCGGGTCCACGCACCTCAGCACCTCGTAGAGGTCCTCGGCCTTGGCCGCGTACCACTCGCTGACCGCACGCGGCCGTCGCGCGGTGGGCTCGTCCGCCTGGTGGCGAGCCGGCTCGCCGGTCTCGACGATGGTGGCCGCCCAGCCATGGATGTTGCCGAGGTGGACGGCGAGGTCGTAGGCCGACCACGGTGCGCAGCCGGGCACCCTGGCCCCCAGGTCGGCCGCGGCCACCGCGACGCCGAAGCGCTCGGCCGCGTCGGCAAGGCGGTCCAAGACATCGAGCCCCCTCGACGCACTGGTCGAGACGCCCGAGCGTGGCTGAGGACCCGGCATGGTCACCGATCCATCATCGCACTAGGGCGTGTCCCGCAATGGTCTGAGGGCGGGTTATCGGAGTATGTCGATGTGCATGATCGCCATGACCTGACCGACGAGCAGTGGGAGCTGATCGAGCCCCACCTACCGAAGTTGAGCATCGGCAAAGCGGGCCGACCCTGGGCAGATCACCGCAGTGTCGTGAACGCGGTGATGTGGCGAACCCGATCCGGGGCCGCATGGCGTGATGTCCCCAACGACTACGGGC
>JBBPYL010000126.1:0-30938 GCA_038199935.1 Propionibacteriales bacterium | reverse complement strand
CTCGCTCATCTTGAACAGCATGGCCAGGAAGTTCTCGGTGTAGCTGAGCTCGTTGTCGGGGTAGACGTACGGCTTGCCCTGCGCGTTTCGGAAGGCCCAGGCCCCCAGCGTCGGCATCTTGGCGATCATCCGCACGATCTGCATGTGCCGGTTGTCGGCGTCGGCGATGTTGCGCGACTCGGGGTAGAAGGTGGAGAGCGCACCCACCGAGGCCATCAGGATGCCCATCGGGTGGGCGTCGTAGCGGAAGCCCTCCATGAAGCCCTTCACGTTCTCGTGCACGAACGTGTGGTCAGTGATCTCGTGCTCCCAGGCCGCGAACTCGTCCTGGGAGGGGAGCGAGCCGTTGATGAGCAGGTAGGCGACCTCGAGGAAGGTGGAGTGCTCGGCCAGCTGCTCGATCGGGTAGCCGCGGTACTCCAGGATGCCCTTGTCACCGTCGATGTAGGTCACCGCGCTGCGGCAGGAGGCGGTGTTGACGAAGCCCGGGTCGTAGACGGCCAGCCCGGGGTTCTCCTCGTCGGTGCGGATCATCCCGAGGTCGGCAGCCTTGATCGTGCCGTCCACGATCGGCACGTCGTACTCGGTGCCGGTGCGGTTGTCCCGCACGGTGAGGCTCTCGGAGGACGAGGGGGATTGGTCGGTGGTGCTGGAAGCAGTGGCCTGGTCGTCGGTCACGTCGGCTCCTCGCTGTGGGCCCGGGCGATGCCTGCACCGGTGGGTGCGTGGACCGGGTGGGTTCGGGGGGTTACTTACCCGTTAACCTATGCCTCAACTCCTCCCGCGGGGAAACCACCCGGGGCTGTTTTGACCCCGACGACCGCCCGCCGGTAGTCTTGAGGGTCGCTGCTGCTCACATCTTCGTTCGGACCTTCGGACGGGTGTGCGGCGAAGCCCCCGGCCCGTGCGTTCCTTCCACGGACCAGCCCCGGCCCACCGATCCGATCAGAAGGTCCTCACCGTGCGCACGTTCAGCCCGAAGCCCGCTGACCTCCACCGAGAGTGGCACGTCATCGACGCCACGGACGTGGTGCTGGGACGCCTGGCCGTCCAGACCGCGACGTTGCTGCGCGGCAAGCACAAGCCGACCTACGCCCCGCACATGGACGGTGGTGACTTCGTGATCATCATCAACGCGGACAAGGTCTCCCTCTCGGGCAACAAGAAGGTCACCAAGATGGCCTACCGGCACTCCGGCTTCCCGGGCGGTCTGACCACCACGCCCTTCGGCCAGCTGCTGGACAAGGACCCGCGTCGGGCCCTGGAGATGGCTGTGTGGGGGATGCTGCCCAAGAACCGCCTGGGCCGCCAGATGCTGACGAAGCTCAAGGTGTACGCCGGACCGAACCACCCGCACCAGGCCCAGAAGGCCCAGCCCTTCGAGATCGTCCAGATCGCCCAGTAGCGCAGATCGACCAGCGGCCCCTGTCGCTGACGACTCCACCGACACACGAGCACGACAACAGCGAGGAACATCCGTGACTGACAGCACCGTGGCGACCGACGAGGTCGAGGAGACCTACCAGGCCGACGAGCAGGGTGTGGCCTACAGCTCCGAGAGCGCGCCGTCGGCCGACGCTCCCCAGCGGGCCGCTACCATCGCCCCCGCGCAGGCCACCGGCCGACGCAAGGAGGCCGTGGCCCGCGTCCGCCTCGTCCCTGGCACGGGCCAGTGGACCGTCAACGGCCGCACGCTGGACTCCTACTTCCCGAACAAGCTGCACCAACAGGTCGCGAACGAGCCCTTCGTGAACACCGACCTGGTCGGCCGGTTCGACGTGGTCGCCCGCGTCCACGGCGGCGGCATCACCGGCCAGGCCGGCGCCCTGCGCCTGGGCGTGGCCCGCTCGCTGAACGCCATCGACACCGAGGCCAACCGGCCGTCGCTGAAGAAGGCGGGTCTGTTGACCCGCGACGCGCGCGTGATCGAGCGCAAGAAGGCCGGGCTGAAGAAGGCCCGCAAGGCTCCCCAGTACAGCAAGCGCTGATCCACGCGGAGCGGTGTCGACGTCGATGACGCGGCTCTTCGGCACCGACGGTGTCCGAGGGCTGGCCAACGGGTTGCTGACCGCCGAGTTGGCGCTCGACCTGTCGGTCGCCGCCGCACACGTCCTCGGTGAGGCCGGTGCCTTTCGTCACGCGGACGGGCACCGGCCTCGTGCCGTCGTGGGCCGGGACACCCGGATCTCTGGGCAGTTCCTCGAGGCCGCGGTAGTGGCCGGGCTGGCCTCGGCCGGGGTCGACGTGCTGCTGCTGGGTGTGCTGCCCACCCCGGGGGTCGCGTACCTGACCGGCGCCCTGGGGGCGGACCTCGGGGTGATGATCTCGGCCAGCCACAATCCGATGCCCGACAACGGGATCAAGTTCTTCTCCCACGGCGGCGCCAAGCTCGACGACGCCATCGAGGTGGCCATCGAGCAGCGGCTGCGTGAGCCCTGGGAGCGCCCCACCGGCGCGGCCGTCGGTCGGGTCGACCCGCACCCCGAGGCCGTCGAGGAGTACGTCGCCCACCTGGTCGGCAGCCTGGACGGCTCCCTGGCCGGCCTCACGGTGGTGCTGGACTGCGCCCAGGGAGCGGCCTCGGTGGTGGGGCCGAAGGCGCTGCGGTCCGCCGGGGCCTCGGTGATGGCGATCTGCGCCGATCCCGACGGGCTGAACATCAACGACGGCTGCGGTTCCACCCACCTCGACGTGCTGCGCGCAGCGGTCCTCGAGCACGGTGCGGACGTCGGCTTCGCGCTGGATGGTGACGCTGACCGCTGCCTCGCGGTCGACGCGGACGGCGAGGTCGTCGATGGCGACCAGATCCTGGCCGTCCTCGCCCTGGCGCTGCGCGACCAGGGTCGTCTGGCCTCTCAGACCGTGGTGGCCACGGTGATGAGCAACCTCGGCTTCGTGCTCGCGCTGAGAGAGGCGGGCCTGGTGGTGGAGCAGACCAAGGTCGGGGACCGGTACGTGCTCGAGGCGATGCGGTCCGGCGGGTTCTGTCTGGGAGGGGAGCAGTCCGGCCACGTGATCATGACCGAACACGCCACCACCGGTGACGGCGTGCTCACCGCCCTGCACGTGATGGCGCGGATGGTGGACCAGCAGTCGTCGCTCAGCGCGCTGGCCGCGGTGATGACCCGGCTGCCCCAGGTGCTGATCAATGTGGCCGGCGTCGACAAGGCGCGGGCGCACACCGACGAGGCGATCGGCGCCGCGGTGCAGGTGGCCGAGCGTGAGCTCGGGTCCCTGGGTCGGGTGCTGCTGCGTCCCTCCGGCACCGAGTCGCTGGTCAGGGTCATGGTCGAGGCGCCGTCGGCGGCCCAGGCAGGCAGCATCGCCGAGTCGTTGGCTGAGGTCGTCCGCGCGCGACTGAGCCTGTGATCCTGGTCACCATGGCCCGGGCGGGGAAGTGACACCGAGCGAGCATGGTTGAGCCTCGCATGACCAACACACCTGAGAAGATCGTCTACACCGCCCGGGCCACCGTCACCGGAGGCCGCGCGGGGCACGCCGTGACCGAGGACGGCCTCCTGGACCTCCAGCTCACCGCGCCGAAGGAGACCGGTGGCCCTGGCACCGGCACGAACCCCGAGCAACTCTTCGCGCTCGGCTACGGCGCCTGCTTCTCCGGCGCCCTGGGCCTGGTGGCCAAGAAGGAGGGCGTGGACGCCTCCGGCTCCGTCCTCGAGATCGAGGTGGGCTTCGGACCCGAGGGTGAGTCCTTCGCGATCACCGCCGACATCACCGCGCGCATCCCCGGGGTGGACGAGGAGACCGCGCAGCGGCTCGTCGAGGCCGCCCACCAGGTCTGCCCCTACTCCAAGGCGACCCGCGGCAACGTCCCCGTGACCGTCACCGGCGTCCCCGCCTGAGACAGGCCTCCTCGTGCGACCCCGGACCCACCCGGTCCGGGGTCGTCGTCGCGCGGGTGGCTAGGCTGACCTCCCGTGTCGTCACCCTCGCGTCCCGGCCTGGAGTTGCGCGCGGTGGATCCAGCTGATTCCGCGCAGCTCGGCTCCTTCTACGCGGCCTATCATGCCGCCGACACCTGGGAGCGCCCGCACGCGCACCCCTTCGCGGAGCCGGAGCTGCGGGCCAGCCTGCTCGGCCCGAGCCCCGCTGAGCGCGTCCTCGCGTTCGCGGCGTACGTCGGTCCCGACTGCGTCGGAGCCGCGGCGCTGGTCCTGCCGCTGAAGGAGAACCTGGAGCTCGCCGTGGCCGAGGTCTGGACCGACCCGGCGCACCGGGGACGCGGCTACGGCTCCGCCGCCCTCGACGCGCTGACCGCGCACGCCCGGGAGGCGGGTCGGCGCACGTTGTCCGCTGAGGTCAGCATCCCGCTGGACCACTCGGTCGACGGCGCCGGCCACCCTTACGCCGACTTCCTCACCCGGCGCGGCTTCGCCTTCGACATCGGTGACGTGGTCCGGGTCCTGGACCTCCCGGTGGACACCGCGCGGGTCGAGCGGCTGGCCGAGGAGTCCGCGGCCCACCACGAGGGGTACGAGCTGCGCCAGTTCGTCGGTCCGGCGCCGGCGGACCTGAGGACCGACTTTGGTGCGCTGATGGGCTCGTTGATGACGCAGGCACCCTCGGGGGACCTCAAGCGCGAGGTGGAGGACGTCGACGAGGAGCGGCTCGAGGCCGAGGACCGGATCCTGGCGGCCGCCGGGCGCACGAAGTACGCGACGGTGGCGGTGGCACCCGACGGCACGCTGGCCGCCTACTCCGACCTGGTCGTCCCGCAGCACGATCCTGAGCACGCCTACCAGTGGGGCACGCTCGTGCGGCCCGAGCACCGTGGCCACCGGCTGGGGATGGCCACCAAGGCGGCCAACCTGCTCTGGCTGGACCGAGAGCTGACCGCGCCGCGGCGGCTGGTGACCACGAACGCGGAGGTGAACCAGCACATGATCGCGGTCAACGCGGCGCTGGGCTTCTGGCCGGTGGAGCGGATCGCGGAGTTCACCAAGCCCCTGTCCTGAGGGCCCCGGGGTCAGCCTCGGAGTCGGAGCAGGAACTCCCCGAGGATCTCGTTGGGGATGAAGCCCAGGTCGATGTTGATCGCCAGCATCGGCTCGTTGGCCGGTGAGTTCGTGGTGTGCACGAGCGTCCGCTCGGGGAAGTCGCGCTGGAGGACCGCGAGGTTGCGCACCTTTGTGGCCATCCCCAGCCGGTGGCCGCGGTGCTCGCGATGCACGTAGGTGCCCCACTGGCTCAGATGCGGGAGGGACTCCCCGGCCGGTGGGATGGAGAGCGTCGAGTGCGCGACCGCCTGTCCCCGGTGCACCGCGACCGTCTCCAGGACCCGGCGGCCCGTGGCCCGTCGCTGGACACACTGCTCCTCGTAGACCGCGACCGTCCTTTGGCCGGCGTCGAAGTCGACGTCCCCGGTGGGGGCGTCCACGGCGAGCTGGTTGATGAGGTCGACCAGGGACGCACGCAGGGCCTCGGGGACGATGTCGAGGTGAGTCTCGAGCCGGTAGCCCTCGTGGTGGGCGGCGGCCGCCGCGGCCCAGGCGTCGAGCCGCGCGTCCTCGATCGGCAGCTCGAGGGTCCGTCGTACCTCGGAGTTGGCCGGGGAGAAGCCGCGCCGGGCGGCGAAGGCCCGCACCGGGTGGGTCTCGTCGGCGTCGTAGGGGTAGTAGCCCGCGACGATGAGCAGCGCCCGGGACTCGGCCCCGGCAGCGTCGAGCAGCCCGGTCAGCATGGCGTCGCCGTACCCCCGTCCACGGTGCTCGGGCAGCACGGCGAGATCGGCGTAGACCTTGTCGAGGTTGTCCAGCAGCGGCACGAACATCAGCGCGGTGGCCACCACGGCGCCGTCCTCGTCACGACCGACCAGCGGTACGAAGCGCTCCTCGGGGTCGTCCTCGCGGAGCATGGCCAGCACCTCCTGCTCGCTCCAGTACGGAGCGTGCGGCCGGTCGTGCTCATGCACGAGCAGCCCCGCGGCGTAAAGCTCGGCGAGGGCGGCGGGATCGCTCAGCGAGACGACCGAGGTGTGCAGGGACATGGGTCCACGGTAGGACCCCGCGGAACACCGGGACGCATCCCGAGATTCTGGCCGCCGTCGAGCGGCTCAGAGCTTGCGCAGGCGGACGAAGCGCACGGAGTGGTCGGCGGCCTTGCGCAGCACGAGGGTCGCGCGGGCGCGGGTGGGCCGGACGTTCTGGGCGAGGTTCGGTCCGTTGATCGAGTCCCAGATCCGGTTGGCCTCCTCGCCCGCCTCGTCCTCGCTGAGCACCGCGTACTTGGCGAAGTACGAGGCCGGGTCGCGGAAGGCGGTCTCGCGCAGGCGCAGGAAACGCTCGACGTACCAGCGGCGGATGTCGTCCACGGCCGCGTCCACGTAGACCGAGAAGTCGAAGAAGTCGCTCAGCGCCAGCCCCGTCGAGCCGTCCTCGCGGACCCGGGCGGGCTGGAGGACGTTCAGCCCCTCGATGATGACGATGTCGGGGTGCCGGATGACCACCTTCTCCTCGGGAACGACGTCGTAGACCAGGTGTGAGTACGTCGGCGCCTCCACCTCGTCCTTGCCGGACTTGATGTCCATCACGAAACGCAGCAGGGCCCGGCGGTCGTAGGACTCGGGGAAGCCCTTGCGCAGCAGCAGCCCCCGGCGCTGGAGCTCGTTGTTGGGGTAGAGGAAGCCGTCGGTGGTCACCAGCGTCACCGAGGGATGCTCGGGCCAGTGCGCGAGCATGTGCTGGAGCAGGCGTGCGGTGGTGGACTTGCCCACTGCCACCGACCCGGCCAGCCCGATGACGAAGGGGGTGCGGGGGGGCTGCGGCTGGTCGAGGAAGGCCTCCTGGGCCCGGTGCAGCGCCCCGGCGCTCTCCACGTACATGCTCAGCAGCCGGGAGAGCGGGAAGTAGACCTGCTGGACCTCGTCGAGGTCGAGGTGGTCGCCCAGGCCTCGGACCCGGTCGATCTCCACCGGTGAGAGCGGCTGCTCGGTGGAGGCGCCGAGCGCGGACCAGGTGGCCCGGTCGAGCTCCACGTACGGACCGGACTCGCGGTCGACGCCGTTGCTGTGGCCCGGTGACATGTCCGGCATTGTTGCCTAACACCCTGACCTGGCGCGGGGGCGCACCGAGGGCGGACCGGTCACGATCTCGTCGCGGGTCCCGCCGGTAGAGTGCGCGCCATGTGCGGAATCGTCGGCTACGTCGGGTCCCAGCAGGCCGCGAGCATCGTCATCGAGGGCCTGCGTCGTCTGGAGTACCGCGGCTACGACTCCGCCGGGATCGCCCTGGTCGTCGACGGCACGATCTCCGCCCGGAAGCGGGCCGGGAAGCTGGCGAACCTGGACAAGGAGCTCGCCGAGCACCCGCTGCCGGAGTCCACGACCGGGATCGGGCACACCCGCTGGGCCACCCACGGGCCGCCCACGGACCGGAACGCCCACCCGCACCTGGGCCGGGACACCCGGGTGGCCCTGGTGCACAACGGCATCATCGAGAACTTCGCTGAGCTGCGGGCGGAGCTGGAGGCGGCCGGGCACGAGCTGGAGTCCGACACCGACACCGAGGTGGCCGCCCACCTGCTCGAGGTCGTGGTCGCCGCGGGAGCCGACCTGACCGCCGCAATGCAGCACGTCTGCGCTCGCCTCGAGGGCGCCTTCACCCTGGTCGCGATCGACGCGCGGGACCCCGGCCGGGTGGTCGCCGCCCGCCGGAACTCCCCGTTGGTCGTCGGGCTGGGGGTGGGGGAGAACTTTCTGGCCTCCGACGTGGCCGCCTTCATCGCCCACACCCGCGAGGCCCTCGAGCTCGGCCAGGACCAGGTCGTCACGATCACCTCCGACGACGTGCGGGTCACCGACTTCGACGGCGCTCCGGCCCGGGCCACGCCGTACCACGTCGACTGGGACCTCTCCGCGGCCGAGAAGGACGGCTTCGACTGGTTCATGCGCAAGGAGATCCACGAGCAGCCCCGGGCGATCGCCGACACCATGCTGGGACGCCACGACACCTCCGGGGCGCTGCAGCTCGACGAGATCCGCATCGACCAGGACGAGCTGCGCGAGGTGGACAAGATCATCGTCGTGGCCTGCGGCACCGCGTTCTACGCCGGCCTGGTGGCCAAGTACGCGATCGAGCACTGGACCCGCATCCCCTGCGAGGTCGAGCTGGCCCACGAGTTCCGCTACCGCGACCCGATCCTGACCCGGGACACGCTGGTCGTGGCCATCAGCCAGTCCGGCGAGACCGCCGACACCCTGATGGCGATCCGGCACGCCCGCAGCCAGCGCTCGAAGGTGCTGGCCATCTGCAACACCAACGGCTCGACGATCCCGCGTGAGTCCGACGCGGTGATCTACACCCACGCCGGTCCCGAGATCGGGGTGGCCTCGACCAAGGGCTTCATGACCCAGCTGGTGGCCTGCTACCTGCTGGCCCTCTACCTCGCACAGGTGCGAGGCACCATGTACGGCGAGGAGATCGCCCACAACGTGCGCGAGCTGGAGAGGATGCCCGAGCACGTGCAGCGGGTCATCGACGCGGCCGGACCGGTGCACGAGCTCGCCGCCGAGCTGCGCGACGCGACGTCGGTGCTGTTCCTGGGTCGGCACGCGGGCTACCCGGTCGCCCTGGAGGGCGCGCTGAAGCTCAAGGAGCTGGCCTACATCCACGCCGAGGGGTTCGCCGCCGGGGAGCTCAAGCACGGCCCGATCGCCCTGGTCGAGGAGGGCATGCCGGTCTTCTGCGTGGTGCCTCCGCGGGGCCGGGACTTCCTGCACGACAAGATGGTCTCCGGCATCCAGGAGGTGCGCGCGCGGGGGGCCCGGACGATCGTCCTGGCCGAGGAGGACGACGCCAGCGTCGCGCCGTACGCCGACGTGCTGATCCGGCTGCCGAAGGTGCCCACGTTGCTCCAGCCGATGGTGGCCACGGTGCCGTTGCAGCTCTTCGCCTGCGAGCTGGCCACCCAGAAGGGCCACGACGTCGACCAGCCGCGCAACCTGGCCAAGTCCGTGACGGTCGAGTAGCACCGTGATCGTCGGGGTGGGCATCGACGTGGTCGGGGTGGAGCGCTTCGCCGAGAGCCTGGAGCGGACGCCGGCCATGCGGGCGCGGCTCTTCACCCCGGGTGAGCTGGCGCGCCCGATCGCCTCGCTGGCCGCCCGGTTCGCCGCCAAGGAAGCCCTGGCCAAGGCCCTGGGCGCCCCGACCGGGATGGCCTGGCTGGACGCCGAGGTCGTCAACGAGGAGTCCGGCGACCCCCGGTTGGAGATCCGAGGGTCGGTACGGGCCCGGTTCGAGGCTCTGGGCGGCGCCAGCATCCACGTCTCGCTGAGCCACGACGCGGGGCTGGCCTCGGCCGTGGTGGTCATCGAGCGCTGAGCCGGACCGCCTGGCTAGGGTTGTGGGATGCGCCTGGCCCACACTGTCGAGCAGGTCCGTGCCGCCGAGGCCGACCTGATGTCCCGCACTCCGCAGGGTGCGCTGATGCGAACGGCGGCCTCCGGCCTGGCCCAGGCGGTCGGCGACTTCCTGGGTCGCACCTACGGCGCCCGGGTCCTGCTGCTGGTCGGCGCGGGGAACAACGGAGGCGACGCCCTGTGGGCCGGGGCCCTGCTGGCCCGGCGCGGAGCGGCCGTCGAGGCCTTGCTGCTCGCGCCCGAGCACACCCACCAGCCGGGGCTGGAGGCGCTGCGCCAGGCCGGCGGACTGGTGGTGGACTCTCCCCGGGCTACCCCCGAGGTGGTCCTGGACGGGATCGTCGGGATCGGCGGGCGCGGGGGGCTGCGTCGAGAGGCCGCCGCCGTGGTGGCGGCACTGGACGGCGTGCCGGTGGTTGCCGTCGACGTGCCCAGCGGGGTCGAGGTGGACTCGGGCCGGGTCGAGGGCGAGACCGTGCGTGCCACGGTCACGGTGACCTTCGGGACGTACAAGGCCGCGCACCTCGTCGACCCCGCGGCCTCGCGGTGCGGCGCCGTGCACCTGGTCGACCTGGGCCTGGACCTCCCGGAGCCGGTGCTGGGTGCGCTCCAGGCCGTCGACGCGGCCGCGCTGCTCCCCCGCCCGGAGCCCGCCGCGCACAAGTACACCCGGGGCGTGGTCGGGATCCGGGCCGGGTCGCAGCAGTACCCGGGCGCCGGGGTGCTGTGCGTGGCCGGCGCCGCGACGGGGCTGGTGGGAATGGTGCGCTACGTCGGCGGCGCTGCGGACCTCGTGCACGCCGGCTACCCCGAGGTGGTGGTCGGAGCCGGACGCGTCCAGGCCTGGGTCGTGGGCTCCGGAGGCGGCGAGGAGGTGGCGGGCACAGTGGCGGAGGCCCTCGCCGACGAGGTGCCGGTGGTGCTCGACGCGGACGCGCTGAGCACGCTGAGTGGGCCGTTACCGGTGCCGGCCCTGCTCACGCCGCACGCGGGCGAGCTGGCCGGGCTGCTGGGCGTCCAGCGCGACCAGGTCGAGGCCAACCAGCTCGGCCACGTGCGTCGCGCCGCCGAGCGGTTCGAGTGTGCGGTGATGCTCAAGGGCCGCCACACGATCGTCGCCCACCCCGACGGGCGGGTTCGGGTCACCACGATCGGACCGCCGTGGCTGGCCGTGGCCGGGGCCGGCGACGTGCTGGCCGGCCTGTGCGGGAGCCTGCTCGCCTCCGGCCTCGACCCGTTCGACGCCGGCTCCCTGGGGTCGTGGCTGCACGGCGCCGCCGCGGGCCGGGCCAGCGACGGTGGACCCCTCCGGCCCACGGCTGTGGCGCAGGCCATCGCCGGCACCTGCCGCGCGCTGCTCGGGTGAGCCTCGGCGCGGTGAGAGAATGATCTGGTCATGAACGGTTCCCTCGCGCCGCACGCCGGTGCTCCGCGCGCCGAGATCCGGGTCGACCTCTCCGCCGTCACGCACAACGTGGCCGTGCTGCGCTCGGCCGCTCCGGACGCCCTGATGATGACCGTGGTCAAGGCCGACGGTTACGGCCACGGGATGAGCGAGGTCGCCACCGCTGCGCGTCGCGGGGGTGCGGACTGGCTCGGGGTGGCCGTCCTGGAGGAGGCGATGGCCCTGCGGGCCGCCGGGGACACCGGACCGATCCTCACCTGGTTGAGCGTGCCGGGAGAGGACCATGCCCCGGCCGTCGCCGCCGCGGTGGACGTCGCGGCGTACTCCGTGGCCCAGCTGGACGAGATCGCCGGCGCTGCGGCCCGGACCGGGGTCCAGGCCCGCGTCCACCTCAAGGTGGACACCGGCCTGTCCCGCGGCGGGGCCGGTGCCGAGGACTGGCCCGGCCTGGTGGCCGCCGCCGCCTCGCGGGAGGCCGACGGCGAGATCAGGGTCGCCGGCGTGTGGTCCCACCTGGCCTGCGCTGACCAGCCCGACCACCCGGCCAACGACCTGCAGGAGGCGCGTTTCCGGACGGCCTGCGAGACGGCCCGTCGAGCCGGGCTCGATCCTGAGCTCTGCCACCTGGCCAACTCCGCCGCGACCCTGCTGCGGCCGCGTGCCCACTTCGACCTCGTACGCTGTGGCATCGCCTCCTACGGGTTGACCCCGTCCCCCGAGTCCGCCTCCAGCGCCGAGCTCGGCCTGCGCCCGGCGATGACCGTGACCTCCCGTCTGGCCGTGGTCAAGCAGATCGCCGCGGGCGAGGGAGTCTCCTACGGCCACCAGTTCGTCGCCGAGGAGGAGATGTGGGTCGGCGTCGTCCCGGTCGGCTACGGCGACGGCGTGCCGCGGCACGCCTCGGGAACCGCCGAGGTCCAGGTGGGCGGGCGACGGCGCCGGATCCTGGGCCGGGTCTGCATGGACCAGCTCGTGGTCGAGGTCGACCCCGGCAGCGAGGTCGGGGACCCCGTCGTGCTCTTCGGGGGCGACCACCCCGACCACACGGACGCGCCCAGCGCGCAGGACTGGGCTGAGGCCTGCGGCACGATCTCCTACGAGATCGTCACCCGGATCGGCGGACGGATGACCCGGCGTCACGTCGACGCACCGGGGGCCACCCGATGAGCAACCGTCGCCTCGTCGCCCTGGCCGCCACCGGAGTGGGCGCCGCTGCCGCCGCGCTCGGTACCGGCTTCGTGGTGGAGCGTCACGTGGTCCGCAAACGGCGTTCCGGCGCGGCGGAGGCCGACCGGCTCGGTGCCCTGCGGGGCGACGCCGTGGTCATCACCGCCGACGACGGGACGGCCCTGCACGCGGAGGTCGATGAGAAGGCGCCCTACGTCTCCTCGGCCGCCCAGGATCCGGCCGAGGCGACGGTGGTCTTCGTGCACGGCTACGCGCTGAACCTGGACTGCTGGCACTTCCAGCGGGCGTTCTTCCGGGGGAAGCGACGGATGGTGCTCGTCGACCTCCGGTCGCACGGACGGTCCCAACGCTCTCCCCACGAGCACGCCACCATCGACCAGCTGGGCCACGACCTGGCCAGCGTCATCGAGGAGCTCGTGCCCCGCGGGCCGATCGTGCTGGTCGGACACTCGATGGGCGGGATGGCGCTGATGGCCTTCGCCGAGCTGCACCCGGAGGTCTTCGCCGAGCGGGTGGTCGGGGTCGCGCTGATCTCCACCACCGCCGGGGGGATCCGGCCGCACCGGATCATCAGCGGCCTGATCCCCGACCGGCTCGGCGGCACGGTGGGTCCGCGGCTGATGGCGGCGCTGGCTCGGGCCCCCGAGCTGGTCGACAGCGCCCGGCGGCGGGGGTCGAACATCGGGTTCGTGGTCACCGACAAGTTCGCCTTCGGTGGGGAGGTGCCCAACTCCTACGTCGAGTTCGTCGACCAGATGCTGGCCGGCACCCCGTTCGACGTCCTGGCCGAGTTCTTCCCGAACTTCGAGACCATGGACAAGTTCGCCGTCCTGGAGGCCTTCGCCTCCGTGCCGACCATGATCCTGTGCGGGACGCGTGACCTGGTCATCTCGATCGGCCACAGCCGCAAGCTGACCCAACGCATCCCCGGGGCGCGGCTGGTCGAGGTGGCGGGCGCGGGCCACATGGTCCTGCTCGAGCGGGCCGACCGGGTGAACAGCGCCCTGGAGGAGCTGCTGGACGAGGCCGAGGGTCGTCACGACACCTCGCGCGCCTCGTGATCGAGGTCGCCCGGGTCGGGCCGGACCAGGCGAGGGAGGTCCTCGACGTCATCCGGGCCAGCTTCGGGGCGCGCGTGCTGGTCGACCCCCCGTCCTCGGCCACCGCCGAGACCGAGGCCTCCGTGCGTGGGGTGCTGGCCGTCCACGGCGGGCTGGTCGCGGTCGCGGAGAACGGCTCGGTGGGCTCCGTGCTCTTCGAGGCCCGGGGTGACCGCCTGGCGCTGCGGCGCCTCTCGGTGCGTCCTGACGACCAGGGCCGGGGGGTGGCCCGCGCGCTGGTGCGCCGGGCCGAGCAGGAGGCCGCGGCCGCCGGCTTCACCCGGGTCGAGGCCTCCGCCCGCCTGGACCTGCCCCGCACGCTGCGGCTCTGGGTCAACCTCGGCTACGTCAGGACGCTCGACGCGCCCCCCCTGACCACGTTCGTCAAGACGCTGCCGGTGCAGACCGTCGCGGCCGACGCCCAGGCCATGCGCGACCTGGGCTCACGGACGGCCGGCCTGCTGCGCGCCGGAGACGTGGTCATCCTGACCGGAGGGCTGGGGGCGGGAAAGACGACCTTCACCCAGGGGCTCGGGGCCGGGCTCGGCGTCCGGGGCGACGTCACCTCGCCCACCTTCGTCATCGCCCGCGTGCACCCTCATCCGGGTGGAGGTCCGGGGCTGGTCCACGTGGACGCCTACCGTGTCGGCGGCATCGAGGAGCTCGACGACCTGGACCTTGAGGCCAGCCTCGAGGAGACGGTGACCGTGGTCGAGTGGGGGGAGGAGGTCGCCGAGTCGCTGGCCCCCAGCCGCCTCGAGATCACCATCACCCGCTCGACGACGTCGAACACCCTCGGGTCGACCCAGGACCCCGAGTACCCCGAGGACCCGCGCACCGTGCGTATCGTCGCGGCCGGGCCGCGGTGGACCGACACGCCGCTGCGCGTGCTGCTGGACTCAGAGCCAGCCACCGCGGCGGGGGCCGGACCGGTCGGCGTACCCTCGACGTCGTGCTGCTCGCCTTCGACACCGCCACCGCCCGCATCAGCGTGGCCGTGCACGACGGGGAGCAGGTGATCGCCTCGGTCGCCTCGCCCCAGGCCATCCGGCACGGAGAGCTGCTCGCCCCCGCGATCGCGCACGTGCTCGAGGAGGCGCGGATCGTCCGCCAGGACCTCACCGCGATCGCCGTCGGGGTCGGTCCGGGGCCCTTCACCGGGCTCCGGGTGGGCCTGGTCACGGCGCGGACCCTCGGCGCGGTGCTCGAGCTCCCGGTCTACGGCGTCTGCACCCTCGACGTCCTGGCCGTGGACGCCCTGGACCGCCAGGAGACCCGAGCCGGCCCCTTCCTGGTCGCGACCGACGCACGTCGGCAGGAGGTCTACTGGGCCGCCTACGACGCGGACGCGGTCCGGATGGACGGTCCGCACGTGCACCGGCCGGCCGAGATCGCCACCGGCCTGCCGGTGGCCGGCCAGGGCGCCCGGCTGCACCCGGACTGCTTCACCCGTCCGGTCGCGCCGACGCTGCCGGACGCCGGCGTCCTGGCCGGTGTCGTCGCCGAGGAGCGCGCCGAGCTGCTCGATCCCGTGCCGCTCTACCTGCGGCGGCCCGACGCTGCCGCCCCCGCGCGGCCCAAACGGGTCTCGTGACCCCCCGGCGTGGGGTCCCGGCCGACGCCGAGGCGCTCGCCGGACTGGAGCAGGAGCTCTTCGGCGTCGAGGCGTACGGAGCCGGGTCCGTCCGCGACGAACTGGTCGACGCGCGCCGGGTGGTGCTCGTGGTCGGCGATCCGGCGGTGGGGTACGTCGTCCTGGCGCTGGCCGGGGAGGTGGCCGACGTGGAGCGGATCGGGGTGTCGGCGACGCATCGCCGACAGGGCCACGCGGGCCGGTTGCTGGGCGCCGCCGACGCGCAGGCTCGAGTCCGCGGCGCCGTCCGCCTCCTGCTCGAGGTCGGGGCGGACAACGCCGAGGCGTTGGCCTTCTATGCCGCCGAGGGTTTCGAGGCGATCGCCCACCGGCGGGGCTACTACCGTGACGGCACCGACGTCCTGGTCCTGGAGCGGGCTCTGCGGGCCTGAGCACGCCCTCGCTGGCCGGCGAGGGGACAATGGGGCCATGGCGACGTCGAACGGCCCCCTCGTGCTGGGTATCGAGACCTCCTGCGACGAGACCGGGGTCGGCATCGTGGCCGGCACGACCCTGCTGGCCGATGCCGTGGCCTCCAGCGTCGAGGAGCACGCACGCTTCGGCGGCGTCGTGCCCGAGGTCGCCTCCCGCGCACACCTGGAGGCGATGGTCCCCACGCTCGAGCGTGCCGCCGAGACCGCCGGGATCTCCCTGCACGACGTGGATGCCGTCGCGGTGACCAGCGGCCCGGGCCTGGTCGGCGCCCTCCTGGTCGGGGTGGCCGCGGCAAAGGCGCTCGCCCTCGGGCTGGGCAAGCCGTTGTACGGCGTCAACCACCTCGCCGCGCACGTCGCCGTCGATCAGCTCGAGCACGGTCCGCTGCCGGAGCCGTGCATCGCCCTCCTGGTCAGCGGGGGCCACTCCTCGCTGCTCCGGGTCGGAGACGTCACCTCCGAGGTGGTGCCGCTCGGCGCGACCATCGACGACGCGGCGGGGGAGGCCTTCGACAAGGTGGCCCGGCTGCTCGGCCTCGGCTTCCCCGGTGGTCCGCACGTGGACGCCCAGGCGCGTTCGGGGTCCTCGGTGGCGATCCGCTTCCCCCGGGGCCTGACCTCCGGCCGCGACCTGGAGCGGCACCGGTTCGACTTCTCCTTCTCCGGGCTGAAGACCGCGGTCGCGCGCTGGGTCGAGGCTCGGCAGGCGTCCGGGGAGCCGGTCCCGGTCGCCGACGTCGCGGCGTCCTTCCAGGAGGCCGTGTGCGACGTGCTCACCCGCAAGGCGGTCGACGCCGCCGCGAGCCAGGGGATCGACCACCTGCTCATCGGCGGCGGGGTGGCGGCGAACTCCCGCCTGCGCGTGCTGGCCACGGAGCGGGCCGCAGCCCGGGGGATCCGGGTACGCGTGCCGCGTCCGGGCCTGTGCACCGACAACGGGGCGATGGTGGCCGCCCTCGGGTCCGAGCTCGTCGCACGCGGCCGACCCGCTTCGGGCCTGTCCTTCGGCGCTGACTCCTCGCTCCCGGTCACCGAGGTCCTCCTCTAGGACCCGGGAGAGCTCACTGACCGAGCACCCAGGGGTTGTCCAGCTCCGACCCGGCGACCGGGTCGAGCGCCTGCTCGACGGCACCGTCGGGGCCAAGCCGGAGCAGGTACCACGTGCCGTCCTGGTAGGTGGTCTGGAGCAGGTAGCCGCTGGGCTCCCATGCCGAGTCCTGGGTGAACCCCAGGTCGCCGGTGGTGTAGTCGGCGGCGACCTTCCCGGTCCGGGCGTCCAGGAGCGCGACCGTGGAGCCGCCGATCCCGTCGCCGTACGCGTCGGTGCCGAGCACCAGCGTCCGCTCGGGGCTGCCCGCACCGAGGGCGTAGTCGCAGGTGTCCCAGCGCTCCCGCCCGGTGGAGAGCTGGAGCAGCGCCCAGCACGATCCGGTGTCGGAGAAGGAGACCTGAGCCGAGACCGCGGCGTCCGGGGTGACGCCCCCGGCGGCGACGTAGTCGCCCACCAGACGCGGCTCGGACTCGAAGTCGGTGGCCAGCACCCGTTGACCCTCGGGGGTGTCGCCCTCGAGGACCAGGGTGCCGTCGGCGCTTAGGCCGACCGGCTGGGCGGACCCCACCTCAGGCACCTCCCGACGGATCGGCTCGGCCCCCGCGACGGGCAGGATGGCCGCGGTGGTCCGCGCCCCGTCGTCCTCCACCCAGGCGGCCCCCGTCTCGCGGTTGCCCACCAGCCCCACGACGTCGCCGGCCAGTCGGGTGCCCTCGCCCGCGGCGTCGAAGGACGTCAGCACCCCCGTCTGGTAGCTGAAGCCCAGCACGACCTCGCCGAGGTCGACGACGATGTCGACGCGACGAGCGAGGGCCAGCGTCGAGCCGTCGGTCCGGTGCAGCACCGAGCCGGTGAGATAGTCCAGCGCCGGGTCGGCTCCCCGCGGCGCTGCCGCGGCGTCCAGGACGATCCGGCCGTCCTCGGTCCGCTCCGGGCCTGGCCTGGGGTCGGGGGAGGGGGACGGGGAGGGAGACGGGTCCACCGCGCGGGAGACCGTGACCGAGGGGTCCGGCGACCCGTCCGCGGGGAGCGGTGCGCTGTCCGGTCCGGTCGCGGCGACGTTGAGCCCGACCGGCACGGCCACGGCCAGCACCACCGCGGCCACGGCTCCGCAGACAGCGCGCCGGCGGCGGCGGATGCTCCCGGCCCGGCCCCGCACCTCGTCGAGGTCCAGGGAGTACTCGGAGAGCCGGTCCGCCCGCTCGTGGAGCCCACGGGCCAGCAGCTTCTCGTCCTCGTGGCGGCTCATCGCCCCTCCTCCTCGTTGCGACTCAGTGCCGGGTTCTCGTGCACACGGGACCGTAGGCCGGCCAGAGCCCTGCTGGCCTGGGACTTCACCGTGCCCACCGAGATGCCCATCACCTCGGCGGTCTCGGCCTCGCTCAGGTCCTCGTAGTAGCGCAGCACGACGACCGCGCGCTGCTTGCGGGGCAGGGTGCCCACGAACTCCCACAGCGCGGCGCTCTGTCCCTCGTCGTAGGTCGCGGTGGTCTGGGGCGCCTCGGGCGGCGCATCGGTGGAGAGCTCGCGGCGCTTCCAGGCCCGACGCCACAGCGAGTTGTGCTCGTTGACCAGGATCCGGCGCACGTAGCCGTCCAGCGTCTGCTGGTCCCGGACGCGGTCCCAGGACAGGTACAGCTTGGCGAAGGCGACCTGCACCAGGTCCTCCGCGGTGTGCTCGTCGCCGGCGAGCAGGTACGCCGTACGGCGCAGGCTCGGCTGCCGGCCGCGCATGTAGTCCTCGAACTCGCCGTCGCGGGCGCGACGGCGCTCCTGTGTCGTGGTCATCGACTCCACCCCCGAGGTGTGCTGGCGTGCGGCGGTGAGCTGCATCGGACCCACCATCCTCTCGCGTTCTGCGGCTACGTCATCTGCCCAGACGCGAGAACGCTCCGGCGGGTTGCATCCCTGGGCGCACCAGGTGGCGGCGTCCCCCCAGGAGCCGCCCGGGAGCCTGGATAGGGTGAGCGGGTCACGCGCGCAGAGATCGCCGTGAGTCACCCGAGGTGGAGGACGCATGCACAAGGTTCGTGGAGTAGTCGCCCGTAGCAAGGCAGCGCCGGTCTCGCTGGAGACGGTCCTGGTCCCCGACCCGGGACCCGGTGAGGCCCTGGTCGCGGTGCAGGCCTGCGGGGTGTGCCACACCGACCTGCACTACCGCGAGGGCGGCATCAACGACGAGTTCCCGTTCCTGCTCGGTCACGAGGCCGCCGGGATCGTCGAGTCCGTCGGCGACGGGGTCACCGAGGTGGCCCCCGGGGACTTCGTGGTCCTGAACTGGCGCGCGGTCTGCGGCGAGTGCCGGGCCTGCCTGCGCGGCGAGCCGTGGTACTGCTTCGCCACCCACAACGCCACCCAGAAGATGACCCTCGAGGACGGGACCGAGCTGTCGCCCGCGCTCGGCATCGGTGCGTTCGCCGAGAAGACGCTGGTCGCGGCCGGACAGTGCACCAAGGTCGACGAGTCCGCCCGGCCGGCCGCGGTCGGGCTGCTCGGGTGCGGGGTGATGGCGGGGATCGGTGCGGCGATCAACACCGGTGGCGTCAGGCGCGGGCAGAGCGTCGCGGTGATCGGGTGCGGCGGCGTGGGTGCGGCGGCGGTGGCCGGTGCCCGGCTCGCCGGCGCGGCGAGGATCATCGCGGTGGACCTGGACGAGAAGAAGCTCGAGGGAGCCCGTCGGGTCGGCGCCACCCACACGGTGAACAGCTCCGAGACCGACCCGGTCGAGGCGATCCAGGCCCTCACCGGAGGGAACGGGGCCGACGTGGTCATCGACGCCGTCGGCCGACCGGAGACCTGGAAGCAGGCCTTCTACGCCCGCGACCTGGCCGGCACGGTGGTCCTGGTCGGGGTGCCGACCCCGGAGATGACCCTTCCCGACCTCCCCCTCATCGACGTCTTCGGTCGCGGTGGCTCGCTGAAGTCCAGCTGGTACGGCGACTGCCTGCCCTCGCGTGACTTCCCGCTGCTGGTCGACCTCTACCAGCAGGGGCGCCTGGACCTCGACTTCTTCGTCTCCGAGGAGATAGGCATCGAGGACGTCGAGCAGGCCTTCGAGAAGATGCACCACGGCGACGTGCTCCGTAGCGTGGTGATCCTCTAGTGACCGGCCCGACCTCGGCGTCGACGTCGGCGAACGGCGGCCTCCGGGTCGACCACGCCGTCACCAGCGGGACCTTCTCCCTGGACGGCGAGACCCACCAGGTGGACAACAACCTCTGGGTGGTCGGCGACGACGCGGAGTGCGTGGTCATTGACGCGCCGCACGACGTCGCCGCGATCCTCGACGTGGTCGCCGGACGCAGGGTCACCGCAATCGTCTGCACCCACGCCCACGACGACCACGTCCGCGTCGCCCCGGCGCTCCGAGCGGCGGTGACCGCGCCGATCCTGCTGCACCCCGAGGACCGCGTGCTGTGGGAGCTCACCCACACCGACGAGCTGTGGGACGCCGACCTCAACGACGGCCAGGAGCTGGAGGTGGCCGGGAGCACGCTGAGGGTCATCCACACGCCGGGGCACGCCCCGGGCGCGGTGTGCCTCTACTCCGCCGAGCTGGGCTGCGTGTTCACCGGGGACACCCTGTTCCAGGGCGGTCCGGGGGCCACCGGGCGCTCCTACAGCGACCGGTTGGTGCTCGAGACGAGCATCCGTGCCCGCCTGCTGGACCTTCCCGGCGAGACCGTCGTGCACACCGGCCACGGGGACGACACCACCATTGAGGCGGAGAGGGCCGGGCTGGCCGGCTGAGTGTGGTGACCCCCATGCGTCGTCCGCGTGTCGTCGTCCGGCTCGGCGGGTAGTGGTCAGCAGTGACCGCCACCTATCGCCTCCAGCTGCACGCCGAGTTCGGGTTCGACGACGCCGCCGCGGTCGTGCCCTACCTCGCCGACCTCGGCGTGACCCACCTCTACCTCTCCCCGGTGCTCCAGGCCGTGGCCGGCTCCCAGCACGGCTACGACGTCGTCGACCACACCGAGGTCAACGCCGAGCTCGGCGGAGCCGCGAGGCTCGAGGCGCTCGCGGACACCGCACGTCAGCACGGGCTGGGCCTGGTGGTCGACGTGGTCCCGAACCACATGGCCTTCACCGCGCCCGAGTCCGCCAACCTCCCGCTGTGGTCGGTCCTGCGCGACGGGCCCCAGTCGGAGTTCGCCGACTGGTTCGACGTCGACTGGGACGCCCTGGGCGGGCGGATCGGTCTGCCCCTGCTGGGGCAGCCCCTCGCCGACGCGCTGGGCGCGGGCGAGCTGGTGCTGGACCAGCGGAACGGTCAGCGCGTGGTGACCTACTACGACCACGTCTTCCCGGTCGCACCCGGCACCTCGTCCGCCGACGATGACGTGGCCGCCGTCCTGGCGCGTCAGCACTACCTGCTGGCCGGCTGGCGCGAGAAGGACGACGTCCTGAACTACCGCCGGTTCTTCGACATCGACTCGCTGATCGCGGTGCGGGTCGAGGACACCGAGGTCTTCGAGGCGACGCACCGCACCCTGCTCGCGCTCAACCACCGCGGCGTCATCGAGGGCTTCCGGATCGACCACCCCGACGGCCTGGCCGATCCTGAGGGCTACCTGGGCCTGCTGCGGCGGGCCAGCCGGATCGGCACCGCGGTGTGGGTGGAGAAGATCCTCGAGGCCGACGAGACGCTTCCGGACGGCTGGCTCTGCGAGGGCACGACCGGCTACGACGGGATGCGGGCGGTGACCGCGGCGCTGGTGGATCCTGGTACCGCGGCGGTCCTGACCCAGCGCTGGGAGGACACCGGCGGCACATCGGAGCTCGAGACCGTCGTGGCGCAGGCCAAGCGGGAGATCGTCTCGCTCTCCCTCGCGCCAGAGCGCGTCCGGCTCACCCGTCGCGCCGCTGACGCGCTGGGGGAGGAGGACCCGGCCCGGCTCGAGGAGGCCGTGACCGAGCTCTTGGTGGCCTGCGAGGTCTACCGCGCCTACGCCCGGCCGGGACGCCCGGCCGACGACGCCGCCCGGGGCGTGCTGGAGGCTGCGGCCGCCCGCGCCACCGCGTCGCGTCCCGACCTGGGCCACGAGCTCGCCGAGCTGACCCGGATCGCCGTCCGTCCGCAGGCCTCCAGCGCGGCCGAGACCGACTTCGCCGTACGCCTCCAACAGACCTGGGGCCCGGTGATGGCCAAGGCCATCGAGGACACCACCTTCTACCGCTGGCACCGGCTGGTCGCGCTCAACGAGGTCGGCGGGGACCCGGGGCTGCTCGACGACGGCGGGCCCGAGGTGCTGCACGACTGGGCGGAGCACCAGCAGGCGCACTGGCCGCTGGGCCTGACCACGCTGACCACGCACGACACCAAGCGCAGCGAGGACGTCCGAGCGAGGCTGATCGCCCTGGCCGGGGACGCCGAGGCCTGGACCGCCTGCGCGCAGACGTTCGGCGAGGCGGCCGACGAGCACGGTGTCGACCGGCCCACCGCGCACCTGCTCTGGCAGACCCTGGCCGGGGTGGGCCACGTCGACCCGGATCGGGTGGCCGACTACCTGACCAAGGCCATGCGCGAGGCCAAGCAGCACACCACCTGGGTGGAGCCCGACGAGGACTACGAGCGGCGCGTGCAGGGGCTGGCGGTGGCCGCGCGTAGCGGGCGGCTGCGGGCGGTGGTCGACACCGCAGTGGACCACAACCGGGAGGCGATCCGCGCGGTCGTCCTGGCCCAGAAGCTGCTCCAGCTCACGATGCCGGGGTCGCCGGACCTCTACCAGGGCTGTGAGGTGGTCAGCCTGAGCCTGGTCGATCCCGACAACCGACGTCCGGTGGACTACGCCCAGCGGGCTCGGCGGCTCGCGGCGCTGCCCGGCCGGGGCGGACTGACCGTGCCGGTCCAGGACGCCGCGCAGGCCGGGCTGGACCTCGACGACGAGAAGCTGCTGGTCACCTCGGTGGCCCTCAAACTGCGCAAGGACCTGCGAGAGTGCTTCTCCGACACGGGGGCCTACCGCCGGGTGGAGTCGACGTCACGGCACCTGGTCGGCTTCACCCGGGGTTCGGAGGTGGCGGTGCTCGCCACCCGGGCGCCGCGACGTCTCGACGCGGCCGGCGGCTGGGGGGAGCACCGGGTGGTGGTGCCCGAGGGTCTCTGGCGCGACGAGCTGACCGGCGCCCTCCACGAGGGCGGCGCGCTGAGGCTGGTCGACGTCTTCGAGACGCGGCCGGTGGCGCTGATGAGGAAGGTGCACCTGTGAACCGACCGACGACACCCGGCGAGCAGCGTCGGATCGGGCTCTGGGCCCCGCACGCGAGCTCCGTCGAGCTCCTCCTCGGCGAGGAGCGGCTCCCGATGACCGGTGACGCCGGCCGCTGGGTCGCGGACATCGACGCCCCGGACGGCACGGCGTACGCGTTCAGCCTCGACGGCGGCGAGCCTCGCGCCGACCCGCGCGGGCTACGGCTGCCCGAGGGGCCGCACGGCTGGTCCGCGCTCTATGACCCGCGGGGCTTCGGGTGGACCGACCAGGACTGGGTTGGTGCGCCGCTGGAGGGGGCGGTCCTCTACGAGCTGCACGTGGGCACCTTCACCGAGACAGGGACGCTGGACTCCGCGGCGGAGAGGCTCGACGACCTGGTCGAGCTCGGCATCACCGCGGTCGAGCTGCTCCCGCTGTCCTCCTACCCCGGCGAGCACGGCTGGGGGTACGACGGGGTCGCGCCGTGGTCGGTGCACGAGACCTACGGCGGTCCCGAGGCGCTCCAGCGCTTCGTCGACTCGGCCCACCGCCGGGGGCTCGGCGTGTGCCTGGACATGGTCTACAACCACCTCGGACCGGACGGGAACTACCTGGCCGAGTTCGGGCCCTACCTGACCGACAAGCACGCCACGCCGTGGGGCCAGGCGGTCAACCTCGACGACGTCGGCAGCGACGAGGTCCGGGCCTGGATCCTCGACAACGTCGCGTTGTGGCTGCGCGACTTCCACGTCGACGGACTGCGCCTGGACGCCGTGCACGAGCTCCGGGACTCCCGTGCGATGCACGTGCTGGAGGAGATGAGCGCGGTGACCGACCGGCTCGCCGAAGAGCTCGGCCGCCCGCTGTGGCTGATCGCCGAGTCCGACCGCAACGACCCCGGCACGGTCACGCCGCGCGGCGAGGGGTCGAGCGTCGGCGGGCAGGGGCTGCACGGGCAGTGGGCTGACGACGTCCACCACGCGCTGCACGTCGCGCTCACCGGGGAGACCCAGGGCTACTACGCCGACTTCGCCGACCCCGCCGCGCTGCCGGCCCTAGTGGCGCGACCCTTCCTGCACGACGGGACCTACTCCAGCTTCCGCGGTCGCGGGCACGGACGCCGCGTCGACCCCGAGACGGTGCCGGGCTGGCGGTTCGTCGCCTCGCTGCAGACCCACGACCAGGTGGGCAACCGAGCGACCGGCGAACGGCTCTCCCAGCAACTGGCGCCCGACCTCCTCGGCTGCGGCGCGGTGCTGCTGCTGACCTCGCCCTGGACCCCGATGCTGTTCATGGGCGAGGAGTGGGGCGCCTCGACCCCATGGCAGTTCTTCACCGACCACACCAACCCCGAGATCGCCGAGGGGACCCGGAACGGTCGCCGGGCCGAGTTCGGCTCGCACGGGTGGGACGCCGAGGACGTGCCCGACCCGCAGAACCCGGCCACCTTCGCGCGCTCGCGGCTGGACTGGACCGAGGCAGGGCAGGGTGACCACGCCCGATTGCGGACCCTGTACCGCAACCTCATCGCGCTCCGGGCCGCGACGCCCGCGCTCTCCTCCGGCGATCTGACCCGCTCCTCGGCCCGGTGGGACGACGCCGAGCGGCTCCTCGTCGTCGCCCGGGGCGACCACCGGGTGCTGGTCAACCTCGGCGAGGCGCCCACCTCGCTGCCGGCGGAGGGCGAGGTGGTGCTGGCCTGGGGCGAGGCGACCTCCGGGTCCGGGGTCGTCCGGCTGGGGCCGCGGAGCGCGGTCGTCCTGTCCCCCGGGTAAGCGGACCGGGTCAGGTGACGGCGTTGCGTACGGAGTACTCGGGCCGGGTGTGCTCCGAACCGTCGAGCACCCGGACCAGCGCCTCCACGGCGGCGGCCACGTCGATGTGGGTGAGGTAGAGCGGGGCGAAGCCGAACCGGGCCAGGTCCGGGCCACGGAAGTCGCCGACCACACCGCGGGCGATCAGGGCCTGGACGACGCCGTAGGCCTCCGGGTGACGCAGCGTCACCTGGCTGCCCCGGTGTGCCGGGTCGTGCGGCGTAACCACCTCGACCCGGTCGCCGAGCCGGGTCTCGACCTCCTCGATGAACCAGCCGGTCAGCGAGACCGAGTGGGCCCGCAACGCCGCCAGCTCCACGCCGTCGAAGGCGTCGAGGGCGGCGTCGAGGGCGCTGAGCGCCAGCACCGGAGGAGTGCCCGAGGCCAGGCGGGCGGCACCGTGCGCCGGGGTGTAGTCGAGGCCCATCTCGAAGGGACGCGCGTGGCCCATCCACCCGGGGATCGGCTGGCGCACGCGGTCAACCAGCCGGGGCGCCACATAGGCGTAGGCGGGGGCACCGGGACCACCGTTGAGGTACTTGTAGGAGCAGCCGACCGCGAGGTCCACGTCGAGCTCGGCCAGGTCCAGCGGCATCGCGCCGGTGGAGTGGCACAGGTCCCACTGCACGAGGGCACCCACGTCGTGGGCGGCCAGGGTCAGCCCGGCGAGGTCGTAGGCGGCGCCGGTCCGGAAGTCGACGTGGGTCAGGGCCAGCAGGGCGACGTTCTCGTCGAGCGAGGCCGCCGGGTCCGCGGGGTCACACCAGCGGATCTCGACGTCGACCAACTCGGCCAGCCCGTCGGCGACGTAGGCGTCGGTCGGGAACGTCGTCGGCTCGACCACGATCACCCGACGCTCCGGACGCAGCCGTAGCGCGGCGACCATCAGCTTGAAGAGCAGCACGCTGGTCGAGTCCCCCACGTGGACCGAGCCCGGGGGGACGGCCAACAGCGCGCCGATCCGGTCGCCGACAGACCGGGCCAGACCCATCCAGCCGGCGTCGTTCCACGAGCCGATCAGCCCGTGGGCCCACTCCTCCTCGATCGTGTGGGCGACCCGCTCACCGACGCCGCGAGCCATCGGGCCCAGGCTGTTGCCGTCCAGGTAGACCCGGTTCTCGGGCAGCACGAACCTCTCGGGACGCGCGACGTGCCCAGTCAGGACGTCGAGCTCGGCGGCCCGGCCGCGTCGTTCTCCCGGCGAGCCGCCGGACCGGGGGTTCACATCTCCTCGTGGTGATCGGGGTCTCCGCCGAACAGGCGGCCGTCCGGATCGGCCAGCGCGGTGATGTCGGCGATCTCCTGCGCGCTCAGCGCGAAGCCGAAGAGGTCGAGGTTCTGCCGCTGGCGCTCGGGGTCGGCGGACTTGGGGATCGGCAGCGACCCGAGCTCGACGTGCCAGCGCAGGATCACCTGGCCCGCAGTGACGCCGTGCCGGGCAGCGGCGCGGACGACGGCCGGCTCCTCCAGCGGCGCTTGGTGTTTGCCCATCGGACTCCAGGCCTCGGTGCGGATGCCCAGGCGGTCGTGGACCCGGCGCATCTCCTCTTGGGGGAAGCGCGGGTGCAGCTCGACCTGGTTCACCGCGGGGGTCACCCCAGTGGCCTCGATGACCCGGCTCAGGTGGGCCTCGGTGAAGTTGGAGACGCCGATCGAGCGCACCAGCCCGTCCCGCTGGAGGTCCACCAGCGCGCGCCAGGCCTCGACGTACTTCCCGACCGAGGGGTTGGGCCAGTGGATGAGGTGCAGGTCCAGGTAGTCCAGGCCGAGCCGCTCCAGGGACCCGTGCACGGAGGCGATCGCGTCGTCGTACCCGTGATCGCGGCCCGGCAGCTTGCTGGCGACCTGCACCTCCTCGCGCGGCAGGCCCGAGCGGCGCAGGGCCTCACCGACGTCGGACTCGTTCTGATAGTTCACCGCGGTGTCGAGCAGGCGGTAGCCGGACTCGAGCGCACCCAGCACGGCGTCGACCCCCTCAGGTCCGGACAGCGGGTAGGTCCCGAAGCCGACCGCGGGCAGGGTGCGTGCGTCGTTGAGGGTGTACGTCGGTGCGGTGGGGATCTCTGCCATGGCGCCAGCCTCTCAGACGACCGCTCAACCGAGCTCGCGGAGCCGCTCGCCGGCCCGGACGACCAGGGCCCGGAACTCGGCCCCGCTCATGTCGTGGCCGGCGGTCGGAGCGAAGCTGAGCTGGGCGACGTCGCGACCCACCCGGACGAAGGCGAGCCGGAAGCGGACCGTGTCGCGCTCGGACACCCGGGTGGCCAGCTGCCAGGACCGCCAGCCGGTGTCCCGGCCGAGCCGACCCGCGGCTGCGCCGGACACGGTGGTCTCCTGCTCGCGGGACGCGCAGGCGGAGACCCGGGACGCGACGTCGTCGACGAAGGCCCGGGCCCGACCCGACCCGGCAAAGCGGCCGTAGGTCTCCGAGAGCCCGAAGCGGACCGGCAGCGACGCCTGCGGAACGAGGTAGGTGCGCGCCCGGGCCGGATCCGCACCGGCGGCGACGAAGTCCGCCTGGTCGCACAGCGTCAGGGCCGGGTTGGGCCGGGCCCGTGATACGCCGGTGCCGACCCACGGCGCGCGCAGGTCGCCGACCGCGGGCAGGTCGGCGACGGCGAGGAAGCCCGGGGCGTCGCCGGCCGGGGGCGGGGGCACCCGGACCGCTCGTGGGGTCGTGGGGCAGGTCCGGGCGCCGCTGTGGTCGCAGAGCATGGCCACCGAGTCGGCCAGCGACTGCGCCACCGCGCCGACCGGGGGGCCCGGGACACGACGCGTCGTCGCCACCGTGCTCGTGGTCACCCGGCCGATCCGGGCGAGCGCCACGGTGGTCGTGGTGACCGGGCGCCCCTGGTGACGCAGCAGCAGGATCAGCGCCTCGTTGCCCACGCGCCGCACCCGGTAGGAGCGCACCAGCTGGAGGCGGGCCTCCTGGCAGCCGGCGAACCAGCCCCGGGTGACCGCGAAGCCGCGCCGGGCCTGGCGCGGGGAGGAGGCGACCTCGACGGTCTGCACGGCGCGCCGTGGGACCTTCCCCCGAGCCTGGAAGGTCCGCACGAGCGTGCCGAGGCCAGTACGCAGCGCGAATCGCTCCTGCTGGCACACGGTGTTGATCCCGTCGCCGGCGGTGTTGTCGTGCGTGCCGGTCACCCGCCAGCGCACGCCCGTCCCCAGCCGGGCGATCTGGTCCCGGTCCAGGAGGTCCGCGGCGCCCACCCCGTTCGCGTCCTCGAACTCGGGATCTTCGGACTTGGACTCGTCGGACGGCGACGACGGAGCGGTCGAGGACGGAGCGGTCGAGGAGGGTGAGCCCGGTGTCGCGGGGGCGTTGGGCGAGGATGACGGGGACGATCCAGCCCGACTCCCGAACGGGTCCGGGTGGCGCCCGGAGAGGACGAGACCGAGGCCGAGGAGCACGACCGTGGCGGTGACGCCGATCAGCGCCCGCCGAGGACGGTCCGTCGCTCCTCGGTGGGAGGCGGAGCTCTCCTCGGCCTCCATGCTGGCTCTCCTGGGGTCGGACCACGTGCGGTGACAACCCACCACGCTACGTCCCGGGTGGTCGGGCGGCCACCCGGCGTGGGAGCCCGGATCGGTGCGGTCGGTCGACCACACTGGACGGCGATGACCGATCTGCTCACCCGACCCCGCAGCCTGACCCCGCCTCCCGTGCAGGCGCCGAGACGACCGCTCTGGCTCACCTGCGCGGCCGCCGGCGCGCTCGCTGCGGGCGGGGTGCTGGTGGGCTGCCTGGCCCTCGCCCTGGTCGGCTGGTTCTCCTCCGAGGCGGGTGCCTTCGGTGACACCCGGGACGCCCTGCGGGTCGGTGCCGGCGGCTGGCTGATGGCGCACGGCTCGGGGCTCCGGCTCGGGCAGACCTCGGTGGGCATCCTCCCGCTGGGCCTCACGGCGCTCTGCGCCTACGTCACGTTCCGGCTTGGCCGGGCGGCGACCCGTGGACGCGAGGGGGACGACCTGAGGACCACCGCGCTCGGCGCGCTCGTCCTGGCCTCGGTGTACACGCTGGTCGCCACCCTGACCGCCGTGGCGGCCACCACGCCCTCCGCCGCATTCTCCCCGGGGCGCTCGCTGCTCGGAGCGCTGCTGCTCAGCCTCACCGCCGGTGGCGCTGGTGTGCTGGGCGGGACCACTGCCGGGCGCGCCCTGCTGGGTCGGGTCCCCGGCCCAGCCACCGCGATCCTGCGGACGGCACTGGCAGTGTCCTGCGCGGTCCTGCTCGCCGGAGCCGTCCTGGTCGCGACCGCCCTCCTGCTCGACCTCGGTGCCGCCGCGACCGTCCTCTCCCGCCTCCACGCGGACACGGCGGGTGGCGCCCTGGCCACGCTGCTGGTCGCCGCCTTCGCACCCAACGCCGTCCTGATGGGCGGGGCCTACCTTCTCGGCCCGGGCTTCGCCGTCGGCACGGGAACGATCGTCTCCTCGACCTCGGTCGTCCTCGGCCCGGTGCCCGCGTTCCCCCTGCTGGCCGCCCTGCCCCCCGACGGTCCGACCCCGGGCTGGCTGGTCTGGCTGGTCGGCGTCCCGGTCCTGCTCGCCGCCGTGGCTGCGGCCCTGGTGGTCCGCGGCGCCCTCGGGCGACCCGATGCCGGATATCAGGCGGCGCTCCTGCGCGGCCTGGCCGGGGGAGCGCTGGCGGGACTGGTCTGCACGGTCCTGGTCTGGTCCGCCGGAGGTGCGGTGGGGCCGGGTCGGATGGCCGACGTCGGCGCCTCCACGATGCAGATGCTGGCCAGCGCCCCGGCGGGGCTGGCCCTGGGCGCCGCGGTCGGTGCGGTGCTGCGGACCGGCTGGTCGCGGTACCGGCAGCGCCGCGCAGCCGCCACCGTGCCGGCTCCGGGCGGGCAGTCCGCCGACGCAGACTCCACCGAGTCCGCAGAGTCCGCAGAGTCCGCCGAGGACACCGTCATCCTCTGACCCCCGGGGCGGTCGCTACCCTGGGCCGGTGCTCCCCGACTCGCGACGCCCGGCACGCCTGGTCGTCCTCGTCTCCGGTGCAGGCACCAATCTCCAGGCGCTGCTCGACGCCTGCGCTGACCCCGCCTACGGCGCCCGGGTGGTCGCGGTGGGAGCGGACCGGGACGGCATCGAGGGACTCGCCCGCGCCCGGCGCGTCGACGTCGCGGCCTTCGTCCTCCGTGTCGTCGACTTCGCCTCCCGCGCCGACTGGGACGCGGCCCTGGCCGCCGAGGTGGCGGCGCACGAGCCCGACCTGGTCGTCTCCGCCGGCTTCATGAAGCTCGCTGGAACGGCGTTCCTCGGCCGCTTCGGCGGGCGGTACGTGAACACGCACCCGGCCCTGCTGCCCGCATTCCCCGGCATGCACGGTGCCGCGGACGCCGTGGCCTACGGGGTCAAGGTGGCCGGCGCGACCCTGTTCGTCGTTGACGAGGGCGTGGACACCGGGCCGATCGTGGACCAGGTGGCGGTGCGGGTGCACGACGACGACGACGTCGAGAGCCTGCACGAGAGGATCAAGGCCGCCGAGCGCGGCATGCTGGTCCAGGCAGTGGGCCGGATGGCTCGTGACGGGTTCACCATCACCGACAGGAAGGTCCGGTTCGGCCGTGACTGAGGCAAGCACCGACCACACCGACCAGCGCCCCGTACAGCGTGCGCTGATCTCGGTCTACGACAAGACCGGTCTCGAGGACCTCGCCCGCGGCCTGCACGAGGCCGGCGTCTCGCTGGTCTCGACCGGCTCGACCGCGACGCGGATCGCCGACGCCGGCGTGCCGGTGACTAAGGTCGAGGACCTGACCGGCTTCCCCGAGTGCCTCGACGGGCGCGTCAAGACGTTGCACCCCCGCGTGCACGCCGGGATCCTCGCCGACCGGAGGCTGGCCTCGCACCGTGCCCAGCTCGAGGAGCTCGGCGTCGAGCCGTTCGACCTCGTGGTGTCCAACCTCTATCCCTTCGCCGCCACGGTGATGTCCGGGGCGAGCCCGGACGAGTGCGTCGAGCAGATCGACATCGGCGGTCCCTCGATAGTCCGCGCGGCGGCCAAGAACCACCCGAGCGTGGCCATCGTGACCTCGCCGGAGACCTACGCCGCGACGCTCGAGGCGGTGGCCGCGGGCGGCTTCACGATGCCCCAGCGTCAGCGCCTGGCCGCTCAGGCCTTCGTGCACACGGCGACCTACGACGTCCACGTGGCCTCGTGGATGTCCAACGTGCTCACCGACACCGCGGAGGGGACCGGCTTCCCGGCCTGGATCGGCGCGACGTGGGAGCGGTCGGCCGTGCTGCGCTACGGGGAGAACCCCCACCAGCCGGCCGCGCTCTACACCAACGGCTTCGACCCCTCCGGCGGGCTGGCCCGTGCGACGCAGCTGCACGGCAAGGAGATGTCCTACAACAACTACGTCGACGCGGACGCGGCCCGCCGCGCGGCGTACGACTTCGACGAGCCCGCGGTGGCGATCATCAAGCACGCCAACCCCTGCGGGATCGCGCTCGGCGCGGACGTCGCGGAGGCGCACCGCAAGGCCCACGCCTGCGACCCGGTCTCGGCCTTCGGCGGTGTCATCGCGGCGAACCGCCCCGTGTCGCTCGCCATGGCCGAGCAGATCGCCGACGTCTTCACCGAGGCGGTCGTCGCCCCCGGCTTCGAGGAGGGTGCGGTCGAGGTCCTGGCGGCCACGAAGAACGTCCGGCTGCTGCTCTGCCCGCCCGCCGGGCGCGGCGGGACCGAGACCCGACCGATCTCCGGCGGGCTGCTGGTG
>JBBPYL010000125.1:0-21473 GCA_038199935.1 Propionibacteriales bacterium | reverse complement strand
TCTTCTTGGCGACCTCCTTGACCAGCTCGGCGCCGATCTTCTCGTAGGGGTCCTCGAGCTCGATCTCCTTGGCGATGGAGACGCCGTCGTTGGTGATCGTGGGAGCACCCCACTTCTTCTCCAGGACGACGTTGCGGCCCTTGGGGCCGAGCGTGACCTTGACGGCGTCCGCCAAGATGTTCATGCCACGCTCGAGACCGCGACGGGCCTCTTCGTTGAACGCAATAAGCTTCGACATACTCCGCGAGTCCTCACGCGTAGATGTGGGTGGTCCGGTCGATGCCCGCGACGGACGGCCCCCGCTGACCCGACAGACCCTTCCTGCCGACGCCTGGAGCCTCATCTTCCGAACCGATGATGGTGTTCTGGTTGTGGTCGTGCATGGCACTCTCGTGTATCGAGTGCTCATCACTTTTTAGCACTCGCCCCCTACGAGTGCAAGACGACCGTGCTGCCGTCGAGGTGGTAGCCGTCCCTCAGTGGGCCCCCGACCCGGAGCAGGACGTCGACGGCCGCCCGGTGCAGCACCGCAGTGTCGCCGTAGAGGACGACGTGGCGGTGCCCGTTGACCAGCCGCTCGGACAAGTCCTCCTCCACCCGGTCGAGCTCGCGGACCAGGGCCTTGCCGCTGCCGCCCCAGCGCCCTGCCGCCGCCAGGGCCAGGGACGCGGTCTCCCGGAGCACGGCGCCGGCCAGGAAGACCAGCTCGCTCTCCACGTCGCACCCGGCCAGGTCGTCGAGCAGGTCGGTCAGGGCGTAGCGCATCGCGTCCCGGGCCTGGTCCTCCAGCGCGGGCGGGCCCTGGGCCAGCCGAGCACTGGCCGCGCCCTGGACCTCCGTCGCGGTCCCGCCGTCGTCGCAGACGACCAGGCTGTGGGCACACATCCGCAGCAGCGAGCAGACCCGACGTCGCGCGTCGTACGCCCAGAAGGCGTCGAGGCTGGCCCGGGTGTGCACGAAGGCCTCGACGACCCAGCGCTCATGCTCGAAGGTCTCCCGGTACGGCGCGGGCGGGCCGGCGAGAAGGACCACCACGTCGAGGTCGGAGGTCGGGGTGGCGTGAGCGGTGAGAATGCTGCCGCCGAGCAGGACCGCCGAGGCCGACGGGAACCGGGTTGCGGCGAAACTGCGGACGGCACTCGCGGGGTCGGGTCGGTCGCCGTACATGTGCTCATGCTGCCCGCTCGCGGCCCCGATCCGCGGATTGACGGGCCGGGTCAGCCGCCGGCGACCGCGGGGATGATGGAGATCTGGACACCCTCGGGCGTCTCGGTGTCGAGCGCGTCGAGAAACCGGACGTCGTCGTTGCCGACGTAGACGTTGACGAACCGGCGGATCGCCCCCTGGTCGTCCAGCACGCGGGCCCGAATCCCCGGGTGCTGCGCGTCGAGGTCGCCGAGCACCTCGGTCAGGGTGCCGCCCTGCGCGGGCACCTCGGACTGCCCACCGGTGTAGGTGCGCAGGATGGTTGGGATGCGGACCGAGACCGTGTTCATGTCCGTGGGCTCCTCGTGGTGGGGGTCAGGCCAGGCCGGTGGCGGTGAAGGCGGCGTACGACGGGTCGATGGTCGCGGCCGGACCGACCTGGTGGGCGATCGCGTCGAGTGTCTTGAGGCCGTCGCCGGTGTTGAAGACCACCGTCTCGGCCTCCGGGTCGAGCTGGCCGGACTCGACCAACTTCTTCAGGGTGGCGATGGTGACCCCGCCGGCCGTCTCGGCGAAGACGCCCTCGGTGCGGGCGAGCAGGCGGATGCCGTCGCGCACCTCCTCGTCGGTGACATCCTCGATCGCTCCCGCGGTCCGCCGGGCCACGTCGAGCACGTAGGGCCCGTCGGCCGGGTTGCCGATGGCCAGGGACTTCGCGATGGTGTCGGGCTTGACCGGGCGTACGACGTCGTGGCCGGCCTTGAAGGCGGCCGAGACCGGCGAGCACCCGGTCGCCTGGGCGCCGAAGACGGTGTAGGGCGACTCCTGGACCAGTCCGAGCGAGACGAGCTCGGAGAAGCCCTTGTCGATCTTGGTCAGCTGGGACCCCGAGGCCACCGGGATGACCAGCTGCTGCGGCAGCCGCCAGCCGAGCTGCTCGGCGACCTCGTACCCCAGGGTCTTCGAGCCCTCGGCGTAGTAGGGGCGGACGTTGACGTTGACGAACGCCCAGCCGTCCTCCTCGCCGGCGATCTCCGAGGCGAGCCGGTTGACGTCGTCGTAGTTCCCGTTCACCGCAACGAGGGAGTCGGTGTAGACCGCGCTGGTGATCACCTTGGCCCGCTCGAGGTCGGCGGGGATGAACACCACCGTCTTCATCCCGGCCCGGGCCCCGGCGGCGGCGACGGCGTTGGCCAGGTTCCCCGTCGAGGGGCAGGCGAAGACCTTCATGCCCAGCTCGCGGGCGGCCGAGAGGGCCACGGCGACTACGCGGTCCTTGAAGGAGTGGGTGGGGTTGCCCGAGTCGTCCTTGACCCACAGCGACTTCATGCCCAGCTCGCGGGCCAGGTTGTCGGCCTTGAGCAGCCGGGTGTAGCCGGGCTCCATGTTGGGCGAGGACGTGATGTCGGTGGGCACCGGCAGCAGGGCCTGGTAGCGCCAGATGTTCTTCGGGCCGGCCTCGATCTGCGCCCGGGTGATGGTGGGGAAGTCGTAGCCGACCTCCAGGGGACCGAAGCACTCGGCGCAGGCGTAGAAGGGCCCGAGCGGCTGCTCGGCGCGACACTCTCGGCACACCAGGTTCACGGCGTGGCCGAAGGCGCCCTCACGCAGTCGAGGAGTGCCGCCGGCGCCCCGCACAGTGGCGCTGGGGTCGAGGATGGACGTGGTCATCAGGAAGCCTCCCTCTCATCTCTCCCGGGTCGGCTCTCGACACAGGACGGACTTGGCACCGTGCCGCGCTCCCGGTCACGTCGCTGCGTGTCGGGTGGTGCGTGTGTGCGGCGGGTTGCCGGGGCTTCAACGGGCCGTTCCCTCTGCCCCTCTCGATGAGGTCTCGTCCACTCTAGGCAGGCGTCTCAGCATGTGCACATGCAGTCCGCCATGCGAGACGACGTACTCCCCACGGAGAACTGCCTCTCCCCATGGTGAATTCGCCATGGGGAGAGGCAGTTCTCCTGCATACCCTGGGGAACTTCCTCGGGAGATGGAGATGGGAGGTGGGGTGTCGTGACGTGGTGGCGGGCACGGGCGGTGCTGAACCTGCTGAACGGGTCGACGCTGTTCGGGATGGCCCTGGCCCGGCTGGGCCGGGCGCGCCTCTCCCCCGGTCCGCGTGGCCTGCTGCTGGCCGGCGGCTACCGCCCGCGCCTCCCTGCCGCCCCCGCCTTCACCGTCGGCAACGTCGTGCTCACCCGACATGAGACGGACTGGCTGACCGCCCGGCCCCGACTGCTGGCCCACGAGGAGAGGCACTGCACGCAGTACGCCGCCTGCCTGGGCCTGCCGCTGCTGCCGCTCTACACCGCGGCCTCGGGATGGTCGTGGCTGCGCGGCGGGGACCCCGCGGTGCACAACGCCTTCGAGCGTCGTGCCGGCCTCCTCGACGGCGGCTACCCGCTCGTCACCGCGCGGGCGCGGCGTCGTCAGCGAAGTCGCTGAGCAGGTCCAGGACCCCGGCCGGGCCCTCGACGACCACGTCGGCGAGCTCCGCGAGCGCCGTCTCCTCTGCCGAGCCCGAGCAGACCAGGAACGTCGCGAGGCCCTGGTCGCGCAGTGCACTGGCCGCCTCGAAGGCCTCGAGATCGCCCAGGTCGTCGCCGGCGAACAGCACCGCCCCGGCGTCGGCCTGCGCCACCACCTCACGCAGCGCGTTGCCCTTGTGCATCCCCGGCGCCCTCGCCTCGAGGACCAGCCGGCCCGGCTCCAGGGCCAGGCCGTGGCGCTCGGCTGCGTCCTCCAGACGGGGTCGGAGCCGGTCGAAGGCCTGCTGCGCGTCCGTCAGCCGCCGGGTGTGCACGGCGACGGCGAGACCCTTGTGCTCCACCGCGGAGCCGTCGACGTCCTCCTGCGCGAGGATCGCCTGGAGGTCTTCGGCGTAGGCGGCCAATCCCTCGGGGACCTCGGGGCTGGTCACCTCGCGGCTGGTGGAGTCCCAGTGCTCGTTGCCGTACTGGCCCCGGACGATCAGTCGCGCCCCCGGCGGGAGGTCGTCGGCAACCTCCTCGAGCCGGCCGAGCTCGACGACCTGCGCAGCCGGCCGGCCGGTGACGATCGCCACCACCCGCACCCGGCCGGCGATCCGGCAGAGCACCTCGGGACCGCGCTCGTGGATCCAGGCCTGCGCGGGGTCGTCGACGACCGGCGCGAGCGTGCCGTCGAAGTCCAGCGCGACGACTGCCTGCGCGGCGCCGGACACCACCGAGGCGAAGAGGTCCTGCGCCGTGGCGCTCCACTCGTGCATGGATGAAGCCAACCACGGCCGGACCGACGGGCCCACCCGCGCAGGCCCACCGCGCAGGGACATCAGGAAGACTCAGCCGCTGTAGTCGGTGGTGAGGATGACGGTCAGCCGGTCGAAGCGCATCGGGGCGATGGCGGGACGGAGCCGCTCGACCCCGAGGTCCTTGCCCAGCAGTGCCGCCTGGGCCTTGAGCCGCTCGGGGTAGTAGACGGTGCTGGCCGGGATCGTGCCGTACCAGTTGTCCGAGCCGACGACTTGCCAGCCCGCTCCCTGGGCGCGGGCGGCGGTCGTGCCGGCTAGGCCGCTGACCTCGGAGTTGTTGTAGACCTCGACGTAGGTCTCTCCCCGGCGGACGACGGGCTGCCGCGGCTTCTTCGCCGTGGCCTTCGCGGTCGGCCGGGTCACCGGTCGGGTGGACGGCGTGACGCTGGGGCTACTGGTCGTCGGTGTGGAGTCCACGACGCTCACCCGGTCCGGCGGGGCGGCGTCGCGACCGGTGGCGACGAAGGCCACGGCGGCCACCACCACGACCCCGGCCGAGAGAAGGGCGACCGGGGAGGACATCGCGATGCCTCGCTCGTCGCGCCGTCCCGGGAGCTGGGCCACCTCAGACCTCGAAGCCGAGGCGCCGAGCCGAGCGGGCCCGCTGGCGGGCCGCACGCAGCCGACGAAGCCGACGCACGAGGAGCGGGTCGAAGGCGATCGCCTCGGGACGGTCGATCAGGGCGTTGAGCACCTGGTAGTAGCGCGTCGAGGACATGTCGAACTTCTCGCGCACCGCCTGCTCCTTGGCGCCGGCGTACTTCCACCACTGACGCTCGAAGTTGAGGATCTCGCTGTCCCGCTCCGAGAGGGCCTGGCCTGCACCGTCCTGCTCGTGGCTGAGGGCGTTCGCGGCGTCCATGTCTCGACTCCTGAGGTGGTTCTCGCGTGGCTTCGTGCCGTGGGCGTGGGGTTGTCCCAGACTCATGGTAAGCGACGAACCACACCGATGTCATTCGACCGCCGCGCGTGGCGAGGCGGTCGTGGGCGAGGATGGAGGGGTGAGCCCGACGCCCCTCTCCCTGCCCCCGCTCGAGGACGTCCGGGGCGAGCCGGTGAGCGCGCCGCTGGCCGTGGACCGTCCCGTCCGCTGGGGCATCCTCGCGCCCGGTAGAATCGCCTCGGCGTTCGCCGCGAACCTAACCGAGACCGACCAGGCCGAGCTCGCCGCGGTCGGCAGCCGCAGCCTCGAGTCGGCCCGAGCGTTCGCCGACCGTCACCACGCCGCTCGGGCCTACGGCGACTACCGCGCGCTGGTGGAGGACCCCGACGTGGACGTGGTCTACGTCGCCAGCCCGCACGGTCTGCACCACGAGCACGTCCTCCTGGCGCTGGAGGCGGGCAAGCCGGTGCTGTGCGAGAAGGCCTTCGCGCTGAACTCCACGCAGGCCGGTGAGCTGGTCGACGTGGCCCGGGACAACGGCCTCTTCCTGATGGAGGCGATGTGGACGGCGTGCCTCCCCCTGGTCAGGCGGCTGCGCCAGCTGGTGTTCTCGGGTGAGGTCGGGACCGTGCGCCAGGTCCGCGCCGACCTCGGCTTCCTCGTCGACCGTCCGGCCACCGACCGGATGTTCGACCCGGCCCTGGGCGGTGGCGTCCTCCTCGACATGGGCATCTACCCCCTGACCCTGGCCCACCTGTTCCTCGGTGCCCCGGACCGGGTCGCCGCACTCGGCACGCTCTCCGAGCTGGGCGTGGACCTCGACGTCGCCGTGACCCAGGCCTATGCAGGCGGGGCGGTGGCCGCGCTCACCGCGTCGATGACCTCCCAGAGCCCGCGTACGGCGACCATCTCCACCGACCGCGGCCTGCTCGACTTCCCGCCCGGGTTCCACCACCCGTCCCAGGTCACCTGGACCAACGGCGAGGGGGAGGTGACCACCTTCGCGGAGCCGCTTCTGGGCACCGGGCTGGCCCACGAGGTCCTCGAGGTGGTCCGGTGCCTGCGCGCGGGGGAGATCGAGAGCCCGCTCGTCCCGCACGCCCAGACGCTGTCCCTGATGGCTCAGCTGGACGAGATCCGTGGCCAACTCGGGGCGCGCTACGCGGCAGACGAGCAGGAGCCGACCACCGCTGGCTAGGTTGGGGCGATGAGCTCCGTACAGAAGGCCGACCTGGTGATCGTGGCCAACCGCCTGCCGGTGGACCGCGTCGAGACCGACGACGGGTCGGTGGAGTGGCGGACATCGCCCGGGGGCCTGGTCACCGCGCTGGAGCGTGTGATGCGCTCGAACGACGGCGCCTGGGTGGGATGGCCCGGCGGCAACGACGGCGACCTGGAGCCGTTCGTCGAGGACGGCCTGGCCCTCGTGCCGGTCACCCTCTCCGCTCAGGAGGTGGAGCGCTTCTACGAGGGCTTCTCCAACGGAACCCTGTGGCCGCTCTACCACGACGTGGTGGCGAAGCCGGCCTTCCGCCGGGAGTGGTGGGAGGCGTACGTCGCGGTCAACCAGCGGTTCGCCGAGCGAGCGGCCGAGGTCGCCGCCGAGGGCGCCACCGTCTGGATCCAGGACTACCAGCTCCAGCTCGTCCCCTCCGCGCTGCGGGCGCTGCGTCCGGACCTGCGGATCGGCTTCTTCCTGCACATCCCCTTCCCGCCGGCCGAGCTGTTCAGCCAGCTGCCCTGGCGCCGTCAGCTCCTCGAGGGCCTCCTCGGGGCCGACCTGGTCGGCTTCCAACGCACCCAGGCGGCCCAGAACTTCGTCCGGCTGGTCCGTCAGCGGGTGGGCCACAAGACCCACCGCGACACGATCTACCTGCCCGACGGGCGCACGGTCCAGGCCACCGCCTACCCCATCTCCATCGACACCGCGGCGCTCGAGGAGCTGGCCCGTTCGGAGTCGGTCGCCGCCCGGGCCGTGGAGATCCGTGAGCAGCTCGGGAACCCCGAGCACGTCCTGCTCGGCGTCGACCGGCTGGACTACACCAAGGGCATCTTCAACCGGCTGCGGGCCTTCGGCGAGCTGATCGCTGAAGGGGACCTGTCGGTCGAGGACGTCGTCTTCGTCCAGGTGGCCACCCCCTCACGCGAGCGCGTCGAGCAGTACCGCGTGCTCCGCGACGACATCGACCGGCTGGTCGGCCGCGTGAACGGCGACCTCGGCCGGCTCGGTCGGCCGGCGATCTCCTACCTGCACACCTCCTACCCGCGTGAGGAGATGGCCGCCCTGTTCCGCGCCGCCGACGTCTGCGTGGTCACCCCCGTGGCCGATGGGATGAACCTGGTCGCCAAGGAGTACGTCGCCTCGCGCTTCGACGACGACGGCGCCCTGGTCCTCTCCGAGTTCGCCGGTGCCGCCGGGGAGCTCAAGCAGGCCTACATGGTCAACCCGCACGACATGAACGGCATGAAGAGCTCGCTGCTCGAAGCCGTACACGCGAGCCCCAAGGAGCGCAAGCGCCGGATGAAGGCGATGCGCAAGACCGTGCGGGAGCACGACGTCACCGCCTGGGCCGCACGCTTCCTCGAGGACCTCGCCCACGTACGCCCCGACCACGGGAAGACGATGCGACCCTCCGAGTCCGAGTCCGAGTCCGAGTTCGAGTAAGGAGACGAGTCCGACTCAGCCGGCGTCCAGCACCTCGTACGAAACTGCGAGGCGGGGACGACGCAGGGATTCGGCGAAGGCGGCGGCCGGCGCCGGGTGACCGACGTAGTAACCCTGAGCGTGGTCCACGCCCAGCTCGCGGACGACCTCGAGAAGCTCGGGACGCGCCACGAACGATCTGGCGCTGCGCCGAGTCCGGCGGTCCACATCGTCATCATCGGCACTGACGCGGCATTACGGAGGAAAGGCGACAGATTGCGGTGGCTGTCGACCGTCCGGTCCGCCACCCCCCGCTGCTAGGTTGCCGGGCATGGAGCCGCTGCCGCCGCCGGCCCGACCCCCTCGCTCATGAGGCTGGCCGCGACCAGCGCGCCCGCCCCCGACTGGCGGCTGGCCCTGGTCCTGGTGGCCCTGCTGGCCCTCGGCGTCGCGGCCTCACGGCTCGGCGGACTGGGGGTGGAGCGGCAGCAGGTCGTCGCGGCCGCGCGGGCCGTGGTCCAGCTCAGCGTCGTCTCCCTGGTCATCGCGGCGGCGCTGCGCTCGGTGGTCGCCTCCTCGGCCTTCGTGCTGTTGATGTTCGTCGTCGCCGCGCTCACCTCCTCGGGGCGGCTCGACGTGCCGGCGAGGCAGCGGTGGTGGGTCGCAGGGGCGATCGCGGCGGGGGCGGGGCCAGTCCTGGCCTTGGTGCTGGGCTCGGGCGTGGTGCCCTTCAACGGAGCCGGGATCGTCCCGATCGCCGGCATCGTGGTGGGAAACACGATGACCGCGGCGACCCTGACCGGCCGGCGGGCCTTCGACGAGCTCGACCGCGCGTTCGGCTCCTACGAGGCCGGCCTCGCGCTCGGGCTGACCAGCCCGGCCGCGGCGTACGAGGTGGTCGGGCCGACGGCACGGGAGGCGCTGACCCCCGGCCTGGACCAGACCCGCACGGTCGGCCTGGTCACGCTGCCCGGGGCGTTCATCGGGGTGCTGCTGGGCGGGGGCACCCCGCTGGAGGCGGGCGCGGCCCAGATCTTGGTGCTGCTGGGGCTGATGGCGGGGCAGGCACTCACCTCCTCCGTACTCTTGCGATGGGTGGCCCAGGCCCGCGTCGTACGGCGTGACCTGGCCCCGCGCTACCCGCGCTGAGCCACCTCGACCGCTCCGCCGCCGCCGGCACCGCCCGCGGCCCACTTCCAGGAGGTACCACGGTGCTCCGAGCCGTCGCGGTCGGTGTCGTCCTGGTGACCGCGCTGGCCTCCTGCACCAGCGACGCCGCGCAGCCGGCTCAGCCTGGGAGCCAAGCCTCGACGCCTCAGTCCGCCCCCTCCTCCGCCCTGACGCCGGACGCCCCGGCTCCCTCCGCCCCCTCGGCCGGGGACGCCCGGGGGCGTTACGTCGCCCTGGGGGACTCCTACACCGCGGGACCGCTCATCCCGACCACGGACCTGGCCAACGGCTGCCTCCGCTCGGACCACAACTATCCGAGCCTGCTGGCCGCGGACCGGGGTCTGAGGCTGGTCGACGTCAGCTGCGCGGGGGCGACGACCGAGGACGTGCTCGGCCCGCAGATCACCGGCGGTCAGAGCACCGTCGCGGCGCAGCTGCGGGCGGTGACGCCGCGGACCGACCTGGTGACCCTGGGCATCGGCGGCAACGACCTGGAGCTGTTCTCCACCCTGGTGCAGACCTGCATCGCTCTGGCCCCCATCGACCCGCAGGGCTCGCCGTGCGCGGACTCGGCGCAGGGTCGTGGGCTGGTCGGGGACCTCCCCACCATCGGGGACAACGTCGCGGAGGTCCTGCGCCGGGTGACCCGGCGTGCGCCGGACGCGCGCGTGCTCCTGGTGGGCTACCTCCGCATCGGGCCGGCGCGGACGTCGTGCGGGGAGGGGATCCCCTTCGCCGCCGGCGACGTCGCCTTCGCGCACCGCACGTCCCTGGCCCTGCGCGCGCAGCTGCGCCGGGCGGCCGCGCGCACCGGCGTCGAGTTCGTGGACATGTTCGCGCGCTCCCGCGGCCACGACCTGTGCAGCCCCGAGCCGTGGGTGAACGGGGCCGAGAACCTCCCCGGGGTGGCCGCCGCCCTGCACCCGCTCGAGGTCGGCATGCGCGCGATCGCCGACACGATCGACGGACGGCTCGGGGCCCGGGTCGGCGCCTCGGGTGGGTGACCTAGGCTCCGGGCGCATGGACGCACTGCAGGGCCTGGTCCACCGCGGCCTGATGGCCGCCGACTGGGCGGAGGCGTTGGCCCCGGTCGAGCCGGACGTCGCCCGGATGGGCGACTTCCTGCGCGCCGAGATCGCCGCCGGACGCCGCTACCTCCCCGCCGGCGACCGGATCTTCCGGGCCTTCGCCCGGCCGCTGTCCGAGGTCCGGGTGCTGGTGGTCGGACAGGACCCCTACCCGACCCCGGACCATCCCGTCGGCTTGGCCTTCTCGGTCGACCCGGCCGTCCGCCCGCTGCCCAGGAGCCTGGCGAACATCTTCCGCGAGCTGGTCGAGGACACCGGCTGCGCCGCCCCGGTGTCCGGAGACCTCAGCGCCTGGTCCGCGCAGGGCGTGATGCTGCTCAACCGCGTCCTCACCGTGGCCCCCGGCGCTTCCGCGTCGCACCGGGGCAAGGGGTGGGAGGCCGTCACCGAGCAGGCCATCGGGGCCCTGGCCACACGTGGTGGCCCGCGCGCGGCCATCCTGTGGGGTCGCGACGCCCAGGGCCTCAAGCCGATGCTCGGGGACGTGCCCTGGGTGGAGTCGGTGCACCCGAGCCCGTTGTCGGCCTCCCGTGGCTTCTTCGGCTCCCGCCCCTTCAGCCGGACCAACGCGCTGCTGAGCGACCAGGGCGGGCCCGAGGTCGACTGGTCCCTGCCGGCGAGCGGGTCCTAGCCCTTCCTCGGGTCGGTGCCGCCCAGCCGGTCGATGATGTGCCCGGCGACGCGCTCGAGGGCGGCCACGTCTTCGGCCGGCAGGTCGTCGAAGACCAGCGAGGCCACCCGCTGGGCGTGACCGGGGGCGGCCTTGGTCAGCACCGCCATCCCGTCGGGGGTCAGCCGGGCCAGGGTCACGCGCGCGCTGCTCGGGCTGGGTCGACGTTCCACCAGCCCGCGCCCCTCGAGCTTGCTCACCACGTGCGAGAGCCGGGAGAGCGACGCGTTGGTGAGCGCCGCGAGCTCGCTGAGCGGTCGCGAGCGGCTCGGGCACTCCGAGAGCATGGCCAGGCAGAGGTAGTCGAAGAGGGTCAGGTCCGAGTCCTGCTGGAGCTGGGAGTCCAGCGCCGGCTGGAGCTTCAGCAGGACTCCGGCCAGGGGCAGCCAGGCCCGCATCTCCTCGTCGGTCAGCCAGCGCGTCATACCGACAGCCTACGGGGTAGTTACTTGTTGCTTCAACCTATGCGGCGTAGTCTGAGCCCCTCACCGGCACCGAGAGGACGTCATGGACGAGGAGAGCACGAGCGGCGCGGCTGAGCGGATGCCCGCGCTCTACCTCGGACACGGGGCGCCGCCGTTGCTCGACGAGGGCGTGCTGGTGATCGGCTCGGGATTCCTCACCCACGGCCTCCCGTTCCTCGCCGACTTCCGCATCGAGGCGCCCGCGCCGGGCCGGTCGGAGGAGTTCGACCTCCGGGCGGCCGAGGCGCTGGCCCGTGGCGACGTGGACGAGCTGTCGTCGTACGCCTCGCGCGCGCCCGGCCTGCCCCACGCCCACCCGACCGTGGAGCACCTCTCGCCGCTGTTCGTGACCCTCGGCCTGGCCAGCGACCCCGGGACCCCGGTCGACCAGGTCATCGACGGCTTCTGTATGGGGTTGTCGAAGAGATCGCTGCAGGTCGCCTGACCCGCCGACCTCGCCCACCCGCGGAGCGGCAGTCGGTGGCAGGATCGGTCCGGTGAGCATCCTGTCGATCCAGTCCCTCGTCGCCTACGGGCACGCCGGCAACAGCGCCGCCCTGTTCCCCCTGCAGCGGCTCGGCAAGGTCGTCTGGCCGGTGATGACCGTGCACTTCTCCAACCACACCGGGTACGGCGACTGGAAGGGGCCGCTGCTCGAGCCCGCCGAGGTTGCCGCCGTGATCGAGGGGGTGCGGGACCGAGGAGCCTTCGCACGGTGCGAGGCCGTGCTCTCGGGCTACCAGGGCGCACCCGAGATGGGCGCGGTCATCCTCGACGCCGTGGCTCAGGTCAAGGCCGCCTCCCCCGACGCCGTCTACTGCTGCGACCCCGTGATGGGCGACGTCGGGAGGGGCATGTTCGTCCGGCCGGGGATCCCCGAGTTCCTGCGCGACGCCGTGGTCCCCGCCGCGGACGTGATCACACCCAACCACTTCGAGCTCGACTTCCTGGCCGGGGTCACCACCACGACGTACGAGGCACTGCTCGTCGCGGTCAACGCCGTCCGAGCTACCGGCCCGGACACCGTGCTGGTCACCAGCGTCATCGTGGACGAGACACCGGACGACGAGCTGGACATGGTCCTGGTCTGCGACCAGGGCGCCTGGCGCACGCGCTTCCCGCGACTCTCGGTGAGCCCTCCGGGGGCCGGCGACCTCACCGCGGCCGTGCTGCTTGCGAACCTGCTGGACCATCGGGGCCCCGAGGAGACCCTCGCCCGCACCACCGGGTCGGTCTTCGCCGTCGTCTCGGCGACCGCCGAGGCCGGAGAGCACGAGATGCGCCTGGTCCAGGCCCAGGACGAGATGGCCGACCCCAGCCGCACGTTCGCGCCGGTGCCGCTGCGCTGAGCCGCTTGTCAGGTTCGAACTGACGACCTTTCGCTTACAAGGCGAGTGCTCTACCAGCTGAGCTAAAGCGGCGGGAACCGACATCCTAGGACGAAGGATTGCGTCGCCGCCGGATGGGTAATACCTAGAAGACTCCTATTCGAAGGAGGTGCCCCATGGGTGCCGATGACAAGACGCAGAACAAGACCGAGGGTCTCGTAGGCAGCGCCAAGGAGAAGCTCGGTTCGGCCACCGGCAACGAGTCGATGGAGGCCGAGGGCAAGGGCGAGAAGAGCAAGGCCGACGTCAAGCAGGCTGGCGAGAAGGCCAAGGACGCCTTCAAGTAGCCCCAGATTCGGCTGCAGGGCCCTCGATCTCGCGGGGGGACCCTCACGCAGGGCACCGCTCGCGACGTGCACGGGTGCGGTCTCGACCAGGACGACTGGTCGGGCCGCACCCGTGCCCATGTCCGCACCAGCCCGAAACGTTCACTAGCCGGCGATGACCTGGACGTCCAACGCACCCGGCTCCCCCGAGGGCAGCACTGTGCCCTGGTACCCCTGGGCCAGGGCCCGCCCCAACCGCTCGACCACGACGTGGCAGTCGGTGGTGACGTTGGCCAGGACCACGCCGAAGCCGGTCCCGGGGGTCGTTGCCTCCCCCAGCGACCCGTCGGAACGCGTCGCCCCGTCGGCTGCGGTGACCAGGACGTCGCCGCACCACAGCGCCGCCGCGGTGAGCTCACCGAGTCGCCCCAGCGGCCAGCCCCGCTGCTGCGGTGTGTCGTAGCCGTACCAGTAGACCAGAGCCGCGCCGCTGTCGGCCGCGTGACCGGCCAGGTCGATCGCCGAGCGTCCCCCCTCAGCCGACGCGAACGGGTCGAAGGGGTCGACGTGGACCAGGGTCGGTCCGTCGCCCTCCCCCAGCCAGGCATCGACGGCCACCATCCCGTCCCCCTGCTCGACGTGGCACTGCGTCCGGCCCCACTGCTGAGCCCACGCGCGTAGGTCGGCCACGGACTCGGGGTCGGTGTCGCAGAGCAGGTAGTCCGCGGACTCCCCCAGCAGACTCATGGCCAGCAGGGAGGCACCTCGCACAGCACGAGGTGCTTCCAGACGTCGGCGAGGTTGCCGTGGTGGCGGTTGGTCATGGCGCATGGTGCCACGGCGGACGCCCCGGATCCGGTCTAGGCTTCTCCGCATGGCTCTTCGGATCGTGGCCACCCGGCCCAACCCGGCGTTGGTCACCCTGCCGTGGCAGTCTCCGCTGGAGCAGTGGGGCGACGACGTCGTCGTCCAGCTGCCGCGAGGGATCTCGCGGCACGTGGTGCGGATCGTCCGGCTCGGCACGGACGTCTACGCGGTCAAGGAGACCCGCCCGCACTACGCCTTCCGGGAGTACCGGCTGCTGCGCGACCTACGCCGGCTGGGCCTGCCGGCCGTCGAGCCGGTCGGCGTGGTTGCCGGACGCACTTCGGCCGACGGGACCGAGATCGAGCCCTGCCTGGTCACCCACCACCTGAGATTCTCTCTGCCGTACCGCTCGCTGTTCTCCCACGGGCTGCCGTCGGAGAACCTTCCGCGCCTCGTCGACGCCCTGGTCGTCCTGCTGGTCCGGCTGCACCTCTTCGGCTTCTACTGGGGCGACGTGTCACTCTCGAACGTCCTCTTCCGTCGCAGCGCCGGCGAGTTCACCGCCTACCTCGTCGACGCCGAGACCGGGGAGCTGCACGAGACGCTGAGCACCGGCCAGCGCACCTACGATCTCGACCTCGCGGTGACCAACATCTTCGGCGAGCTGCTCGACCTGCAGGCCGGCGAGCTCCTTGACGTGGAGGTCGACGCCGGCGCGATCGCCGAGATGGTCCGCACCCGCTACGACGCGCTGTGGGACGAGCTCACCGTGGCCGACGAGTTCGCCACCAGCGAGCTGTGGCGGATCGAGCAGCGGATCGAGCGGCTCAACGAGCTCGGCTTCGACGTCGACGAGATCGACATCGTCACCGACTGGGACGGTGCCACCATCGTGGTCCAGCCCCGGGTGGTCGAGGCCGGCCACCACTCCCGCGAGCTCCAGGGGCTGACCGGACTGGCCGTGGAGGAGAACCAGGCGCGACGGCTGCTCAACGACGTGGCCGCCTTCACCGTGCACTGGGAGCTCAGCGGCGAGGACCGCGGCCTGGTCGCCCACCGGTGGCTGACCACGGTCTACGAGCCGATCACCGCGCTGATCCCGGCCGAGCTGCGGGGCCGGCTCGAGCCCGCAGAGGTCTTCCACGAGGTGCTCGAGCACCGCTGGTACCTCTCGGAGCGCGCGGGGTCCTCGGTCGCGCTGTTCGACGCGGCCCGGTCCTACGTCGAGGACGTGCTCGCCGTACGGCCCGAGGAGCAGATCACCTCCGACACTAGCGTCGAGCCGCTCGACTGAGTCCACGTCAGGCCGCGCCGCGGGTGGCGAGGAACCGGGTGATCGAGGCTCGGATCCCCCTCGCGTCCAGCCCGTGCGCCCGGGCGTGGTCCGTGGGCTCTCCGTACCGACGCAGCTCCTCCTGGCCGACACCCAGCGCGAGCAGCCGGTGCGGACGATCGACCAGGGCCTGGCTGACCACACGGCTGGAGGTGCCCTCGAGCATCGGCTCCACCAGGACGACCTCGGCCACGGGCGCGGCCGGGAGCGCGGCCCGCAGCCCCGCCGTGTCGAAGGGACGCACGGTCGGGGCGTACAGCACGCTGACGTCGAGCCCCGTCGTGGCGGCCAGCGTGGGCTGCAGGAGCGGGCCCACCGCCACCACGGCGGCCCGCGACCCCTCAGCGACGCGGAGGAGCCGCCCCGGCGCTACCCGGTGCGCGCGGTCGTTCTGCTCGGCCGACAGTCGCAGGTAGTGCCGCCCGCGGTCCGCGACCGCCGTCCGAAGCGCCGACTCGACCTCGTCGGCGTGCCCGGGCACGTGGACCGTCCACCCGGCCAGGGTGTCGAGCAGCGCCACGTCGGCGGGGGACTGGTGGGTGCGTCCGGCGGCGGACCAGTCGTAGGAGCCGCCCACGGAGACCAGCACGAGGCCGACGTCCTGGTGGTTCACGTCGAGCTTGAGCTGCTCGAAGGCTCGCTCGACCAGGAAGGGGGAGAAGGTGTGCACCACGGGGCGAAGGCCGGTGAGCGCCAGTCCGGCCGCGGCACTGACCAGGAGCTGCTCACGGATGCCGACGTTGATGACCCGGTCACCGTGCCCCTCCTTGGCCGCCGCGAAGAGAGCCCCGGAGATCTCCGCGTAGACCAGGGCCACGGCCGGATCGGAGGTGACGAGATCGACGGCCGTGCGGGCGAACGTCTCACGGGGGTCGCGGGCGACTCGGGCGGTCATCGGCTGTCCACCTCGGCGATCAGGGCCCGCGGACGGGAGGTCGTCTGCCGCATCGCCACTCCCAGCCGGCTCCGGTCGTGGCCGTCCACGGTCTCGACGTCCCAGTCCTGGACCGCGAACCGCGTTGCCAGCACGCCCGGCCGGCGGTAGGACGCACTGGCGTTGTCCACCACCACGACCATCAGCCGGTCGAGACCGAGGGCGGAGGCGACCTCGATCGCCTCCTGGTTGCTGCCCTCGTCGAGCTCCGCGTCGCCGACCAGGACGACGACTCTCGACCCGATGTGCTGGGCTCGAAGTCCGAGCGCAACGCCGACGGCGAGCGGGAGGCCGTGTCCCAGCGAGCCGCTGGAGATCTCGACACCGGGCACCAGTACGCGGTCGGGGTGCAGACCCAGGGGTGAGTCCCACGAGCCCCACCCGGCGAGCCACTCCTCGTCGAAGAACCCGTGCGCGACGAGGGTGGCGTAGTGGGCCATCGGCCCGTGGCCCTTGGAGAGCAGGAACCAGTCCCGATGCGGGTCCTCGGCCGTGGTGGGCGAGACGTCGAGCACCGCCTCGTACAAGGTCCAGACCACGTCGAGCGTGGAGGTCGCGGCGGCGGTGTGCTTCTCGTCGCCGGTCATCAGCGACATCAACCGGGGTAGGTCGGCGTAGCCGTAGGTCGGGGGTGGTGGGTTCGTGGTCAGGCTCATGGGTCGATTCTCGAACCTCAACCTCACATGAGGTCAACCGGTAGCCTGGGCGGATGGCTGACCCGTGGCTGACCATCGGCGCGCTGTCCCAACGCTCCGGGGTCGCACCGTCGGCACTGCGGTACTACGAGTCGCAGGGTCTGCTCACCGCCGAGCGCACGTCCGGCAACCAGCGCCGCTACCGCCGATCCACGCTGCGGCGCGTCGCATTCATCCGCGCCGCCCAGCGGGTGGGCCTGACCCTGGACGAGGTGGCCGAGGCACTGCGGACGCTGCCGGAGGGCCGGGCGCCCACGAAGGCCGACTGGAGCAGGCTCTCCCGCAGCTGGCGACCCAGGATCGACGCCCAGATCGCCCGGCTGGAGCTGCTGCGCGAGCGGCTCGACGGTTGCATCGGCTGCGGCTGCCTGAGTCTGCGCAGCTGCACGCTGTGGAACCCCGAGGACAGGGCCGCCGACGAGGGTACGGGAGCGGTCAGGCTCGAGCCCGCAGCCCCGCGGCGCGCGAACAGGGACGGCTGATCAGCGGACGAACCGGTGCGGACTAGAGCGCGAGCCGACGCTGGGCGATCGCGTAGAGCGCGACCGAGGCGGCGACGCCCGCGTTGAGGCTCTCCAGGTTGTTGGCCATCGGGATGGAGACGAGCTGGTCGCACGTCTCAGCCACCAGGCGGGAGAGCCCGTCACCCTCGGAGCCGACCACGACGACCAGGGGACCGTCGGCGAGGGTGAGGTCCGGCAGCGCGACCTCACCGTCGGCGGCCAGGCCGATGACCATGCAGCCCGCCTTCTGGTAGGCCTTGAGCTGGCGGGTCAGGTTGGTGGCCTGGGCGACCGGGATCCGCGCGGCGGCGCCCGCCGAGGTCTTCCAGGCCGAGGCGGTCATCCCGGCCGCGCGTCGCTCGGGGATGAGCACGCCGTGGGCCCCGAACCCGGAGGCGGAGCGCACCACGGCCCCGAGGTTGCGGGGGTCGGTCACCGAGTCCAACGCCACGATCAGGGGCGGCTCGCTCCGCTCGGCCGCCCGGACCAGCAGGTCGTCGGCGTGGGCGTACTCGTAGGGCGGCATCTTCGCGGCCAGTCCTTGGTGGACCGCCCCGCCCGTGAGACGGTCCACCTCCCCGCGGGGGAGCTCGAGGATGGCGATCCCCCGCTCGGCGGCCACCCGGAAGACCTCGCGCAGCCGCCCGTCCCGCTCGGCGCCCTCGGCGACGTAGACCGTGGTGATCGGCATCTCCGCGCGCAGCGCCTCCACCACCGAGTTGCGCCCCGCCATCCACTCGGAGTCCCCGCCCTTGGCCAGCCGCTTCGGACGCGCCGAACTGCGGCTCGCGGACTGCGTGGCGCGCTTGTGGGTGACGTGACCCTCGCGGTCCTTGGCCTTCGGGGTCGGACCGCGGCCCTCCAGCGCCCGTCGGGAACGGCCGCCGGACCCGGCGGTGGGGTTGCCTCGGCCGGTCTTCTTGATCGCGCCGCGTCGAGAGGAGTTGCCTGGCATCAGATGTCCTTCACTAGAGGGTCCACTGGGGGCCCTGGGGGGTGTCCTCGAGGTCGATCCCGGCGGCCGAGAGCTGGTCCCGGATCGCGTCGGCGGTCGCGAAGTCGCGAGACGCACGGGCCTCGGTGCGGCGTTCGAGCAGGGTGGAGACGAGCACGTCGAGCGCGGAGCCGAGCCGCCTCTCCCGCGAGGACGACGCCGAACCCGCCCAGTGCTCGTCGAACGGGTCCAGACCGAGCACGTCGAGCATCGCGCGCACCGAGGAGGCTGCGCCTCGCATTGCCGGCGTGTCCCCGGCGGCCAGCAGCTTGTTGCCCTCGCGGACCACGTCGTAGATCGCGGCCACGGCCGCCGGAGTCCCGAGGTCGTCGTCCATCGCGGTCTCGAACTCGGCGCACCAGGTGCCGCGCTCGACACTGCCCAGGACCTCGCGGGCCCGGGTCAGGAAGTGCTCGATGCGGGCGAACCCGGCCGCGGCCTCCTCGAGGGCCGCGAAGGAGAACTCCACGTGCGAGCGATAGTGGGCGGCGACGACGTAGAACCGCAGATCGATGGCGCGCACCCGCTCGAGCACGGCGGGGATGGTCAGCGAGTTGCCCAGCGACTTGCTCATCTTCTCGCCCGCCGTGGTGATCCACGCGTTGTGCATCCAGTACGCCGCGAAGTCCAGGCCCGCGGCCCGGGACTGGGCCTGCTCGTTCTCGTGGTGCGGGAAGCGCAGGTCCACGCCGCCGCCGTGGATGTCGAAGGCCGGCCCGAGGTACTTCCACGCCATCGCCGAGCACTCGATGTGCCATCCCGGACGACCCCTGCCCCACGGCGAGGGCCAGGCCGCGGTCGCCGGTTCGCTGGCCCGCTTCCAGCCCTTCCACAGCGCGAAGTCCCTCGGGTCGCGCTTGCCGCGCGGGTCGGCGTCCTGCGCCGCCTCCAGGTCCTCGATCCGCTGACCGGTCAGCTCGCCGTAGGCCGCCCAGGAGCGCACGTCGAAGTAGACGTCACCCGAGCCGTCCTCGGCGGCGTAGGCGTGACCCGCAGCGACCAGCCGCTCGATGAGCTCGACGATCTCGGGGATGTGCGCCGTCGCGGCCGGCTCGTAGGTCGGCGGCTCCACGTGCAGGGCGGCGTAGGCCTGGTCCAGCTCGCGCCGCATCGCGTAGGCCAGGTTGTACCAGGGCCGTCCCTGCTCGGCGGACTTCACCAGGATCTTGTCGTCGATGTCGGTGATGTTGCGGATCAGGCTCACGTCGTACCCCCGGGCGCGCAGCCAGCGGCGGAGCACGTCGAAGTTGACGGCCGACCGCACATGCCCCACGTGCGGGGCCGACTGCACCGTCAGGCCGCACAGGTAGATCCCGACCCGGCCCGGCTCGCGCGGCACGAAGTCCCGGACCGCGCGGGTGGCCGAGTCGTAGAGACGCACCGCACCGGCGGGCGGGGGCGGGGCCGACGCAGGCGTGGACGGGGTCACCGGACCCATGCTACCGACGCGCGGACCCTCTCCGGACCGCCATGACGTAGCCTCCAGCGGTGCCGGACTTCTCTGCATCCAACGACTCCCCCGCCTCCGCCGGCTCCGTGGCCGCCGCCCCGGACGGCGACGGTACGACGGCGACCCGGGGGCTCACCCTGCACTGCTGGCGCGGTGCGGAGCTGGGCCGGGGCACGTCGCTCGGTGCCGTGGCGGACGCGGAGGGCCTGCGCTGGACGGCGTCGGTGGGCACGGCCCGGCGCCGCGGGGCCGAGGACGACCAGCTCGCCGTCTGGGTCGGTCCGGAGGTGCGCGAGACCCGAGGGTTCACCTCCCTCGTGCCCTCATGGAACGCCGTGACCCCGGGCGGGAGCTGGCTGGGCGTGGAGGCCCGGCTGCACGAGAGGTACACCGGCTGGTCACGGTGGCACTCCTTCGGACGGTGGGCCGAGCGGGACGACCACGTACGACGCGGCTCCACGCCGCTGCGACCCGGGACCGGTCCGGGGACGGCGGTGGTGCGGATCGACGAGCTGGAGGCCGCTCCGGGCCGGGTGTGGACCGCCTTCCAGCTGCGGCTCGTGCTGGCCCGCCCAGCGGAGCCCGGCCCGCCTCCGCAGGTCCGCCTTCTCGCGGCCCTGACGTCCTACGTCCCCGCGTCCCCCGCCGACTCACCGGATCACTCAGCGGGACCCGCATCGGGGCGGCAACGGGCGCCGGTCCGCGAGCTCCCGCTCCCGGCCTACTCCCAGCAGCGACACCGCGGTGAGCGGCCCGAGCGCGGGGGGGGCGGGGCGGCCTGGTGCTCCCCCGCGTCCGTGGCGATGGTGCTCGGGTACTGGAGTCGCGGACCGGGTCGCGTCGAGCTGGCGGCGACCGCCGCGCCCGGCTGTCCACACCCTGCGGTGGACCACGCCGTAGAGCACGTCTACGACCACGTCTTCGGTGGCGCCGGCAACTGGTCCTACAACGTCGCCTACGCCGGCCGCTACGGTCTCGAGGCCTTCGTCACCCGGCTCACCTCGCTGGTCGAGGCCGAGAGCTTCCTGGGCGCGGGCGTCCCCCTGATCGCCTCGCTGGCCTTCGCCTCGTCCGACCTCGACGGCGCGGGCTACGACACGGAGGGCCACCTCCTGGTCATCGTGGGCTTCGACGGGCAGGGGAACGTCGTGTGCCACGACCCGGCCTCGCACGAGCGTCCCGACGACACCGCGGTACGGGTGGTCTACGCCCGGGAGCAGTTCGAGCGCGCGTGGCTGGGCAGCACCGGCGGCGTGGTCTACGTGATCCACCCTGCCGAGGTCGCGCTGCCACGTCCGCGGGGCGGGCCACGGTGGTGAACGGTCAGCCGGCCGAGAACTCGACCGTGTGCCAGCCCGTCGCCCCGTCGGGGACGACGTCAGCGCGGGCCGAGGTCTGGGTGTAGCCGGAGCGGTCGGTGGCGCGTACGGCCAGGGAGTGGTCCCCGGGCGCCACGTCGAGCGACGCGGCCCACTGCACCCAGGTGTCGTCCCCGGGAACACCGCCGAGCTCGGCCGAGATCCAGGAGCCGCCGTCCAGGCGGTACTCCACCTTCGCCACACCGGTGTGCTGGGCCCAGGCCTGACCGCCCACGCGCACGGACCCGGCCCGGACCGCGTCCCCACCGCGCGGGACCTCGATCCGGGAGTGCGTCTTGACCGGTCCTCGCGCCGACCAGCCCCGGTCGGTCCAGTAGGCGGTGAAGTCGGAGAATCGGGTCACCTCGAGGTCCACCACCCACTTGGTGGCCGAGAC